>NZ_CVTS01000062.1:18254-225084 GCF_900004755.1 Pseudomonas sp. 25 R 14 | reverse complement strand
AAATACCTCGACGGCTGCGCCAACCACTGGATGCCGCAAGAGGTCAACATGACCGCCGACATCGCCCTGTGGAAAAACCCCGAGGGCCTGACCGACGACGAACGTCGCATCGTCATGCGCAACCTGGGCTTCTTCTCCACCGCCGACTCCCTGGTCGCCAACAACCTGGTCCTGGCCGTATACCGCCTGATCACCAACCCGGAGTGCCGCCAGTACATCCTGCGCCAGGCCTTCGAAGAGGCGATCCACACCCACGCCTACCAGTACTGCATCGAATCGCTGGCCATGGATGAAGGCGAGATCTTCAACATGTACCACGAGATCCCATCGGTCGCTAAAAAAGCCGCCTGGGGCCTGAAGTACACCCGTTCGATCTCCGATCCGAAGTTCGAAACCGGCACCGTCGACACCGACAAGGAACTGCTGCGCAACCTCGTCGCCTACTACTGCGTACTGGAAGGCATCTTCTTCTACTGCGGCTTCACCCAGATCCTGTCCATGGGCCGTCGCAACAAAATGACCGGAGTGGCCGAGCAGTTCCAGTACATCCTGCGCGATGAGTCGATGCACCTGAACTTCGGTATCGACGTGATCAACCAGATCAAAATCGAAAACCCACATTTGTGGGATGCCGAGATGAAGGAAGAAGCGACCCAAATGATCCTGCAAGGGACCCAGTTGGAGATCGAATACGCACGCGACACCATGCCGCGCGGCGTGCTGGGCATGAACGCGGCGATGATGGAGGACTACCTCAAATTCATCGCCAACCGTCGCCTGTCGCAGATCGGCTTGAAGGAAGAATACCCAGGCACGACCAACCCGTTCCCGTGGATGAGCGAGATCATGGACTTGAAGAAAGAGAAGAACTTCTTTGAGACGCGGGTGATTGAGTATCAGACGGGTGGGGCGTTGAGCTGGGATTGATTACATCGGCAGGTCAAATGGGCTACCACACCCTCTAACACTCATGTTAAAACCCCGCTAAAGCGGGGTTTTTTATGCCCTACACACACCAACAAACAGGGATGTAACAGTGCTCATCAAAACCCCAAACCTTGAAGGAAAAGAAATCTCTGGCTTCACCCCGGACGTTGATATATTTGACAGAAAAGATTTAGGCGAGGCCATTTCTAATCTTTTCGAAAGCACAGATGAAAACTTGATAGTTGGTATTGATGGTCAATGGGGCGAAGGAAAAAGCACCTTTGCATTAATGTTGTCAGCCCATTTAAACAAAGAAAAAAATATCCCGACAATTTACTTTGACGCATTTAAGAACGACTTCCAGAAGGATGCTTTTCTTGCTGTCGCGAGTGAGCTACAAGAAATTTTCGAAAGCCATTCCACCGATTCTAAAAAAGAATTCAGAACATCAATAATAAAAGCATCTAAAGCAATGGCACGCGGCGCAATTAGAATCGTTGCACGAACAGCAACAGCTGGAATTTTAGACGATACGTTTCTGGACAACCTTGGCACTTCCGACAATGCTGAAGATGAAATCTCTGATGGGATTGACAAAATACTTTCAAGCAAGCTAGACGATACAAAAACGGACAAGGCCTCCCTTGAAACCTTTAGAAAAACATTAGAAAAGAACATTGAGATTTTAGGCAACAACAAACCTGTGGTATTTATTATAGATGAACTTGATCGATGCAGACCAGACTTTTGCCTTGAGCTTATCGAGCAGGTAAAGCACCTATTCAGTGTAAAAAACCTTAAATTCCTCTTCATCACTAATAGAAATCAGATTCATGCCTCGATAAGAAAAAGATATGGCCAAAATATAAATTCACATTTATACCTTCAGAAGTTCATGGATCTGTGGATAGAGCTACCCAGAATCGAGACAGAATATAACAGCCATAGTGAAACCTACTTCAAACACCTTATAAGCAGCGTAACGCAAGAAAATGAAACTCTCGGAAACTATTTAGTATTTGAAACACTCAAAAGCTTATTCATTACCAACAAAACCAGTTACCGAGGCATACAAAAAACCGTATCCTACTTGGCGATATTTTTTAACACCTCAAAAATCACTGAGTACACACCATATTATCAAACAGCTATAGCGCTCGCCTGCTTTAGTAAAGCGGAGCAACCAGAACTAATAAACAAAATACACACATCTACCAATCACCTTCAAACACTTAACACCTTCTTCCCCCCACAAAATATAACAAAACATAGATCAAGTTATGCTCAGGAACACGCAGAAGTTCTACTTCGATATCTTGCATCAACCGAAGATCAACAAAAAGAAATGATTAAAAATAGAGAGATTGACTCTGGCTTCGGACGAATGATACCTACGGACCTATTCAAAACCATAAACAACAAATTAAATCTTTTTTCAAACTAAATCGATTCGATTGCTCTTAAAAGTGGTAGTCACCAACCTTGACCATGCCATCGGCAGTCCATATCCTCTACGTCAGGTGCCTAAGAAACACCTCACACAGCGGACTGACCGCACCCGACAGTAGCGGCTTTTTTGTGCCTACGGTTTCCCCGTGGGCGTCGAAAATCTCTGTTATGCCGGGAGTGGGCGAATACAAGACCCGAAAGGGGAATATGTCCGGCCCTCTGTGTGGGGTTTCTTAACTCCCGGCACCCAGCCCTAAGAAAGCTGACATCACACAGAGGTAATGGAAATGCCTAGAATTTTCACCTTCCTCGCGAAGGCTACCCGCTGCCTAAACGCCGCGCCCCAAACACTTCCACTCCAGGAGGTGCGCCATGCATGATCCCTACGCCCCCACTGTCTTCACGCGTCAAAACCTTCCTCTCCATTCTCTCCTTCTGGAAAACCAACCCTGGTTTTGCGCCCGCGACCTTGGACGTTTAATGGGTCGATATCTGGATGAGCGAACCACACGCAAGCTCGATGAAGACCAGCACAGAACCGTAAACCTACTGTTCCACGGTCAACCTGAAGAAATGCTGATGATCAGCGAATCCGGTGCTTACGCGCTGCTGGTTTATCACTACGCACCGGGTAATCGACTACTGCGCAGTTGGCTCACTCACGAAGTCGTTCCGACATTACGAGATGAGCGCCAGCCACAAACAGTGGAGCGTCCATTGTTGAGCATGCTGGATTGGCCGCAGATGTCGCTGAGTCTGCTGCATTGGCAAGATGAAGGCTGGATACGGCTTAGGGACATGCCTTATTTGTTGGTGAGTAAAACCGATAGAGCGTCCGCGAAGACTCCATTTTGGCGAAGGCTCACCCAACCTTTTCGAATGAAGCAACGATTTTACTAACGCAGGCGACAGCCAAATCCTGCCGACAAGTAGGAAATTTCGTAGACGCAATAATGGCTACTCAGTATCGTCCGAGGGTTTTCTACCCTCGGCGGCTGTATGGATACTACAAAAGACAAAACGGACTGGGACGATGCGGAGTTAGCGGCTGCGGTCGAGGCGTACTTGAAGATGTTGGCGTGGGAAAAGCGCGGCCGGCCTTTTAATAAAGCCCTCGAAAACCGCATGTTACGCGAAGGGCCAGTGGCGGGCCGCGCGAAGGGCTCCATTGAGTTTCGCATGCAAAATATCTCCACCGTTCTCACGCGTATGGGATTGGACCGTATAGAGGGTTATAAGCCCGCGAAGAATGTGGGCTCCGGCGTAGAGCAGCGTATCCGCCAAGCATTGACGGCGCAGGGCGTGTTCGAATCCGAGGACGCAGCCCAGACCGCCGACGAGCAGACGCTAGTCCGCCGCACCGCAAAACTGCTGCGACAAGATTTCGACAAAGTCCCAGACGGCATTGCACTGCCACAGAAAGTGGCCATCACCAGCAGCACCTTTGTTCGCGACCCCAAAGTGCGCGCTTGGGTATTAAAGGAGGCCAAGGGTATTTGCGAAGGCTGTGGTTCTAACGCGCCGTTTGAAGTGGACGGTTTGCCATTTCTTGAAGTACATCACCTCAAGCACCTGGCCCGGAAGGGTTCGGATCGCATCTCCAATGCTGTAGCCTTGTGCCCCAATTGCCATCAGCGTTGTCACCGGTCGAGTGACCGGGATGAGTTCACTGCAGGCTTCTACTCGAAAATCGACAGATTGATACCCGAGTAGACGCCTGCGGTCACCGCTTATGCATTCCAAGAAAATAGTAGATAGGACCGAGGCCACCCCGTGAACCCAGACATGCTAGAAGCCGGCCCAGTGGGCGCCAAGGTACTTTCAGTCTTCGACTTCGACGGCACCCTGACCCGCCACGACAGTTTTGTGCCGTTCCTCAAGTTTGCTTTCGGCAAGCAGGAATTCAACCGCCGGATGCTCAAGCTGGCGCTGCCGGGCTTGCGCTTCCTGTTGCGCCGGATGAGCCGCGATGAACTCAAGGCCCAACTGATTCGCACCTTTATGACCGGTGTGGAGAAGGCTTGGGTGCAGCAGAAAGCCGAGGAGTACTGCAAGGCCTATTGGAACAAGCTGATGCGCCCTGCCGGTTTG
This sequence comes from Pseudomonas sp. 25 R 14, assembly GCF_900004755.1. NCBI lineage: Bacteria > Pseudomonadati > Pseudomonadota > Gammaproteobacteria > Pseudomonadales > Pseudomonadaceae > Pseudomonas > Pseudomonas sp. 25 R 14. The sequence continues at coordinate 220,617 of NZ_CVTS01000062.1, read as the reverse complement.
CAGTCGGTGGCCGACGAGATTGGCTCAGGTGCCGAGGTGACGCTGTGTTCGGCCTCGCCGGCAATCGTGTTGCAGCCTTTTGCTGATCGGCTGGGGATCAAGTTGATCGGCACCGAGCTTGAGGTGGTCGATGGAGTGTTGAGTGGGCGGCTCACGGGTAACAACTGCCGTTGCGAGAACAAGGTGCTGCGCCTTGAAGCGATTTATGGGGACTTGGGCGAGTATCGGCTAAGGGCCTGGGGTGACACGCGCGGGGATCGCGAGTTGCTGGCGGCGGCGCAGGATGCGCATTGGCGGCATTTTCATTCGGCCAAGCGTAGAAGTCGCAAGCAACGTTGAACGCTTGCCTGGCGAACGTCTTAGGCAGCAATCCAGTTTTCAACAAGCAGGCCGTTTACGCGCTTGAACTCACCCTCGTTGTTCGTCACCAGTACCAGGCCAGAGCTTCTGGCATGGCTGGCTATGTGCAAGTCATTGACGCCAATGGGGGTGCCCTTTTTTTCCAGGTCGGAACGAATTGAGCCGTAGTGAAAAGCGGCTTTTTCATCGTAATGAATGATGTCGAGCCGAGAGGTGAAATCTTCCACTGCTCGAGTGTTTCGCTCAACAAACTGGCTTTTTTCGGCCCCATGCATGAGCTCAGCCAAGGTGATTGAGGAAATCACCAGACGCCCAACATTGGCATTGAATTTCTCGAGTATTTCAATAGGCCTACGCTTGATGATGTAAATCACAATGTTGGTATCAAGCATGTATTTAATCATCAAACGACTCTCTCTCTTGCTGGGCCGGTTCAGTTCGCTCCGCCATAAAGTCATCGGATACTGATTCGCCCGCAAGGAAAAAACTGTCCCATGTGTTTTCAACCGGCGAGATGATCAAATCACGCCCAACGGCACGGACCTCGACGGTTTTCACGCCGTCAGGGAAACGCAATTCGGCCGGAATCCGGATATTTTGCGTCCGATTATTTGTAAAGACTGTTCCAGTAGACATGAGATCACCTCATTTAAGGAGAGCAAACAAAGGATAGTCGCTTCATGCTCTATTGCAAAGCTCTATAGCCTGGTGATCAAGTCTACTGTCACATACCGAAAGTCGTTTATTAAGGGGGGCTGCCGCGACGGAAGACCGGATATTTGTGCTACCCGCACAACCCCGCTATTAATAGCGAACCTTCCCACGGACCCGCCCCGATGAAATTCGACACAGCCTATTGCCTGAGCCTGGACGAAAAGCTGTCGATCTATGACGTGCGCGACCTGAATTTCGACGAAACCGCCGCCTTCGATTCCGACAAGGACAGTTTCCTCTGCCCCAACGATGATTGCCGTGCGGCGTTTGCGGCGGGCAATGTGCTCGGTACGTTCAACGGGAAGAACGTCAACTACCTGCGTACCCCGCATTTCAAGAACCTGCCCGGCACCCGGCATATCGACGGTTGCCGCTACGCCAGTCACAGGGCCGTGGCAGGAGACACCGAGGATGAGCGCGAGGAGAACTTCCCGTCGGAGTTTGTGCTGACTCGGCGTCAGTACGAACGCAAGGCAGTCATCCGAGGTTCTGCAGACGCTATCCCACAGGATCTGACGAAAGCGCCTGCGAAAATATCCAATACATCCCACAGTGCCAGCGAAACCACACCGGACAAGACCAGTGTCTTTGCCCACCCGGTGGAATGCTACGTGTCCAACATCGATGACAAAGACAAGCTCAAGGGCATGCCGTTGAAGATCGGTGAACAGACCGCGACTTATTGGGCGTTTTTCAAGAAGATCGAATACCTACAGGACAACAAAGGCTTGATCTACTGGGGCCGGATCAAGGCGATCAAGGACTACACCAGCAGCTTTCGCATCGATTTCGAAAAGAAGGTGTGGCTCGACAAAAAACCGTATTCCGTCAACGTCTACCTGAACAAGAAACTGATCGAGAACTACCGCAAGCGCAAGGCGTTCCTGGAACAGATCAAGGCCGCCGTCGACAGTGAACGCCCGTTGTATTGCTTCTTCTATGGTGTGACGCCGGAGTTGAAGCAGGTACCGAGCAAGAAAAACCCCCAGCAGACATTCGGCGTGTTCAGTGCCGATATCCAGAACCTGGACCACCTGCTTATCCGCGAGGCGCCGGGGCTGGAGGAGAAATGACCCGCAGCCCCCGTCAATCACGGGCCGGCCAGCCAGGAAATGATCCAGTTGATGAACGGTCAAAACAACTGTACAAAAACACAGTATAGTTTGCCCTCCCCCGTTGGCATCCTGGAGAAAGCCCATGTCCTCTCTGGCAGTGAGCACCACCGTAGATCAGCAAATCGTCCTTCATCAGTTCACCCCACGGCACAGTGTCCAGGCTCGCGCGCTATTGGGCTGGAGCCGGGAAGACCTGGCCCGGCACGCCGGGGTTGGAATGGACGCCATACAGCGCTTTGAAAGCCATGAGGAGGTGGATGACGCCGTTCGCATTGCCTTGGCGTTTCGCCTGGAACACGAAGGCTTGGTATTTTTCCCGGGGTTTGCGCCAGGATGGGGCATGAGCGGGCGCCGCTCTGTCGCTGCACAGGTCGATGCCGCACCCGGCCGTCGTGGCCTAATAGCACGGATGCTGGGCTCGACATCGTCGAACACGCCTCAACCCAACGGGGCATAGGCCTGACCGCGCAAAGGGCTCACCTCGCAGGCACGTTACCGTATGCGGCCTGCATGGCCTGCTGATAGGCCCGGACCAGTGCCGACAGTGAGTCCCGTGCCCAACGTGCGCCATAGAACCAAAGCACGACATGGCTGCCATCGGTAGCATCGTTGAATATCTGGCATACACCTGGATATCCGGTTTTGCAGAAGCCGTGGAAGGCTGGGCTTTGCCCATCGGACACCAACGCGTCGAGGCGATGCTCACTCACCCGCTCATCGATCTCGTTGCTGGACGCCTGGGTGAAATACGCAGCGGCATCGGGTAACTGCGCCATCACTGGCAGCACTTCAGCGCCGGCAACCTTTAGCACCTCCAGGGCCTGGAGAAATCCGCTGGAATGCTCCACCGTTTCACGCACACCGTTACGCAGGTATTCGTCAGCAAAACCGATACGCCAAGTGGCCAGGACAGGAGCAGATTTTGCGGAACGGTTATCCATGATGGGTGGGACTTCCATCAGGACCTGGCCGGCGGGGTCGAGGCCACTCAAGGCAATAAGCGATAGCGACGGATCACGTACGGTCTTCATCATCGGGCCAGGGATATCGAACCTGGGGCCCTGGACGGTAGTGAGCGTAGTCGCCACACCCACAGGAGCCGCCGAAGACTGGAACTCAATGCAGCCCCGAGAAATGCCCACGGTATTCGCCAACCCCGACGGTGCGCTCGGCTTACAAACACTGTGATCAAAGCCATGGAATACTGAATGCACCCCGACAGGACAGGGTACACATGGCCGCAAGGTCTTCCTACATTTGTCCTCCATAAGTCCCCACTCCCAGAAAATGGCTTTCCGGGATCATCGCACCCTTTTCCGGTCGTCTCTCTGGGCAGAAACACCTTGAAAGTCCTTTTTGCAGACCAGACGTTGCTGCCCCTTCAGTTCACTAGCGGTTCTGCCGCCTGAGCCTCGACATCCAGCCACCAGGCATGCCCGCGCTCAGGTGCACCCAGCATGAAAGCCTGGCCCATGGCGGGTGTGGTAATCGACACATTGCGCTCCCAGGCCAAGGCCATGATGCGGTCAAACGGTTCATGCCAGGCATGGAATGCCAGGTCAAAGGTGCCGTTGTGGATCGGCAGCAACCAGCGCCCCTTCAGGTCGATATGGGCCTGCAAGGTTTGTTCGGACTGCATGTGCACATGTGGCCAGTCGACGTTGTAGGCGCCGGTTTCCATCAAGGTCAGGTCAAATGGCCCGTACTGCTCGCCAATACGCTTGAAACCCTCGAAATAACCGGTGTCGCCACTGAAAAAGATGCGCCGGGCATCATCGATCATCACCCACGACGCCCACAGCGTCTGGTTGCCATCAAACAGTCCACGCCCCGAAAAGTGCTGGGCAGGAGTCGCGACAAAACGGATACCGTCCACTTCCGTGCTCTGCCACCAATCCAACTGCCGCACCTTGTCTGGCGCGACACCCCATTTGATCAAGGTGTCACCGACACCCAGTGGCGCCAAGAAATAGCGGGTCTTGCCAGCCAATTGCACCACGGCCTGGCGGTCCAGGTGATCGTAATGGTTGTGCGACAGGATCACCGCCTCGATCGGCGGCAGTTCTTCAAGGCTGATGGGCGGCTGGTGGAAGCGCTTGGGACCGGCCCAGTTGAAAGGCGAAGCACGCTCGGCAAATACCGGATCGGTCAGCCAGAACTTGCCGCGCATTTTCAGCAGGACGGTGGAATGCCCAAGGCGATAGACGCTGTGATCCGGAGCACTCAGCAGTTGTTCACGCGTCAGGCGCTGCACCGGAATTTCACCCACGGGCCGGGTACTGCGAGGCTTGTGAAAAAGCATCTTCCAGAAAATCTGCAGGGTTTTGCCAAAGCCTGCGCGGTTGACCGCGGCATGGTTACTGAAGTGACCTTGCTGCTGCTCGGACGACTTGAGTGCGGGAGATGAGGTGTCGAGACGGGTAGAGATCGTGGCCATTACAAAGTGACTCCGGTACGTTCTGCTGATGCAGATCAACAACTACACTGCACAGTGTAGTTTCAAGATTGCAACAAAACCCGGACCAAGTAAACTACCGAGTGTAATTTTCTTCCCAGAGCCGAAAAGCCCCCATGACTGCACCTCAACGCCTCACCGACCGCAAACGCGAAGCCATCGTGGCAGCAGCCATCAGCGAGTTTCGCGACAACGGTTTCGAGGTCACCAGCATGGACAAGATCGCCGCCACCGCTGGCGTCTCCAAGCGTACGGTGTACAACCACTTTCCCAGCAAAGAGGAGTTGTTCACCGAAATCCTGCATCAGTTGTGGGCCAGCAGCGTGGCGCAACTGGATGTCAGCTACAGCCGCGAACATCCCCTGCGCGATCAGTTGCGCGTGTTGCTGCAAGCGAAGATGAAAATGATGTCGGACGCCAACTTTCTCGACCTGGCCCGAGTCGCGATTGCCGCGACCATCCACTCCCCGGAGCGCGCCCAGGACATCGTCAATCGCCTGAGCGAGCGCGAAGAGGGTTTTACCTTATGGGTGCGCGCAGCGCAGGAAGACGGACGACTCAAACCCGTCGACCCATGCTTTGCCGCCCACCAGGTGCAAAGCCTGCTCAAGGCATTCGCTTTCTGGCCACAAATCACCCTGGGCCAGCCCACCCTCGACGCGCCCACCCAGGCCAACGTGATCGAGTCGGCAATGGATCTGTTCCTGGCCGGCTACGAGATTGCCGCCGCCCCGCGGTAACCCCCTCTGTCGTCAATAAGACACTGACAGGTCGTTTTTGCCTTAAACCCTGGCAATAGCCGCGCAAATGGCCTGGAAGGACACTGATTATTCCTGCGTAAATCCCTGACAATAATCGCCTGTCATCTGGCGTAAATGGCCTTTGGATAAGGTACGCCTTCGCCACCTAAAAAAAGAAGAACCTGACGCAGGGATCTATGGAAAACCTTCGAGGCAAAGGGCTGTCGTTTGCCCGGCGCATTTATCGGCCGCGCATGATCGGGTTGGGTATTGGCAGCCTGTGCGTGTTCGCAGCCCTGTATCCGCTGGCGATGCCAGGCTGGATCTGGGGCTTGTGGCTGTTCAACGCCTTTATCTGGCCGCACCTGGCGTACCAGCTGTCGAGCCATGCAGCGTTCCCCTACCAGGCCGAGCGCCGCAACCTGCTCTATGACTCCCTGTCCGGTGGGTTCTGGGCCGCAGCCACGCAATTCACGCCGCTGACCGCAGTCACCATCCTCGCGATGATGACCATGCACAACGTCGCGGCGGGCGGCAAACAGCTGATGATCCAGGGCCTGCTCGCACAACTGGCAGGTGTTGCACTGGCCTGGCTGGTGTTTGGCCCTTCGTTCAACCCCAATGTCGGCCTGATCCAGGTGTATGCCTGCCTGCCGATGTTGATCCTCTACCCCGTTGCCATCGGCATGGCCAGTTATCGCCTTGCTATCAAGCTCTCGGAACACAAGCGCGCCCTGAGTGCCTTGAGCCGTACCGACAGCCTGACCGGCCTGCTCAATCACGGCTCCTGGAAGGACCTGCTGCAACTGAAGTTCCACACGTGCCAGCAGCAACAGTCCCAGGCCACCATCGCGCTGATCGATATCGACCACTTCAAGCAGATCAACGATGCTTATGGCCATATCGTCGGCGATCGGGTCTTGCGGCAACTGAGCAAGGAATTGCTGCGCAACGTGCGGGAAAATGACTTGGCTGGCCGCTACGGCGGCGACGAATTCTGTGTGATCCTCCCGGACGTGCCGCTGGAACAGGCCAGCTATGTGATGGAGCGCCTGCGGGAAATGTTCAGCCGTTACCGCGACCCACAGGTTCCTGAGCTGCGGGTCAGCCTGAGCATTGGTCTGGCGGCCTACCAGGTGCACTTCACCCAGGCGCATATGTGGCTCAATGCTGCGGACCAGGCGCTGTATGCCGCCAAGGGGACCGGGCGCAATCGCGTGACGGTCGCCGAATCGCGGATCGCACGTTCCGCTTGAATGGGCTAATTATCCAGGCCGTGTCTTCGTCCATCTTGTAGAAGCCAGCTTGGCGCCCGTTGCAGATCGGCCAGCGCCGACAAAAATCAAAATGCCACCATTTATCGGATCCTGTGAGTTTCGCCGTTTTTTGCGCGAACTTCCGTCACCGCCCATGACTCTCAGCTCTCAGTTCCACCGCCTGTCGGTATAAAGGAAGCCGGCAATGAGCAAGTCTACCGTGGGCCATGAAGCCTCACGGCGTACAAGCGCACCCAGGGATAACGCCTCGCACTTTGCTTGCCCGAGTCCGCGACCATGCTATTTAGCGCCCATAAAAAAACCATTACTGCCCTGCAAGACACTGTCAGCCAACAAGCCAGCCTGCTCGATGCAATTGAACGCTCGATGGCGGTCATTGAATTCGACCTGCAAGGCAACGTCCTGCGTGCCAATACCAACTTTCTGCAGACCATGGGCTACCGCGAAGATCAGGTGGTGGGGCAATCCCATCGCCTGTTCTGCCCCAGCGCGTTTGCCCGTAGCGCCGAGTACAGCCAGTTATGGACGCAATTGGCTAACGGCCGATTCCAGTCCGGGACCTTCGAGCGCGTGACCGCCGATGGTCATTCGGTGTGGCTGGAAGCCAGCTACAACCCGGTGTGCGACCCATCCGGCCGCGTGATGAAAGTAGTCAAGTACGCCTTGGACGTGAGCGCCAGAATGCAGGCCGAAAGCGAAACCAACGCCAAGCTTGAGGCGATTGACCGAGCCATGGCCGTGATCGAATTCAACCTCGACGGCAGCATCATTACCGCCAACCAGAACTTCCTCCAGCGCATGGGCTATAGCCTGGCAGAGCTGCAGGGCAAGCATCATCGCCTGTTCTGCAAACCGGAACTTGCCAACAGCAGTGAGTACAGTGAGTTCTGGCACCGGCTGAACCAGGGTCAGTTGTTCAGCGGCCAGTTCGAGCGCCTCACCCGCAGCGGCCAGACGCTGTGGCTGGAAGCCAACTACAACCCGGTGTACGACGCCAGCGGCCGCTTGTGCAAGATTGTGAAGTTCGCGTCCGACGTCACGGCCATGGTGCAAAAGCACGCCGAAGATGCCCAGAGTGCAACCCAGGCGTATCACATTTCCCTGCAAACCCGGGATATCGCCGAAAAAGGCGCCGAGGTCATTGAGCAAACCGCCAGCGGCATCCATGACATAGCCGCCGACGTTGAACACTCATCCCGACTGATCGCCAAGCTGGGCGAGCGTTCGCAGCAGATCACCGCCATCGTCAACACCATTCGCGCGATTGCCGACCAGACCAACTTATTGGCCTTGAATGCAGCCATTGAAGCCGCACGCGCAGGTGACCAGGGCCGCGGGTTTGCGGTGGTCGCCGATGAAGTCCGGCAACTGGCCGCACGCACCAGCGGCTCCACGGCACAGATTTCGAGCATGATCGAGATGATCCAGAGCGAAACCCGCCAGGCTATCGACAGCATGGACAACACCCGCGACCGCGCCGCCCAAGGCGTAGAACTGGCCAATCAGGCCGGCACGGTGATCCTGCAAATTCGCGAAGGCACCAGCGATGCCGTACGCGCGGTGAGAATGTTTGCCAATGAACGGGCCGGGTTGTAGAGACCGGCTTGCCGGCGTCTACGAGGGCTGGCGCAAGTGCCGGCCCAGTTCATCGAACAACGTCACCACTGATCGCAGTGCCCGGCAGTCCGGGCGTGTGAGCAACCACAGCGCCGTATCATGCCCCGCGAGTGCCGGCCCCAATGGCTGCAACCCATGGCCTTCCCCCAACAGAAAATCCGGCAGCGCCGCCACGCCCAGGCCGGCACGTACCAACTCGGTCGCGGATAACATGCTGTTGCACCGGTAGCTGGGCCTGACGCCAGGCAAGTGCTGGCGACGCCAAGCCACGGTGGGATGGTCGGGCAGGAAGTCATCCGGGGCGATCCAGGCCAAGGTGGCCAGGTCCTGAGTGTCGTGCTGCTGTGCATAGCCGGGACTGGCGCAGACGCGATAGGACACCGTCCCCAAGCACCGTCCCACCAAGTGCTCCGGGGGTGTGCGGGTCAGGCGCAGGGCAATGTCGGCATCGCGTCGGCTGAGGTTGGCAAAGTCGTTGGACGTGCTCAGTTCCAGAGTCAGCGCCGAATAGCCCGGCATGAACCGGGCCAGGGCCGGCAGTAATAGGCCCTGCAACACCGAGTCGGTGCAGGTCAGGCGCACGGTGCCGCTGATGACCTCGCCGCCCTGCTCCACCCCTACCCGCGCCGCTTCCAGCGCCTGCTCGGCACGTTCCGCCTGCTGGGCGAGTGTCGTGGCCAGGCTGGTCGGCAGGTAACCGGCACGGCTCTTTTCGAACAGCACCTGGCCCAGTGACGATTCCAGGCGCCGCACAGCCCGAAACACCGTGGACACATCCACTCGCAGCAAAGCCGCCGCCCGGGCCAGGGTGCCACCACGCACCAGGGCAAGGACCAGTGCCAGGTCGGGATAGTCGAGCTGATAGTGCGTGGCTGCATTGAGCATGTGGAGTAACGCCAATATTGATTGCGTGAACGCCAATCTATAGTGCGCTCCAGGACTCGACAAGCCATTGGACGCCAGCTATGAACCCCACTGCCCTGCACCTCGCCCTGATTGGCGATTACGACCCGCAAGTGACAGCACACCAAGCCATCCCGCTTGCATTGCAACAGGCCAGCGCACAGCTGGGCCTGACGATACAGGTTGAATGGCTGGCCACTGACACCCTCATCGACGCCCAAGCCTTGCAGCCCTTCGACGGGTTCTGGTGCGTACCTGCCAGCCCCTATCGCGATATCGACGGTGCCTTGCGGGCGATCCGTTTTGCCCGCGAACAGCGGCGTCCTTTCCTCGGCACCTGCGGCGGCTTTCAACATGCTGTGCTGGAATATGCGCGCAATGTGCTGGGCTGGGCCGATGCCGAACATGGCGAACTGGCACCCGATGCGCCACGTGCGGTGATCACCCCCTTGGCGTGCGCCTTGGTCGAGACGATCGCCCCGGTACGCCTGATGGCGTTCACACGGATTGCCGAGGCTTATGGCACCCTTGAAATCCAGGAGGGTTATCGTTGCCGCTATGGCGTCAATCACGACTTCGAACAGGCGTTGCTGGAGGACAATCTGATTGGCAGCGCCCATGACTCAGCGGGCGAGGTACGGGCCTTGGAACTGCTGGACCATCCGTTTTTTGTCGCCACCCTGTTCCAGCCAGAGCGCGCGGCACTCAAGGGAGCCAGCGTGCCGCTGGTCACGGCATGGCTCATGGCCTGTCAGGCGTGTTCGGCATGATCGCCAAGACACCCGCCCCGCCCTATTACGCAGTGATCTTCACCTCCCTGCGCACCGACACCGATCCAGGCTACGCACAGGCCGCCGAACGCATGCTCGAACTGGCCCGCGAGCAACCGGGGTTTCTCGGCGTAGAGTCGGCCCGGGGCGAGGATGGGTTGGGGATTACCGTGTCCTACTGGGCCTGCGAGGCGGCCATCCTGGCCTGGAAACAACACGCCGAGCACCGTGAAGTGCGCGAACAGGGCCGGGCCACCTGGTACTCAGCCTTTCAGACACGGGTATGCAAGGTCGAGCGGGCTTATGCCTTCAGCGCCCTGTAGAGGCAGCGCCTACAAGGGATCAACCGTGATCAATTGACCAGGCTGCGCACCGCGCTGATCTGCGGGATCTCTACCCGGCGCATGTACACCCGCAGCGGCTCAGTGATGTTGATACGGTCGTCGATGTTCTGGTCCAGCAACAGTTGGATGTGCTCGCGGGACAGGGTCATGGCCTGGTCAGCCGCGGGCTGCCAGACAAACTCGCTGGTGGGGATGATGCCGTCGTCGGCGACGTCCATGCCGAACGAGTCTTCGCTGAAACGTACGATGTACTGGCCGGTCTTGCGGTTCAGGCCGACAAAGCCGTTGAGTTGGTCGGCGGCCTGGCAGATGAGTTCTGATGTGATGCGCATGCTAAACCTCACTGAAAAATCCCACAGGGGAAGTGAACGATGGTTTACACGCGAGGCAGAAAAATAAGGCAATACAGGTTTCCCTCTGGCGGGGAAGCTCGGACCAAGAGTACTGCATAGCACGGCACAAAAGCGCAGAAAAATAGCGCATGCGCACGTTAATGTCGGTTTGGTGATAGCGCGATTTGCATGCAATTGTTAAAAAGGGAGCCTTCTTGAAGTTACCTCCACGAAAGGACCTCGCACATGCCTGCTACGTTTACCAAGAGTGCCCTGCTGCTCGCCCTGATGATGGGCCTTGGCCACGCACAGGCTGCAAACCCTGTCAGCCCGGTTGAACTGGCGACGAAAGACGGCATTCCCCACCCCGCCGTGATCGCCCACCGGGGTGCGTCCTTCGATGCCCCGGAATCCACCGCCGCAGCCTACAAGGTCGCCCGCGACCTGGGCGCCGACTACCTGGAACTGGATCTGCAACGCAGCAAGGATGGCGTGCTGTTCGCCCTGCATGACAACAACCTGCAACGCACCACCGATGTCGCCACCAAGTTCCCGGAGCGCAAGGACAGCCCGGCCAACGAATTCACCTGGAAGGAGCTGCAAACCCTCGATGCCGGCAGTTGGTTCAACGCCGCCTACCCAGACCGTGCGCGCCCGGGCTTTGTCGGTTTGAAAATCCTCAGCCTGGACGACATCATCAAGATCGCCGAAGGCAACCCCCAGCACAAACCCGGCCTGTACATCGAGACCAAAGAGCCCAAGCAGTTTCCCGGCATCGAAGCCGACCTCAAAGACAAGCTGCAGGACAAGGGCTGGCTGAGTGCTGCCGGCTCCAAACTGGGCAAGAGCAACACCGGTGTAGGCCAGGGCAAAGGCCGCGTCATCCTGCAAACCTTCGAGGTTGCCAGCCTCAAAGAGCTACAAAAGGAAATGCCCAACACCCCGAAAATCCTGTTGCTGTGGGTGGGTGAAGGCAGCATCGAGCCCAAGTCCAAGGTGACCTTCGCCGAATCCGGCGAACCGACCAAGGCGGCCTACTATGCCAAGCAGGAACCCAAGGACGCTGCCGAATTCGAGAAGTGGGTCGATGAAGCCAAGAGCCTCGGCGCCATCGGTACTGGTCCATCGGCCCAATTGACCGACCTGGGTGACCAGAGCTATTCGGACCTGGTGAAACCCGAGATGAACCAGTTGACCCACGACAAAGGCCTGCTGGTACACGTCTATACCGTCGATGAACCGGTGGACTTCAAGAAGGTCATGGACGCTGGCGTCGATGGCATCTTCACCAACCGTGCCGCCGAACTGCTGAAGTTCTACAAGCGCTGGCCGTCTTCCAGCGTGCAGGATCTGCTGCAGGACAACGGTTACTGAGTGACAGACGAGTGGTCGGGCCAACTGTGGCTGGGCCGTGATTACGGCCTGATCCTCGGTGAGACGGGGCGCACTGCGCCCCATGCCCATTACGCCCATCAATTTATCCTGTCCTCGGATAGCCCCGTCACGGTCAGCCTTGATGGGCATCTGCACACGGCTTGTCGCCTGTTCATCCCCTCCCGTCAAAGCCATGCCATCGTCCAGACCCAGGGCAACGTGTTGATGGCATATGTGGAACCCGGCGCGTTTGACGCCCAGGTATTGCAACACGCCCTGGACGCAGCCGACTTCGGCCTTGAAAGCTTCGAACAGACTCTGCGGCGACTGCCACGTCGCCGCGCTGACGATGCGCGGGTGCAACGCGCCCTGCTCACCCTCGATCAACAATTGAGCGGCAAGGTCTCGGCGCAGTCACTGGCACAGGCGGCGCATCTGTCCTTGAGCCAGTTGGAGCGTCTGTTCGTCAACCAGCTCGGCGTGCCGGTGAGGCGCCTAGTGATGTGGCGACGCTTGCGCATGGCCCTGGACCTGGCCCTGAACGGCCACACGTTGACCGAAGCCGCCCATGGCGCGGGTTTTGCCGACTCGGCGCACTTTTCCCGCACCATGAAGCAACTGTTTGGCGTGACCGCCGGGGCCTCGTTGCGCCATCTCCAGGTACACCTGCTCCCCCTGTAGGAGCGAGCTTGCTCGCGAAGAACTCGAGAGCACCGCATCAAACCAGACAGCTCATGCCTACATTTGGAGAGTGCTTGGGACAGGCGGCTCTTTACTCAACTGGATGGCCGTAAAGGGGTCACGCAGTTGCCCAAGATAATCCACCGGGAAATCCGGACGGCTGCCGATGCCCAGGTCGCCCTCACCCATTCGATAGTCCTCGGTGTAAAACGCAGTCCCCAACAGCCAATCCCACAGGTTGAAAAACAAACCGAAATTCACATCTCCCGCCCGGCCGTATTTCATATGGTGAAAGCGGTGCACCGGCGCCCAGGCAAATACCCAGCGCAACGGCCCCAGGCGCATAGCGACATTGGAATGTTGCAACAACAGTTGGATCGCAATGGCCAATGCCAACAACATCGCCACGTCCACGGGAATCCCCAGCAGGATCAGCGGCAGCAGGCCCGCCGTTGCTTCCAGCATCTGGTGCAACGGGTGCTTCATCAAGCCATTGAAACCATAGAGCCGCTGCACGCTGTGATGCACGGCATGCAAACGCCAGAGAGCGGCGATGCGATGACTGGCGTAATGCATCAGCGTGATGCCCGCATCGGCAATCACGATCGCCAACAGCAACTGCGCCCACAGCGGCCAGGTGCGTGGCCAGGCTCCATCAATCGCCAGCCACGCCGTCAGCAGCGGCAGCACCAACAAGCCCAGGGTATTCAGGCTTTCGTTGACCAACGCATGAAAGATATCCCGGCGTCGGTCCCCCAAGGGGCGATTCCATTGCGGCTCGTAAGGCAGCCACAGCTCTGCAATAAACGACACGCCGATGGCCACGGCAAACACCGCCAGCAACCAGTGAGGCTCTCCCTTCGCGACCAGCCAAAGCCCCACGCCAATAAATCCCGCCCAGAACACGGGTGCATACAGCCAAGCCATTATCTGTTTCATGTGTGCCTCCTGAAGTTGAGACACCAGCATGAAATTTCCCGACGCGGGCCGATTGAACAAACAACGCAAACGTCCTACACAATTAAGGGTGAATTAAGTTGCACGGGTTAACCTGATCCCACTTAAACAGCTCACCCCAAAGGACTCCACCATGAAAAACCTGACCGCTCTGTTCGCTGCTGCTGCCCTGACCCTGACTGCTGGTTTGGCCCAGGCTGATGTTCGCCCGGACCAGATTCCAAGCCTGCTGCAATCGGGCGCGGTGAAGCCTTTCGAACAGCTCAACGCTGCCGCCGTAGCCCTGCACGCCGGCGCTGCCATCAATGACACCGAACTGGATAACGAAGCCGGCCGCCTGGTCTACGAAGTTGACCTGACCGACACTACCGGCAAGAAGTGGGACGTGAAGCTCGACGCCAAGACCGGCGCAGTGCTGGAAAACAAGCAAGACACTTGAGTCGTTCGATGAACAAAGCCGCGCCGCCTTCGGGCCGCGCGGCTTTTTTGTGCCCGTTGCCAAACCGTCACAAAACTGTCAAACCGCCTTGCAATGATTGCGCGATGCGAACCTGTGAAACGTCCTACAGGCGCTTTCCTCTGCGAGCCACCATGAACCACAGCATCGACCACGGCCACCAGGACTCCGACCTGTTTGGCCTGCTTTATGGTTTCCGCTTCAAACCCGGTGAAAAAGCCGAACAAATCGACTCGGCGACCGTGCTCAAGGCTTTGCAAGATCCTGGCGCCCCCGATGAATTCCTGTGGCTGCATCTGAACCTGGCCCACGCGGCCTGCCAACGCTGGATGCAGGCCCATCTGGAACTGCCGGAAGAATTCTTCGAGGCGCTGCACGAAGGCTCGCGCTCGACCCGCATCGAACATGTGGACTCGGCCTTGCTGGCGGTGGTCAACGACGTGGTGTTCAACTTCAGCAGCATGGTCTCGTCGGATATTTCCACCTTATGGGTCTGTGCCCGTAGCCGCCTGTTGGTCAGCGCGCGCCTGCAACCGCTGCACTCGGTGGACAAGCTGCGTTCTTCGGTGAAAGCCGGCGAACACTTTCGTTCGCCTCTGGAGTTGCTCGTGCATCTGTTGCGCGATCAAGGCGAGGTGCTGACGCAGATCGTGCGCAAGACCAGCCAGAGCGTGGACCAGATCGAAGACCAGTTGCTGTCCTCGCGCCTGTCCACCAACCGCGCCGAACTGGGTGCTATGCGCCGGGTGCTGGTGCGCCTGCAACGCCTGCTGGCACTGGAGCCGGGCTCGCTGCTGCGCCTGCTCAACCGCCCGCCGCAGTGGCTGCAAAAGGAAGACGTGAAAGAGTTGCGCAAGTCCACCGAGGAGTTTGCGCTGATCATCAACGACCTCACGGCCCTGGGCGAACGGATCAAGTTGTTGCAGGAAGAAATCGCCGCCAACCTCAACGAACAAAGCAACCGCACGCTGTTTACCCTGACGGTGGTGACGGTGCTGGCACTGCCGATCAATATCATCGCCGGTTTTTTTGGCATGAACGTCGGGGGGGTGCCACTCTCCCAGGATCCCGAGGGGTTCTGGATCCTGGTGGCGTTGGTGGCGACGTTTACTGTGATTGCCGGCAGATGGGCGTTTCGCAAGCGCCGGGATTACTGACATTGCAATGCAATCAACCTGTGGGAGCTGGCTTGCCAGCTCCTACAATGATTGGCGGTGTTTTTTGGACCGGCGGCGAGCCGAATACGCCAAACACTGATTTGACGCAGCATCTCTGTAACATTCTGCAACGATCATGGGAAACATCCTCCTCACACTGGATGCTCCGGCATGGCCACCCCTTCCCTGACTGCCTCTCCCCAGGCTGACGCCACTGACGCAAAACCGCAATTGGACAAAAAACCCGGCCTGCTCACGGTGATCGTGTTCTTCGCCGTGCTCGCCATGGGCCTGTTGTTCACCGCCTACAGCCTGATGCACGACATGCATGAACTGGGCACGGTGGTCACCACCTGGACACCGTTCCTGCTGCTGGGCGTGGCGCTGCTGATTGCCTTGGGTTTCGAGTTCGTCAACGGCTTCCACGACACCGCCAACGCCGTGGCGACGGTGATCTACACCAACTCGCTACCGCCGCATTTCGCCGTGGTCTGGTCGGGGTTCTTCAACTTCCTCGGGGTGCTGCTGTCCAGTGGCGCGGTGGCCTTTGCCATCATCGCCTTGCTGCCGGTGGAGTTGATCCTGCAGGTCGGCTCATCCGCCGGTTTTGCAATGATCTTCGCCCTGCTGATTGCGGCGATTCTGTGGAACCTGGGCACGTGGTGGCTGGGGTTGCCGGCGTCGTCTTCCCATACGCTGATCGGCTCGATCATCGGGGTTGGCGTGGCCAATGCCCTGATGCATGGCCGTGACGGCACCAGCGGCGTGGACTGGGCCCAGGCGATCAAGATCGGCTATGCGCTGCTGCTGTCGCCACTGATCGGCTTCGGCTTTGCGGCCCTGTTGTTGCTGGCGCTGCGGGCCTTTGTGAAAAACCGTTCGCTGTACAAGGCGCCCGTAGGCAACACGCCGCCGCCCTGGTGGATTCGCGGCATGTTGATCGTGACCTGCACTGGTGTGTCGTTTGCCCACGGTTCCAATGACGGCCAGAAGGGCATGGGCCTGATCATGCTGATCCTGGTCGGTACCTTGCCGATGGCCTATGCCTTGAACCGCACCATGCCGGCCGACCAGTCATTGCAGTTCGCCGCGGTGGCCGAAGTCACCCAGCAAGCCCTGGTGAAAAGCGCACCGCAGCCAGCCCCTGCCGACCCGCGCCCCGTGTTGTCGACGTATGTGCGCACCAAAGAAACCACCCCGGAGTTGATCCCCGCCCTCGCCGCCCTGACCGGGCACATCGGTGAACAAGTGAAGGGCTACGGTTCACTGGCCAAGGTGCCCGCCGAGGCCATGGGCAACGTGCGTAATGACATGTACCTGACCAGCGAAACCATTCGCCTGATGGACAAGGGCAAGGTCGGCAACTTCGACGCCGACACCCTGGGCAAGCTGCAACTGTTCAAGCAACAGATCGACAATGCGACGCGCTTTATCCCGCTGTGGGTGAAGATCGCCGTGGCCATCGCCCTGGGCCTGGGCACCATGGTCGGTTGGAAGCGCATTGTGGTGACCGTCGGCGAGAAAATCGGCAAGACCCACCTGACCTACGCCCAGGGCGCCTCGGCCGAAACCGTGGCCATGCTGACCATTGGCGCCGCCGATATGTTCGGGTTGCCGGTATCCACCACCCACGTGCTGTCGTCAGGCGTGGCCGGGACCATGGTTGCCAATGGGGGTGGCTTGCAGATGAAGACCATCCGCAACTTGCTGATGGCCTGGGTGCTGACGTTACCGGCGGCGATTGTGTTGTCAGGTAGCTTGTACTGGCTGTTCACTCAACTCTTCTAAAGCACCGCAAAACAAAAATGTGGGAGCGGGCTTGCTGGCGAAAGCGGTGGATCAGTCGACTTATCTATAACTGAAACACTGCTATCGCGAGCAAGCCCGCTCCCACATTTGGATGGTGCGATGGCTTAACTGGCAAACAACCCGGCCATCGCCTTGAGCCGCTTCTTGTACACCCGCCGCGCCTCCAGCGCTTCTTCCAATGTCACCGCGACAAACCCCGCGCGCTGGTTGGGCTGCATCTGCCCGATCAGGTCCAGGTCGGCGCTGATCACCGTGCCGATCATCGCGTAGCCACCGCCCGATACGGCATCGCGGTGCAGCACAATCGGTTCCAGGCCAGCCGGCACCTGGATCGAGCCGATGGGGTAGCAACTGTCGACGATGTTCGACGGATCGGAGCCCGCGCCAAACGGTTGCTCCCGGGGCTGGAAGCTCAAGGCACTGCCGCCCTTGAAGCGGTAGCCGATCCGGTCGGCTTCGGAACCGACCGTCCAGGGCTCGGCGAAAAAACTGCTTTTGGCAGCGGCCGTCAGCCGCTCGTAATACAGCCCCGGCACCACCCGCAGCGTCACATCACCGCCCACCGAACGGCGCAGGGCCATCGGCAAACTATTACCGGCACGGCCCTCGCCGCGAGTCTCACCGATGGGCAACACATCGCCTTCCTGCAAGCGCCGCCCGTGAAAACCGCCCAGCGCACCCAGGGTATAAGTGGAGCGACTGCCCAGCACCAGCGGCACGTCGATCCCACCGGCCACCGCCAGGTAAGTCCGTGCACCGGCCACGGGAAACTCAAAACGCAGCACCTGCCCAGCGCGCACCTGGAACGCCGTGTCCTGGTGCACCACCTCGCCGTCCAGGCGCGGTGACATCAGCGCACCGCTCAGCGCCACCAACGCATCCTGTTGAAATTCCAGCTGCGGGCCGATCAGCGTGCATTCCAACCCCGCCGCACCCGCCGGGTTGCCCACCAGGTGGTTGGCCGCACTCAGGGCGTACTGGTCCAGGGCGCCGGACGGCGGGATTCCCAAGTGGTAATACCCTTCGCGCCCCAGGTCCTGCACAGAGGTCGCCAGGCCAGGCTTGAGCACCTTGATCATACGAGCGCCTCCTGCAGGGTTTTCGGGTAACCGACCGGGTCGGCAAAAAAGGCGTCCAGGGAAAATTCCACCGGGCGAATGCGCAAATCGAAACGCCCGGCCTCGACCTCAGCCACCGCCAGGTCGTAGGCATCACGGTCAATGGGTTTGAACTGCACGATATCGCCGGGGCGGAAGAACACCATGTGCTCCTTGAGGTAAGCCAACTGCTGCTGCGGGTCGTAGATCGGCGCCGGGGTCACGCCAAACATCTGGTACCCCCCGGCGCCGCGTACCGAATAAATGCAGCCGAAACAGCCGCCATGGCCGAGGGTCAGCTTCGGCGTGTCGGTGCGCGGGCGCAGGTATTTGGGCACCTGCAGCTGTCGCTCACGCTCGACCATCTGGAACATGAACGGCAGGCCAGCGACAAAGCCGACCATCGACACAAACCACGGCGCGCCACTGTGGGCGGCGATAAACGCCTCGACATCCGCCAGGCCGTTGACCCGCGCGGCGTACTCCAGGTCAGTGCCGGTCGGGTCCTGGTGACGGTCGCGAAAACGCATCAGGGTTTCATGGGTCCAGGGATCGTTATACAACACCGGGATCTCAATGATCCGGGTGTGCAAGGTACGTTCGGCCACCGCCTGGACCTCGGCGCTTTGTACCGCGTCGAGCAGCACATGCGGGGCAATCAGGTCCGGGTCGAAGCGGATCTGGAACGAGGCGTTGGCCAGGCAGATATCCAGCACGCCGGGCAGCTCCAGGCGTTGCACCGCACGGGTGACGGCCATGCCCTTGAAGAACGCCTCCAGGGACATGCTTTCACTGACTTCGGCGAACAAATGTTCATCGGCGCCAAAGCTGTAGCGAATCGGGGATGTTTCAGCCATGTCTGTTCCTCTTGGAATCATTGTAGAAAGGCAGGCAAAAATCATGCAGGTCCGGTGTCTGGGCACCGGTGTCGTTTAACGGGGTTTGCGCACAGCGATCCCCGCCTGGTCCAACGCGTTGCGAGTGGCCTCCACCAGGTCGAGGGCGCCCGGTGTGTCGCTGTGCAGGCAGATGGAATCGAATTCGATAAACAGGTCTTCGCCTTCGACGGTGCGCACCAGGCCGGTCTGGCAGGCCCGCAAGACACGCGCCGCCACCGTCGCCGGGTCCAGGGCCCGTACATGACGGGTAAACACGATGGAGCCGGACAGATCGTACTCACGGTCGGCGTAAAACTCGCGTACCACCGGTTGCCCCAGTTCCTGGGCGATACGCCAGATCACCGAGTTGGGCATGCAGTACAACAACAGTTCAGGTTCCAGGCGCTGCAGGTTTTCCACCAGCAGGCGCGCGGCTTCTTCATCCCGCGCCAGGTGCATGTACAGCGCGCCGTGGGGCTTGATGTGCTGCAAGGTCACGCCCTGCACCCGCGCCAATTCGCGCAAGGCGCCGAGTTGGTAGAGCATGTCATCCACCAGTTCCTGGGCCGGGGCGTTGATGTGGCGACGGCCGAAACCCACCAGGTCGCGAAAGCCCGGGTGAGCGCCGATAGCCACGCCCAACTGCTTGGCGCGCTCGATGGTGCGGCGCATGGTGCCGGGGTCGCCGGCATGGAAACCGGTGGCCACGTTGGCCGAGCTGATAAACGCCATCAGCTCGTTATCCACACCGTCGCCGATGGTCCAGGGGCCGAAGCTTTCACCCATGTCCGAATTGAAATCCACTGTCTGCATCGGGGCCTGCTCCGCAAGAGTTCGTGCCAGCGAAAATAGGCTGGCCCTTGACCCCTTGGGAAGATCTATTATCAGATAGTCTTTCTTCTGAAAATCAGATACCCCTACGAGAAAACTGCATGTCGCTGACCCTGCGCCAGGTTCGCTACTTTGTCGCCACCGCCGAAATCGGCCAGATTTCCCAGGCGGCGATTCACCTGAACATCTCCCAGTCGGCGGTGACCACCGCGATCAAGGAGCTGGAAGCCATGCTCGGTGCCCAGCTGTTTGTGCGCTCGGCCCAGGGCATGAGCCTGACCGATGCCGGTCGACACTTTCTCAACCGCGCCTATGTGATCGTGCGCAGTGTCGACGATGCATTGAACAGTCCGCTGCCGGACTACCGTGCCAGCGGCGTGCTGCGGGTCGCGGCCAGTTACACGGTGCTCGGTTACTTCCTGCCGCACCACCTGCAACGCATGGAGCACTGGCACCCGGATGTGAACATCGAGGTCTTCGAGCAGGAGCGCCAGGCCATCGAACAAGGGCTGTTGGATGGCCAGTTCGATATGGCGGTGGTGCTTACCGCCAACCTCACCCACCCGGATATCGTTTCGCAGATCCTGTTCAATTCCGAACGGCGCCTGTGGCTGCCCAGCCACCACCCGCTGTGTGAGCGGCGTGCGGTAAGCCTGGCCGATGTGGCTCGCGAGCCGTATATCCTGTTGACCGTGGATGAGGCCGAGCAAAGTGCCATGCGCTACTGGGAACAGGCCGGGCAGATGCCCAAGGTGCGGCTGCGCACCAGTTCGGTGGAGGCGGTGCGCAGCATGGTGGCCAATGGCAGCGGCGTAGCGATCCTGTCTGATCTGGTGCACCGCCCCTGGTCCCTGGAAGGCAAGCGCATCGAGACCCTGAGCGTGACTGACAAAGTCGCGCCCATGAGTGTCGGCCTGGCCTGGCACCGCGAGCGCGCCTTCACCCCGGCGATGCAGGCGTTTCGCGACTACTTCCACGACGCCTTCCTCGCCCCGCAACAGCTATCGACACGTCGTTAAAGCTGAGACTTCAGGGTGGCCGCCAACCAGTCCATCAGCACCCGTACCCGTAGCGGCAGGTGACGCTGGCCGGCATACAGCATCGACACGTCCAGCGCGGGCGCGGGATAGTCGGGGAGCACGGCCACCAACTCGCCCCTGTCGAGCAATTCGCGCATGCCCAGCCCCGGCACCTGAATGATCCCGAAACCGGCGAGGCACGCCGACTGGTATGCGTCCGTGCTGTTGACCGTGACCCGCCCGGCCATGGCAATGCGCTGCACCTTGTTGCCCTGTTCATACTCAAAGCCCGACGAACGCGCGCCCAGCGGGCGCACGTAGTGCACCAACTGATGCGCGGCCAGGTCGGCCAGGGTCTTGGGCTCGCCGTAGCGTTGCAGGTAACCGGGGCTGACGCAGTTGATCATCGGCATGCTGCACAACAGCCGCGCCACCACCGACTGGTCCGGCTGCGCACCCACGCGCAAGACACAATCGAAGCCTTCGGCCAGCAGGTCGACCTGACGGTCGGAGCCGCTGATTTCCAGCTCGATCAACGGGTGCCGATCCATGAACTCCGGCAGGCGCGGCACGATCACTTTGCGTGCCATGGCATTGGGCATGTCGATACGAATCCGCCCATTCAATTGCGCCTCATCCTGGCGAAACAACCCTTCCAACTCTTCCATATTGGCCAGCAGATCCTTGCTGCGTTCATACAGCACCCGCCCATCCTGGGTGGCCTGGACCTTGCGCGTGGTGCGCTGCAACAAGCGCGTGCCCAGCAGGTCTTCCAGGGCGCGCACCTGCTCGGACACTGTGGAGCGCGGCAGCCCCAGGCTATCGCCGGCCTGGGTGAAACTCGACAATTCGGTAACGCGGACAAAGGTGCGCAACAGGTCCAGCTTGTTCATGGTGGGGGTCCGTGATTGTTCGACTGATCCGACCAGTGATTCCGGATCAACCCTGTTTATCACGTAATGGCCGCACAAATACACTCAGCCCCACGTTCACTCACTTGCTCCGAGGACTTGACCATGACCCGTAAAATCGCACTGATCACTGGCGCCAGCCGCGGCCTGGGCAAAAGCACCGCCCTGTACCTGGCCGCGCAAGGCATCGACATCATCGGCACCTACTACAGCAAGGCTGACGAAGCCCTGGCAGTGGTCGCACAGATTGAACAACTGGGTGGCCGCGCCGCCATGCTGCAACTGGATGTGAGCAAAAGCGCGACCTTCGACGGTTTCATCGGCGAAGTCGGCCGCACGCTGAAGGACGTTTTCGCACAGGAGCAGTTCGACTTCCTGATCAACAATGCCGGTGTCGGCACCCATGCAAGCTTTGTCGAAACCAGCGAAGAACAGTTCGACCAAATGGTCGCGATCCACCTCAAGGGCCCGTTCTTCCTGACCCAGAAGCTGCTGCCACTGATCGTCGATGGCGGGCGCATCATCAATATCTCCAGCGGCCTGGCGCGTTTCAGCCTGCCAGGTTATGCCGCCTACGCCTCAATGAAAGGCGCGGTGGAAGTGCTGACCCGCTACCAGGCCAAGGAATTGGGCGCCCGTGGGATCAGCGTCAACACCCTGGCCCCTGGCGCCATCGAGACTGACTTCGGCGGCGGTGCCGTGCGCGACAACGCCGACATCAATGCCTTTGTCGCCGGCAACACAGCCCTGGGTCGGGTCGGCTTGCCGGACGACATTGGCGGGGCGATCTCCACACTGCTGGCCGACGGCAGCAAATGGATCAACGGGCAACGTATCGAGGCATCAGGCGGGATGTTCGTCTAACGTCAGCCCCCTTGTAGGAGCGAGCTTGCTCGCGAAAAACCCAAGGACACCGCGTTCATTCAGACGGCCCACGTCATCGTTAACGTCCTTCGCGAGCCAGCTCACTCCTACACAGGAATTTGTCCCGCAGCACGTCGTAGCCCCAGTGGTACACGTAGGTGTACGGCAGGAAAAACAGCAGCACACCGATATCAAGGATAAACGCCTGCATCAGGCTGATATTCAGCCACGCGGCAATCAGCGGCACGGCAAACAGAATCAGCCCGCCCTCAAACAGCAAGGCGTGCAGCACGCGGGTCTTGCCGCTATTGGCCAGTTGCAGGCGCGCCTTGAGGCGGTCAAACAGGCTGTTGAAGATGATGTTCCAGGTCAGCGCCAGCAGGCTGATGGCCAGGGTTACCGCGCCCATTTCCAGGGCTGGCCGGCCAGTGATCCAGACCAGCAACGGGGTACAGATCAACAAGGCCAGGCCCTCAAAACCGATGGCCTGGAAAACGCGTTCAGTGATGGATTTGGTGATGGTCATGACTCGTGCTCTGTGGGTGTCGAGGGTTGCCATAATCCCTCACCGACCCGATACTTCATAATCAATAACCATCGATCAAGGCGATAGATGATGGCATCTCATGAAGTGTTGCAAGCGTTTGTCCAGGCGGCGACCCAAGGCTCGTTTTCGGCGGCGGCACGCAAGCTGGGCAAGAGCCAATCCACCATCAGCGCGGCGGTGGCCAGCCTTGAGATTGACCTGGACGTGGTGCTGTTCGACCGCAGCAGCCGCAAGCCGAGCCTGACGCCGGCCGGGCATGTATTGCTGCAACGGGCCGAGCAGGTGCTGGAAGCCAGCAGCCGCCTGGAGCTTGCCGCCAGCCAGTTGTCCCAGGGGCTGGAGCCCAAGCTCAGTATCGCCATGTCCGACACTTATCAGTCAGGACGCTTTGAAACGGTGCTCAGCGCCCTTGAGCAACGTTATCCGGACCTGGAGCTGGAATGGTTGATTGCCGAGTGTGAAGACCTCATGGCCCTGGTACAAAGCGGGCGGGCGCAGCTCGCGTTTATCGAGGCGCAGGAGGTTTACCCGCCGGACCTGACCCACGCCACCGTCGAAGAGCGCGCGCAACTGGCACTGTTTGTTTCGCCGCTGCATGCACTGGCCAACCTCGATGGCATCGACCGGCAAACCCTGCAACAACACCGGGAACTGCGCCTGGCAAGCATCATCAACCCCAATGAAAACCGGCTGACGGGCCGGGTCTGGTCCGCTCCCAGCTTTTTGATGTTGATGGAAATGGCCATCCTCGGTTTTGGTTGGGCGCCGTTGCCGCGCTGGCTGGTGGAGCGTTTTGCCAATGGTCAGTTGGTGGAGCTCAAGGCTCGCGGCTGGCCGCGCTCGGTGGCGGTGGATGCATTGTGGTCGAGGCAACATCCGCCGGGGCCAGCGGGGAGCTGGCTGCTGGAAAGGATGCTCGAATAACGACAACCCAGGCTGGCATTCATGTAGGAGCGAGCTTGCTCGCGAAAAACTTGAGCACGCCGCGTTTACCCTGCAAACACGGCTTATCGTTGACGCCAGACGCGAGCACGCTCCGGTTTTTATCCTGAAAGTTCTGCCAGGCGACGTTCGATAAAGCGTTTTTCCGGGGCCTGCTGGGTCAGGCCCAGGGCTTTTTCATAGGCTTGGCGTGCCTCTTTCATACGACCCAGTTGCCGACAAAACTCCCCGCGCGCCGAATGCGCCAGGTGGTAATCCAGCAACTCGCCCCGTGCCAGAATCCCCTCCACTTGCTGCAACCCAGCCAACGGTCCATCACGCATGGCCAGGGCGACCGCACGATTGAGTTCGATCACAGGCGAAGGCACAAGTCTTTGCAACACATCGTAAAGCCCGACAATCTGCACCCAGTCGGTATCGGCAGCAGTCGTCGCTTCGGCATGTACCGCGGCAATCGCCGCTTGCAGGCAATACGGGCCAAAACGCCGCGTGGCCAGGGCCTGTTCCACCAGGGCACAGCCTTCGGCTATCAAGGCCGCGCCCCACAATGCACGGTCCTGCTCAGCCAACAGCACCAATTCACCGGCTGGCGAGGTGCGAGCCGGGCGTCGTGATTCATGGAGCAGCATCAACGCCAGCAGGCCCATGACCTCCGGCTCCGGCAGCAATTCCAGCAACAGGCGGCCCAGGCGGATGGCTTCGCGGGTCAATTCTTCACGGGTCAGATCGGCGCCCATGGACGCTGAATATCCTTCGTTGAACACCAGGTAAATCACACGTAAAACGCTGTCCAGACGTTCGGGCAATTCCGCCAGCGATGGCACCTGATAGGGGATCTTCGCTTCGCGGATCTTGCCCTTGGCCCGCACGATGCGCTGGGCAATGGTGGCCGGTGTGGCAAGAAACGCCCGGGCGATTTCCTCGGTGGTCAGGTCACAGATCTCACGCAAGGTCAGCGGTACCTGCGCATCCGCCGCCAGGGCCGGGTGGCAGCAGGTGAAAATCAGGCGCAGGCGGTCGTCTTCCACGTCTTCGTCACTCCACTCAACCGCTTCCAGCGCCTCGGCCTGCTCCTGCAACAACGGGGTGAACCGGGCCTGGCGGCGCAAACGGTCGATGGCCTTGAAGCGCCCAGTCGACACCAGCCATGCCCGGGGATTATCCGGCACACCGTCCTGCTGCCAGCGCTCGACCGCGACGAAGAACGCCTCATGCAGGGCTTCTTCGGCGAGGTCGAAGTCCCCCAGCAGGCGAATCAGGGTCGCCAGGATGCGCCGCGACTCGCTGCGGTAGACCGCCTCGACCTGGGCCTTGACGGTCAATCGGGCATGCCCTGAGTCACCAGGGTCACCAGCCGGTCCAGGCTTTCGCCCCAGCCCTGATGAAAACCCATGGCTTCGTGGGCCTGCTTGTCGGCTTCGCTCCAGTGCATGGCGCGGGCGGTGTAGCGGGTCTTGCCGCCAACGTCCTCGAAGGTCACCTCGGCGCTCATGAACGGCTTGCCCGAGGGAATCCAGCCAGGCAGGAACGCATCGGTAAACACCAGGCGACGCGGTGCGTCGATCTCCAGGAAGACGCCCTGGGTCGGGTACTCGCTGCCGTCCGGCGCACGCATCAGGGTGCGAAACAGACCACCGACCCACAGGTTCATTTCGCACACAGGCGTGGTCATGCCGTGTGGGCCCCACCATTGTTGCAACAGCGCAGGTTCGGTCCAGGCACGGAATACCCGGCTGGGTGGCGCGTCGATTACGCGGCTGATGGACAGTTCGAATTGCGCGGGTTGAGTGTTCATGGATCAACCTCCTTGAGTCTTATGATTGTTGGGTTCAGAGATTCAATTCACGCACGGGGCGTACTTCCACACTGCCGACCCGTGCCGCCGGAATGCCACCGGCCACTTGCAGCGCCTCATTCAAGTCCTTGGCGTCGATCAGGTAGAAACCGGCAAGCTGCTCCTTGGTTTCGGCAAACGGCCCGTCGGTAATCGACAGCTTGCCGTTGCGCACCCGCACCGTGGTGGCGCTCCTCACCGGCTCCAGCGCCTGGGCGGCGAGCATCCGGCCACTGGCCTGCACCGCTTCGGCGTAGGTATGGCATTCAGTGTCCTTGGGGCTGTCAGGCTGGCTGTGCAACAGACGTTCGTCGCTGTAGACCAGGCATAGGTATTTCATGGGATTCTCCGTTTTCGGACTATCAACTATGGCTGCAGATTGGCGCTTTGCAGGTTTTCCCGACGATCAGGGTTGCAGGTCGAACAAGGCCGTCCCGCTTTGCATGTCGAAGGGGGCCGACCAATGCTCATGCACCACTTGCCATTGACCGTTGATCCGTTGATAACCGGCAGTGACCCGCATCCAGCAGACCTTCTCCACACCATCGGGCCCAGTGCCGCCACAGCGGGCCAGCCAGTGGGCGAAGGCACTGTCGGCAGCCGCGACGATATTCATTTGGTGAAACTCGAAAATACCTCCACCGGGGCACATCTCCATGCAGGCCTGCCAGTGCGCCTTGTAGGCCTTGCGGCCCTTGAATTGCAGGGCTGTCACCGCGTCAAAGGCAACAATGTCCTGCGCATAAAAACTGACAATTTTGTCGACATCCTTGGTGGTCACGGCTTGTTTCCACTGTTCAATCAAGGTGCTGATTTCGCTGTTCACTTGGGTATTCATGCCAATGCTCCTTTCAGGGAAAAATCACGGAATACGCCTTTAGTCGGTTGGGCATCCCGTCAATCGACAAGCCTAGGAAAAAAATTTGCGACTGGGGCAAAACCGCTAGAATTTGCGACTTCCCTGTAAGACTTTGGATATCTGTTCGATGGAAACCCGCCTCGTGCCCTATGAGACGTTGACTGCTGCGCAACAACAGCAACTCAGCGCCCTCGAAGTCCATCCCGAGCAACTGCCCTGGTGCGGCGATATCTATTGCGCGCTGAACAGTCTGCTGGTCAATCCCAGCCCCGGCATCAAGGGCTTTGCCCTGCTGGCTGACGAGATTCCCGTGGCCTTCCTGCTGCTCAAGCGCCCGCCTTGCCTGCCCCACTGGGCCGATGAACACAGTGCCACGCTGCATGCGCTGCAAGTCGATCACCGCCATCAGGGCCTGGGGCTGGGCAAGGCCTGCCTGCAGGCGCTGCCCATTGCGGCACGCCTGGTGTGGCCGCAGATCAAGGCGTTGGAGCTGTCGGTGGACAGCGCAAATGTCACGGCGATGGGGTTATACCTGCATGCGGGTTGGGTTGATCGCGGAGAAGCGTATAAAAGCACCACGGCCTATGAACGACGATTGGCGTTAGCACTCGGCTAATGTCGGCATTGACAGCTTTTAAATGTAACGTATACATAACTAGTCAAGTTTAATGTAACGGTATCACGACATGGACTCATCACTTCTTGGTCAAAGAATCGGCCTCCAAATCCGCTCGATGCGCCTCAATCGTGGCCACACGCAGGCAGAGCTGGCGCAACTGGCAGGCACTACCCGACAGAAACTGATCGAAATCGAGCAAGGCAGCCTGTCAGTCTCAATGAATGCCTATGCACGGGTTTTTGCAGCACTGGGCACTGAAGTGAAACTGGTCCCTGTTTCCATGCCGACGCTGGATGACGTGGAGGACTTGTTCAATGAGTAATCACCGACTGCAAGTCCATACACCGCAAGGTGCCAGCGGCAGCGTATTCGTGGGTGCTGACGACTACCATTTTCGCTATGGCGATGATGCGCCGGAGCACAGCGCGATCAGCCTGCTGATGCCCGTTCGTGCAGAGGATTATCGTCGCCGTGATTTACACCCGATCTTCCAGATGAACCTGCCGGAAGGCTATGTGCTGGAACAGCTTAAAAACAGGCTGGCAAAGACCGTCAAAGTCGACCCGATGCTGTTGTTGGCACTGTCAGGCAGCAGCGCACCTATCGGCCGGGTCTTTGTCTCATCGCCTCAAGTAAACCAGTTGATTGAGCACAACAGCCCTCCCTCCCGTGGCGAGAACCTGGATGAAATCCTCGCGTGGGATGGCACTGAGGATTTGTTCACCTGCTTGGTCGACCGTTACATTCTTCGCGCGGGAATTTCCGGAGTACAGCCCAAGGTGCTGGTGCCGGAAGCTGCGGAACACAAATTCACCTCGAAAACCAATGATCTGATTATCAAGAGCGGACGCGACGAGTTTCCGGGATTGGCCATCAACGAGTACCTGTGCATGTCAGTCGCCAAGGACGCAGGCATACCGGTTCCACCGTTCTACTTGTCACAGAACCACAAGCTTTTCATCATGCGGCGTTTCGACCGAGACGAGTATCTCAACCCGCTGGGCTTTGAAGACATGGCCACACTCATGGGCCTGTCCGCCGAGCAGAAATACAGCAAGAGCTACGCCATGATTGCCAAGGCCGTGCGCCTTTATTGTGCAATCGAACATCAACGCAGCTCCCTGGAGCAATTGTTCGATAGCGTTGCATTGAGCTGTATCGTTGGCAACGGTGATGCCCATCTGAAAAACTTTGGCTTGCTCTACAGCGATCCCATCAGGCACGACGCTCGCCTTGCGCCGGCTTATGACATTGCCAATACCACCGCCTATATTCCCGAAGATGCCTTGGCCCTGGACTTGGCTGGCAACCGCTCATTTTTTGCGTCACGCCTGGGCATTCTTGAGTTTGCCAGGACCTGCGAGATAGAAAAGCCCGAGGAACGCATCCAGGCCCTGCTCCAGACGCTGGAGAGTGTGCTCAAGCGTGAGGACGACTATTGTCGACAAGCGCCCAACGTTGCTCAAGCCATCCGAAAATCGGCGCAGGATTACCAACGTAGCTTTGGCGGATAACTGCCAGCCTTTGATGGACAAGGAGCCTCCCATGCTGACCACTCTCGAACAACTCGACACCCTCTACGGCAAACCCCACGAACGCGCCGTGCACAAGGAAATCGCGTTTCTCAATGAGGATTACCAGGCAATGGTGAAAGCCTCACCGCTGGTAATTGTCAGCTCCTCAGGCGCCGATGGCCTCGACGGCTCGCCTCGCGGCGATGTGCCGGGGTTTGTGCGGATCATTGATGAGCGTACCTTGGCGATCCCGGACCGGCCGGGCAATAACCGGCTCGATACCTTGCGTAACCTGGTGCTGGATCCACGGATTGCGCTGCTGTTCATCATTCCGGGAATCGGAGAAACGCTACGGGTCAACGGGCGGGCGCAGATTTCCATCGATCCTGAATTGCTGGAGAGCTTTGCGGTGCATGGCAAACCGGCGCGGTCGGTGATTCTGGTGCAGGTAGAAGCCGCGTATTTCCACTGCTCGAAAGCCTTTGTGCGCTCCGATTGCTGGAACCCCGACAAGCATCTGGAGCGCTCGGCGCTGCCGTCCGCGGGGGCCATTCACAAGCGGTTGAATGATGGGCAATTTGATGCCGAGGCGTATGACCGGGAAATGCCGGAGCGGGTCAAGGCCACGTTGTATTGATGCCCTTGTCGGCGATGGCGTCCTTCAGATTGCCATCGCCGGCAAGCCGGCTCCTACAGGTTATGCAGACTTTTCTATAGGCAGCCAGACTTCCACAGTGCCGGTGTCCTTATCCACATCAAAGTCGGCGCTGTATCGTTCGATATCCGGCCCTGCGACCTTGTACCCCGAAGTCGGCAGCCACTCGTACATGATCCGCTCATAGGTCTGAGTCAGCGCATACACCGGCCCGTAGTGCGCAAACACCGCATAACGACTGGCCGGCACTTCAATGCATTCAAAGTTGCCCGGCACATCGCTCTTGGCCGGCACTTCAACCCCGGCGATGTAATCAAACTCTTCCTGCGTGGCGTTGTAGCAAACGCCGTAGGTCACGCCGCCAATGCGCTTTTTGATGTCCTTGATGCAGGTGTCGAACAACTCCCACAGCTTCGGGATATCCCCCAGCGTCGCCTTGCCGTAATGACCGCCGACCCCTGCGATCACCATGGCCTTACCCTCTTCCATGCGGGGCTCCAAGGGTAGCGTTGCCTGTTGGTTCATCTGCACAATCTCCATGGGTGAGTGACCAAAACCATACCGAGTATAGGGGCATACGCGCGTCATACTCCAGACAGAAAATTTTCCGACAGTATCTGGACAATTGCCCTTCACCCGCCGTATTGTCCGCCCCGCAGGCCACCGCAGTGGCCGACGTCGCTCGGACGGTTCCGGGCGCTTACGTACTCCGAGGCAACAATGGCAGACCAAGGTTCGCCGCGCCGCTTTGCGCGCATAGATCGACTCCCCCCTTACGTGTTCAATATCACTGCCGAGCTGAAGATGGCTGCGCGTCGGCGCGGCGAAGACATCATCGACTTGAGCATGGGTAACCCTGACGGCCCGACTCCACCGCATATCGTGGAGAAACTGGTGACCGTCGCCCAGCGCGAAGACACCCACGGTTACTCCACCTCCAAAGGCATCCCACGTCTGCGCCGCGCTATTTCGCGCTGGTACAAGGACCGCTATGAGGTGGATATCGACCCGGAAACCGAAGCCATCGTGACCATCGGTTCCAAGGAAGGCCTGGCACACCTGATGCTGGCCACCCTGGACCAGGGCGACACCGTGCTGGTGCCCAACCCCAGCTACCCGATTCACATCTACGGTGCCGTGATTGCCGGCGCCCAGGTGCGCTCGGTGCCGCTGATTCCCGGCGTGGACTTCTTCGCCGAGTTGGAGCGGGCGATTCGCGGCTCGATCCCCAAGCCGAAGATGATGATCCTCGGCTTTCCGTCCAACCCCACCGCACAGTGCGTGGAGCTGGATTTCTTCGAACGGGTGATTGCCCTGGCCAAGCAGTACGACGTACTGGTGATCCACGACCTGGCCTACGCCGATATCGTCTACGACGGCTGGAAAGCCCCGTCGATCATGCAAGTACCGGGCGCCAAGGACATTGCGGTGGAGTTCTTCACCCTGTCCAAGAGCTACAACATGGCCGGCTGGCGTATTGGCTTCATGGTCGGTAACCCGGAACTGGTCAACGCCCTGGCACGCATCAAGAGCTACCACGACTACGGCACCTTCACCCCGCTGCAAGTGGCGGCCATTGCCGCGCTGGAAGGCGACCAGCAATGTGTGAAGGACATCGCCGAGCAATACCGCCAGCGCCGTAACGTGCTGGTCAAGGGCCTGCATGAACTGGGCTGGATGGTGGAGAACCCGAAGGCATCGATGTATGTCTGGGCGAAGATCCCCGAGGCGTATGCCGCCATGGGCTCGCTGGAGTTTGCCAAGAAATTGCTGCTGGAAGCCAAGGTGTGTGTGTCGCCGGGGATTGGCTTTGGCGAGTATGGCGATGACCATGTGCGCTTTGCCCTGATCGAGAACCAGGACCGGATTCGCCAGGCGGTGCGCGGGATTCGGGGCATGTTCCGGGCTGATGGCCTGGTCACCAAAGTCTGATAACAACTGTGGGAGCGGGCAAGCCCGCTCCCACTTCTTGATGGGGTTACACCACCAACGACAGCAACATGATGAAGCCCAGTGCCACGATGGACAGGATGGTCTCCATCGCCGTCCACGTCTTGAACGTCTCGGCCACGGTCATGTTGAAGTACTGCTTCACCAGCCAGAACCCTGCGTCGTTAACGTGGGACAGAATCAACGACCCCGCCCCCGTCGCCAGCACCAGCAACTCCAGGTTGACCCCCGGCACCATCCCCACCACCGGCACCACAATGCCCGCGCCCGTAATGGTGGCCACAGTCGCCGAACCCGTGGCAATACGAATCACCGCCGCCACCAGCCAGGCCAGCAGGAGCGGGTTGATCTGCGCCGTCACCGCCATATGGCCGATCACGTCACCCACGCCGCTGGTCACCAGCATCTGCTTGAAACCACCGCCGGCGCCGATGATCAGGATGATCGCGGCAGTGGGTGCCAGGCTGGCGTCGAGCAGCTTGAGGATCTGCTTGGAGTGGATGCCCTGGCGATGGCCAAAGGTGTACAGCGACAACAGCAAGGCCAGGAGCAAAGCACTGATCGGGTGGCCGATCATGTCCATCCAGTTGCGCACCGCATTGCCTTCGGCAAAGGCGATGTCAGCAAAGGTTTTGAGCAACATCAGGAACACCGGCAGCAGCACGGTAATCAGGGTGATGCTGAAGCTCGGCAGGTTTTTCGAGTCGGTCTCGCGGGCCAGTTGGTCCACCAACTCCTGGGACGGATTGCCCGGGATATGCTTGGCAATGAACGTACCGAAGATCGGCCCGGCAATGATGGCGGTCGGCAAGGCGACGATCAGACCGTAGAGAATGGTCTTGCCAATGTCTGCGCCAAACACACCAATGGCCAGCAACGGCCCCGGGTGCGGCGGCACCAGGCCGTGGACCGCCGACAGGCCGGCGAGCAGCGGGATGCCGATCTTGATCAGCGACACGCCAGTGCGGCGCGCGACGATAAACACCAGCGGGATCAGCAGCACAAAGCCAATCTCGAAGAACAGCGGAATGCCCACCAGGAAGGCGGCGAACATCATCGCCCACTGCACCTTGTCCTTGCCAAAGGCACGGATCAGGGTTTGTGCGATCTGATCGGCACCGCCGGATTCGGCCATCATCTTACCGAGCATCGTACCCAGCGCCAGGATAATCCCGACAAACCCGAGCACACCGCCGAAGCCGTCCTGGAACGCCTTGATGATCTTTTCCACGGGCATGCCCGAGGTCAGGCCGAGAAAGCCTGCGGCGATGATCAGCGCAATAAACGGGTGAACCTTGAACCGGGTGATCAACACGATCAACCCGATGATGGTGACTACTGCATCGAGCAGCAGGTAGGACTCGTGGGACATTCCAAACATGGGGTCTCTCCTGTTTGTTGTTGTTATTAAAGCGGGTGTTGAGTTTTGTGCCGTCGGACAGCGCTATCTTTCGGGCAAAAAATCATCGGGAAGGCTCAAAGCCATGGGTCAGCCACCAGGCATGGGTCTGCTCGGCCAAGGCCTCGATGCTGTCTTCACTGGCATTGAGGGCCAGGGTCAGCGGTTCGCCGATGGGCGATTCGAGGGTGGCGAACTGGCTGTCGATCAGGCTGGCCGGCATGAAATGGCCAGGGCGATGGGACACGCGGTCGGCGGCCACCTCACGGGTCAGTTCCAGGAAGACAAACCCCAGGCCCGGCGCGGCTTCGCGCAGGTGATCGCGGTATTTTTTCTTCAGCGCCGAACAGGTCAGCACGGGATGCTCGCCGGCCTTGAGCGCACGACGCAGCTCATCGCAGAGGATATCGAGCCAGCCGGCACGGTCGTCGTCGTTGAGAGGATGGCCAGCACTCATCTTTTCGATGTTGGCGGCCGGGTGAAAGCTGTCGCCTTCAATGGCGGTGGCGCCGTTCAACAGGCACAGGGCCTCGCTGACACTGGACTTGCCACAGCCGGAAACACCCATGATGACCAGGGCAGTAACAGGTTGACTCATGAAACACCTCAGGACGCAGACAGCGCTACCTTTGCACGCCTTAAGGCTAGTGCAAAAACAGGCTTTTCCCGCGCCTAATTGTCATTTTTATGGAGTGACGCGTGCATCCGCTCCAACCGTTTGAGCAAGGATCAGGCAACCCTGTGCGCAAGTATTTGCAGGCCTTTGGAGACAGCGCTACCTTAGTGCCTCGATTTTTGTTTGGCAAGCCGCCTGATGACCTCCAAGAACGATAAAAATACCCGCACGACGGGTCGCCCTACCTTGAACGAAGTTGCCCGCCTGGCGGGCGTCAGTCCGATCACGGCCTCCCGGGCCTTGCGCGGCATCAGCACCGTGGCCCCCGACCTGGTGGAAAAGGTGCAGAAAGCCGCCGCCGAGCTGAGCTACGTGGTCAACCCTGCCGCCCGCGCCCTGGCCTCTGCACAGAGCCAGTCGGTAGTGGTGCTGGTGCCCTCACTGTCCAACTTGCTGTTTATTGAAACCCTGGAAGCCATTCATCAGGTTTTGCGGCCCAAGGGCTTCGAAGTGTTGATCGGCAACACTCACTATTCCCGGGACGAAGAAGAAAACCTGTTGCGCAACTACATGGCCTATCAGCCGCGGGGCTTGCTGCTGACCGGCTTTGACCGCACCGAAAGCGCCCGGCGCCTGGTGGAGTCGAGCAATGTGCCGTGCGTGTACATGATGGATCTGGACCCGGCGGCCGGCCTCAATTGTGTCGGGTTCTCGCAGACCAGTGCCGGCGAAACTGCTGCCGCGCACCTGATCTCCCGGGGGCGCAAGCGCCTGGCCTATGTGGGTGCACAACTGGACCAGCGCACCTTGTTGCGCGGTGAAGGTTTCCGTCGCGGGCTGCAACAGGCTGGGCTGTATGACCCGGCGCTGGAGTTACTGACACCGCGCCCTTCTTCAGTCGGCCTGGGTGGCGAGTTGTTCCTGCAACTGCTGGCCAGTCATCCGGATGTGGACGCGATCTTCTTCGGCAACGACGACCTGGCCCATGGCGCCTTGCTCGAAGCCTTGCGCCATGGGATCAAGGTTCCGCAGCAAGTGGCGGTCCTGGGCTTCAACGACCTGCCCGCCTCCAGCTTCATGGTGCCGCGCCTGAGCAGCATCAGCACCCCGCGCGAAGCCATTGGCCGACGCGCGGCGGAACATTTGCTGACGGTGATGGCAGGCAACAAGATCGCCAGGCCGGTGGTGGATATGGGGTTTGAGTTGAAGGTGCGCGAGAGTACCTAGGCCGATCAACTGAAGGGATTCAAGCCCGCTCCCACACTTAACCCTATCGCTGTCCTTGCGCGTCCCTGCTAAATTGCCCAACTCACATTTTGCCAGGGAAGCACCATGGGACACGCGCTGAAGATCTTGGGTCGCACTTCGTCCATCAACGTACGAAAAGTCCTGTGGACCTGCCAGGAACTAGGCATCGCCTACGACCGGGAAGACTGGGGCATCGGCTTCACCCCCACCCAATCACCCGAGTTCCTGGCCTTGAACCCCAACGCCCAGGTGCCAGTAATCGTCGACGACAACGGCGTACTGTGGGAGTCCAACACCATCTGCCGCTATCTGGTGGGCCTGCACCGACGCCACGACCTGCTGCCAGCCGAGCCTTGGCCTCGGGCCAAAGTTGAGCAATGGATGGACTGGCAAGCCACCGAACTCAACCCATCCTGGGGCTATGCCTTCCACGCCCTGGTGCGCAAGAATCCGGACTTCCAGGACCCGCAGCGCATTGCCGCCGGCGTGCGCGGCTGGAACGACAAGATGGGATTGCTGGAGCAACGGTTGATCGACACCGGCGCCTATGTGGCCGGTGACGACTTCACACTCGCAGACATCCTGATTGGCCTGTCGGTACACCGCTGGCGGATGACGCCCATGGAGCGCCCTTCCTACCCGGCTGTCGATGCGTACTACGCGCGACTCAGCCAGCGCCCTGGTTTCAAGGCGTTTGCCCTCGACGGTCACAACTAAGGATTACCCGATGAAAGGATTCAACGTACTGCTCACCGGTGCCTGCGGCAGAATCGGCAAGACGTTTTTCGAAGCCTCGAAAGAGCGCTACCGCTTTACCCTCACCGACCGCGTCGAACCGGACTTCGCCCTCGGCGACCATCGTTTCGTACAGGCCGACTTGAGCGACAAAACGACCTTGGCAGCGTTGCTCGCCGGCATCGATGTGATCGTGCACCTGTCGGGCATCCCCCATGCCAGCGCCACCTTCGACGAACTGCTACCCAACAATATCCTCGCCACTACTTATCTGTTCGAAGCTGCCGTGGCTGCCAACGTAAAGCGCCTGGTCTTTGCCAGCAGTGCCCAGACCATCGAAGGCTACCCGGTGGACCGGCAAATCACCCCAGGCATGCCGGTGCTGCCGGCCAACCTGTATGGCGTGAGCAAATGCTACGGTGAAGCACTGTGCGGGTACTACGCGGCAAAAACCCCGCTCTCCACCATCGCCTTGCGTATTGGCGCCTTTGAGTTTGCGCAAACCCATGACCTGAACAACGCTCGCGACCTCAGCGCCTGGCTCAGCCCTCGGGATGCCGTCCAGTTGTTGCAGCGTTCGGTGGAAACCCCGGGGGTCAAGCACCTGGTCGCCCATGGCATTTCCAATAACCGCTTCAAGCGCCTGGATTTGAGCGAGACCACGCGGGTCCTGGGTTATGAACCGCAGGATGATGCCTTCCAAACATTCGATATTCCCATTACCTACTGAAGGCAATGTCCGCCGACGGCAACTATTGGCCGCCAGCCGCACATCGCTTGCCTCGACAAAGCCCTGACAACCAGTGATTGCGGGGCTTTAGCTCCCGGCACAGTAATTGCTAAACCCTGTGGACCGTTCAACACCACAGGTACCCGATCATGTTGGTCAATACCCAAGTCTCTTCCGTGATCCAACAGTCCAAGCGCCCCGATCTGGACCCGGCCAACGCCGCCGCCAGTGCGCTGTACAGCGGCGTCATGCAAAACGTGCAGAACGCCGCAGCCGCGACCCAGTTGCAGACCACGCAAAAGGCCACCGACACCACGGCCAGCAATGTGGATGCCGCTTTTGCCAAGACCCGCCTGCAACTGCAAGCAACGCCGCCGGCCAGCGCTACACCGAAAACCGAAGCCAATACCCAGGCGCGCGCCGACTTCAACGACTACATGAGCAAGACGCCGGCCGAGCGCATTCGCGATCAGATCCTCAAGGAAAAGGGCCTGACCGAAGAAGATGTGAAAGCGATGCCTATCGAACAGCAGAATGCCATTGCCCAGGAAGTCACTGATCGCCTGAAGATGCAGGCCGCGCAGCAGTATGCCGAGAAGACTGCCGACCCGCAGATCAAGGCCGTGAAAGACACCCTGGCGGCCATCTGACACAACACAACGCCCCTTGTAGGAGCGAGCTTGCTCGCGAAAAGCCTCAACGATAACGCGGGGTATCTGGTTCCCCGTGGCGGCCTCAGGTTTTTCGCGAGCAAGCTCGCTCCTACAAAGAGGCACTATTGCAGTTGTAGGGTGGAGTTGAACTGGCCAATGGCATCGACCACATGCCGCGAGCCTTCCTGGATCTCCAGGATCACCTGCCCCGCTTCATTGGCCAACTCCACTCCCAACCCGGTGCGGCTCAGGCTCGACTGCATGCTCGACACCGCACTCAACGACAAGTCGTGGTTCTTGCGCACCACCTCGACAATCTCCAGCGTCGCCTGGCTGGTGCGTGCCGCCAGGCTGCGTACCTCGTCCGCCACCACGGCAAAGCCCCGGCCATGCTCACCCGCACGCGCAGCTTCAATGGCCGCGTTCAGCGCCAGCAGGTTGGTTTGATCGGCAATCCCGCGAATGGTCTGGACGATGGTGCCGATGATGTCCGACTGCTTGCTCACCGCGTCGATGCTCACCGCCGCTTGATTGAGGTCGCGGGAAATTTCTTCGATGATCTGCACCGTCTGTTGCACCACCTCCGAGCCCTTGCGGGCACAGGCGTCGTTCTGCACCGAGGTGGCGTGGGCCGAATCGGCAGCAGTACGCAACGTGGTGACCTGGTCGGTGATATCACTGGCGAACTTCACCACTTTGTACAGACGCCCGCTGGCATCGAAGATAGGGTTGTAGGAGGCTTCCAGAAACAGCGTCTGACCATGCTTGTTGCGCCGCTCAAAACGATGGGAGTGGAATTCACCCCGGTTAAGTGACGCCCAGAACGCTTTGTAAGCCGGTGATTCCACCTCGGCGCGATGGCAGAACATGCTGTGGTGCTGGCCAACGATTTCGCCGAGGGAATACTGCACCGTCTTCAGGAAGTTCTGGTTGGCATTGAGGATCTGCCCCTGGGGCGTGAACTCGATGACCGCCATGGAGCGGCCAATGGCATCGATCAGGCTTTGGTTTTCATGTTCGTGGTGAACCCGTTCGGAAATATCCGACGCCACCTTGATCACGCTCTGCACCTGTTTATCCGGGCCATACACCGGCATGTAGCTGGCCTCCAGCCACACTTCCTGGCCACTTTTGGTCAAGCGCATGAACGTGCCACTGATGGACTCGCCCTGAGCCAGGTCCCGCCACAATTTGGCGTAGGCATCGCTACGGTAATAGGCCTCTTCACAGAAGATTCGGTGGTGTT
Source organism: Pseudomonas sp. 25 R 14 (assembly GCF_900004755.1). Lineage (NCBI taxonomy): Bacteria > Pseudomonadati > Pseudomonadota > Gammaproteobacteria > Pseudomonadales > Pseudomonadaceae > Pseudomonas > Pseudomonas sp. 25 R 14. The sequence goes on along the minus strand of NZ_CVTS01000062.1, from coordinate 182,408 downwards.
TGCCACGTACTTCCTCGGCGCTATAGCCCATGGTCCTACAAAAGTTTTCGTTGGCATCCAGTACCACGCCGTCGCGATCGAACTCAATCATCGCCATGGAACGACTGATGGCCGCGAGCTTAGCCTGGGCCTGGGTCAGCGCGCAGGAAAAACGCTCGATCTCCAGCAGGTCGGATTTGTGGTGGAGGTTAAACATGATCGGATCACCTTCAGCGCTGTCTTTGAATGACGGTTAGTTCTTGGATTTGACCCAGTACAACTTTCCACAAAACAGGCAAACGCATCCGTCCAGAGACAGGACAAGTGTCAGGCGATAGATAAATGATGGCTAATCGGAGAGTCCATGAGGCAACACTCGTTTCAAGGCATCCTTTTCTTGATGACCCCGTCTGGGGCCCGCTTTAACCGACACACGTAAATCCATTTAACCTGAAGCTCCTTTTTCCCGGCGCTTTGACATACGCACTTATCCATTCACAGCTTGTATAGTGCTCATCAACCACTATGCAAACAGCCACCCAAAACGCTTCATATGGCAAGCGACATAAAGGGTTATGGGTGAGCATAGACAGGGCTTGGCGCTATGCAAGGCCATTAATCAGCCAGCATTGATAAACAGGTGTTGGAGGGGATGTGCAGGGGCAGGATGTATCGATGCCGCTGTAGGAGCGAGCTTGCTCGCGAAAAGCTTGAGAGCGCCGCGCTTTACCTGCAAACACGCGTTTTCGTTAGCGCTCTTCGCGAGCAAGCTCGCTCCTACAGTGAAGTCCTCAGTGACCAAACAGACCTGTCTCGGTCTTCTTGGCTTTTTTGTCCGCGCGTTTTTCATCGGCGGTCTTTGCCGGTTTTTTCTTCGCGGCTTTCTTTGAATCCATACCTTTGGCCATGATGCATGCTCCACTAACAGAGGAAGTAACAAGGGGTATAACACCTATTGCCCAACAGAAGGCGCTTTGCCCGACTTATAATCCCCGCCCCTTGATCACGCCTGTCAAACCACCATGCCCGAGTTGCACTTTGATCGACTGGCAGAGCCCCTGTGGCCGCTGCTGAACAAGTTCTACCGTAGCCACAACTCTTCGATGAAAGCCCTCAAGGGCGGCCAATTGTGGGTGGCGCGCAACAGCGAGATCGTCGCCGGGCTGTGCCTGAGCCCCGTGGTCGGCGGCCAGTGGTTGACTGGGCTGTTTGTCGATCCGGCCTTACGCGGGCAAGGGCTGGCGACGCGGCTGATCGCACACGCGATCGCACCCGCCGAAGGGACGGTGTGGCTGTTGTGCCACCCGGATCTGGAAGGGTTTTATACAGCCCAGGGCTTCAGCCAGCAGACCGTGTTGCCGCAGTCGCTGGCCGAGCGCCTGGTGCGCTATAAACGCAACAAACCGATGATTGCCATGGGCGTGTGCCGCCAGGGTTAATCGTCAGCGGCAGGGTCCATGTCCGGGAACATCACCTCGATAAACCCGAACTTGCTGAAATCAGTGATCCGCGACGGGTACAACCGACCGATCAGGTGGTCGCATTCATGCTGCACCACCCGCGCATGGAAACCGTCGGCAATCCGCACAATCGGCTCGCCCTTGGGGTCAAACCCCTCGTAGCGAATCTGCTGGTAACGATCCACCGCACCACGCAGCCCTGGCACCGACAGGCAGCCTTCATAGCCCTCCTCCAACACCGGACTCAGCGGGGTAATCAGCGGGTTGATCAGGATGGTCTGGGGCACCGCCGGGGCATCCGGGTAGCGCTCGCTGCTCTCGAAGCCGAAAATCACCAACTGCAGGTCGACACCGACCTGCGGCGCGGCCAGGCCGACACCGCCCACGTGTTCCATGGTCTGGAACATATCGTCGATCAGTTGCCACAACTCGGGGCTGTCGAACATTTCCGGTGGCACCGGTGGCGCGATGCGCAGCAGGCGCTCGTCGCCCATTTTCAGGATTTCACGAATCATCGGTCAGGTTTCATCAGTGGTGGGCTTGGGAAGCGAATGGTCCCGGCCGAGGCCCGAGACATGCTGTTTTTCATCGTGGTGGTGTTCGCCAAAGTCCTTTTCCCCCGGATCCTTGCCTTCGGCGGACATATGCTCGATCACCGCGTTCATCTCCGCCCCCAGCAGCAGGACGGCGGCAGAAATGTAAAAGTACAGCAGCAGGACGATAATCGCGCCGATGCTGCCATACATGGCGTTGTAGTCGGCGAAGGTCTTGACGTAATAGCCAAAGCCCAGCGATGCAACGATCCAGACCACTACCGCCAGCACCGAGCCTGGCGTGATAAAGCGAAATTTCTGCTTCACGTCCGGCATCACGTAGTACATCAAGGCCACGGCAAACATCAGCAGGATCACGATCAAGGGCCAGCGCAGGATAGTCCACAGGGTGACCACGAATTCCTGCATACCAATCTGCCCAGCCAGCCACTCCATCACTTGCGGCCCCAGGACCATCAGCGCGGCGGCGGCCAGCAACATCCCGGCGATGCCCACGGTGTAGAAAATCGACAGCGGGAAGCGTTTCCAGATCGGCCGGCCTTCCACCACATCGTAGGCGGCGTTCATTGCACTCATCATCAGGCGCACACCTGCTGAGGCGGTCCACAGCGCGATGACGATACCCACCGACAACAGCCCGCCCTTGGATTGTTGTAACTGGTCGATCACCGGGTTGACCTGCTCAAGAGCCTGGGGCGGCAACACCAGTTCCGATTGCAGGCGCAACCAACTGAAGAAATCCGGCAGATGCAGGAAACCGATCAGGGCAATCAGGAACAGCAGGAAGGGGAACAGCGAAAACAGCATCTGGTAGGCCAGTGCCGAAGCGTAGGTAGACATCTCGTCATCGACGAACTCTTTGACGGTGCGCATCAGCACGCGGTGCAGCGGCAGGCCTTTTAATACCGGAAAAATCATAGCGTCTCCTTTCGCCGCAAAAGGTTGAGGTCGTGGGCGACTCAGGGGCCGTTTTCTACATCAAGGTAGCCTATTTGGCGACCTTGAAACAATTTCGAAACGTTAGTCAGCAGATGTGACATAAAAACGGCCATCCGTGGATGACCGTTATGCTACGTGTTGGCCGTCGGGTTAATCAGGCTTTGTCGACCGTATTCTTTACCGCGTCCTTGACCTTGCCAACCGCTTGCTGGGCTTCGCCCTTCTTCTCTTGAATCTTGCCTTCGGCCTCAAGCTTGGTGTTGTCTGTGGCTTTGCCGATGCCTTGCTTGATATTGCCGATAGCTTCGTTCGCTAAACCTTTTGCCTTATCCGCTGTGCTGCCCATGGTATTTCTCCGTAAGAACAATCAAGGGTTTGGGTCATTACGTAAGGGTTGACCCTGGGCCTTTGCGCAGAGTTTCAATTATTTGCGTAAGGCATTTCATCACCCAATACAGGTTTGGCTTTATGTTTTGCGGCCAACCCCCGAGAATGCCCGGCAGATTCAGGCTCAATCGCTGAATAACAGATCCCGTAGGAAGGTTATGAAACTCAATAAATCACAGGCCATCGCCCGCAGAAACCTGGAACTGGGCGGTGCCGTGCTCGGTGTCAACAACTGCCATTTCACCGACCTGGACCGCAAGCGCAATATCTGGTGGTTCGACCTGCCAGTGGCGCGCATTGCCATCGGCCAATACGAGTGGATTCACTTGTTGATGCACAACGCCGAGACCGACCAGTTGCTGCACCTGAAAGTACCGACCGCGTTCCTGCGTGAAAAGCTTGAAGGGTTGGTGGTGCGCAATGCGGGCAAGCGCAAGCCGGAGATTACCCTGGAGCTGAGCGCGGACAAAGATTCGTTCCTCAAGGATGTGCGCCCGGCGGGTGCTGGCGTGAACTTCGCGCAGTTCGCCCTGTAAACATTTGGATTGCACTCCAATCAGCACCCAATAAAAAGCCCCGCATTTGCGGGGCTTTTTGTTTACTTCTTCAGGCCCAGCTTCTTCAGCTCTTCGTCACGCAGCTCACGACGCAGGATCTTGCCCACGTTGGTGGTCGGCAGCGCTTCGCGGAATTCAACAGCCTTTGGCACTTTGTAGCCGGTGACATTGGCGCGCATATGCTCCATCACCTGCTCCTTGGTCAGGGTTGCGCCCGGCTTGACCACGATGAACAGCTTGATGTGCTCGCCCGACTTCTCGTCCGGCACACCAATGGCCGCGCATTGCAGCACGCCTGGCAGGCCCGCCAGCACGTCTTCCAGCTCGTTGGGGTAGACGTTGAAGCCCGAGACCAGAATCATGTCCTTCTTGCGGTCGACGATGCGCATGTAGCCGTCTGGCTGGATGATCGCGATGTCACCGGTCTTCAACCAGCCTTCGCTGTCGAGGATCTCGGTCGTGGCATCTTCGCGCTGCCAGTAGCCTTTCATCACTTGCGGGCCCTTGACGCACAGCTCGCCGATTTCGCCCAGGGGCAACTCGACACCTTCGTCGGAGATGACTTTGCACAGGGTCGAGGGCACCGGAATGCCGATGGTGCCGATCTGGATATGCTGGATCGGGTTGACCGTGGCCACCGGGCTGGTTTCGGTCATGCCGTAACCTTCACAGATGTTGCAGCCGGTCACGGCCTTCCAACGCTCGGCCGCCGCCAGTTGCAGGGCCATGCCGCCCGACAGGGTGACCTTGAGCGCCGAGAAATCCAGCTTGCGGAAGCCTTCGTTGTTGCACAGGGCTACGAACAGGGTGTTCAGGCCGACAAAGCCGCTGAACTTCCACTTCGACAACTCCTTGACCATCGCCGGCAGGTCGCGCGGGTTGCTGATCAGGATGTTGTGGTTGCCGATCAGCATCATCGCCATGCAATGAAAGGTGAAGGCATAGATGTGGTAGAGCGGCAGCGGTGTGATCAGGATCTCGCAGCCTTCGTTGAGGTTGGAGCCCATCAGCGCCTTGCACTGCAGCATGTTGGCCACCAGGTTGCGATGGGTCAGCATCGCGCCCTTGGCCACGCCGGTGGTGCCGCCGGTGTATTGCAGCACGGCCACGTCTTCGCTGGCGGGGCTGACTTCATTGACCGGCTGGCCATGGCCCTTGGCCAGGACGTCGTTGAACTTGATCGCCTGGGGCAAGTGATAGGCCGGGACCATTTTTTTCACGTACTTGATGACGCTGTTGATCAGCAGACGCTTGAGCGGCGGCAACAGGTCAGCCACTTCGGTGACGATCACGTACTTGACGGCAGTCTTGGGTACGACTTTTTCTGCCAGGTGCGCCATGTTGGCCAGGCAGATCAGGGCTTTGGCCCCGGAGTCGTTGAACTGGTGTTCCATTTCCCGCGCGGTGTACAGCGGGTTGGTATTGACCACGATCAGGCCGGCACGGATAGCCCCGAACACGGCGACCGGGTATTGCAGGAGGTTGGGTAATTGCACGGCGATTCGATCACCGGGCTGCAAGTCGGTATGCTGTTGCAGGTACGCGGCAAAGGCACCGGACAATTCGTACAACTCACCGTAGGTGATTGTCTTGCCCAGGTTGCTGAAAGCCGGTTTGTCGGCGAAGCGCTGGCAGGACTGTTTCAGTACCGCCTGAATATTTTGATACTCGTCTGGATTGATGTCTGCAGCAATCCCGGCGGGGTACTTATCCTTCCAAAAGTCTTCGATCATGGAAGCCCACTCCTCAGCGACGCGAATTCATTCACCGCATTTGATGCGATTATTATTTGTGTGTGTTTTTTTAGGTGATTCTGGCTGTTTCAAGCAGGCCGAGAGGTCACAAAGCGCGCCGAGAGTAGCAGCTTTGCAAAGGGCCGCCTAGAGCCAAAAGAGGGCCCTACAGTCATAAACATGACTCAAGAATATGCAGTAGTCATTTTTAGAGCAAAAATTCTATACCCCCTGAAACAGCTCTATTTTGCGGGTGTACACCGTAAATGTGGGAGCGGGCTTGCTCGCGAATGCGGTGTGTCAGGCAATACATCTGGCACTGATACACCACTATCGCGAGTAAGCCCGCTCCCACAATTTTCAAGCGCATTTCAGGTCAGGCGATGTCGCGCAGCTCCCGGCGCAGGATCTTGCCTACCGGCGTCATCGGCAACGAGTCCCGCAACACAATGTGCTTGGGCACCTTGTAGCCGGTGAAGTTGGCCTTGCAGTAGGTCTTCAGTTCCTCAAGGCTGACGCCCTGGGCGCGCGCCACGACGAACAGCTTCACCGCTTCGCCAGTACGCTCGTCCGGCACGCCGATCACCGCGCAGCTGGCCACGCTCGGATGGGCCATCACCACGTCTTCGATCTCGTTGGGGTACACATTGAAGCCCGAGACGATGATCAAGTCCTTCTTGCGGTCGACAATGCGCACAAATCCATCCGGGTCGATCACCGCAATGTCGCCGGTCTTGAGCCAGCCTTCGGCGTCCAGGGTCTCGGCAGTGGCCGCCGGTTGCTGCCAATAGCCCTTCATGACCTGCGGGCCCTTGATACACAACTCGCCGCGCTCGCCCAACGGCAACTCCACGCCGGCGTCATCGATGACTTTCATCGCCGTACCCGGCACCGGAATACCCACCGTGCCCAGGCGTGATTTATCGCCGTACGGGTTGGTGCTGGCCACCGGCGACGTTTCCGTCAGGCCGTAGCCTTCGCCGATGGAACAACCGGTGATCTGCTTCCAGCGCTCGGCAGTGGCCTTGACCAGGGCTGTGCCGCCAGAGTTGGTGATTTTCAGGTGGGAGAAATCCAGGGTCTTGAAATCCGGGTGTTCCATCAGCGCGACAAACAGCGTGTTGAGCCCCAGCAGCCCGGTAAAACGCCACTTTTTCAACTCCTTGATAAAGCCGCCGATGTCCCGTGGGTTGGTGATCAGCACGTTGTGGTTGCCGGTGACCATCATGCACATGCAGTTCGCGGTGAAGGCATAGATGTGGTACAGCGGCAGCGGCGCGACCATCACCTCCTGCCCTTCCTTGACCAGCGGATGCCCGTCTTCGCGTAGCTGTGACATGCACGCCCGCACCTGCTGCATATTCGCCACCAGGTTGCCGTGGGTCAGCATCGCGCCCTTGGCCAGGCCAGTGGTGCCACCGGTGTATTGCAACACCGCGATGTCATCCAGGGTTACCGGATGGCGGGTCACGGCCAGGCCTGCGCCCATGCGCAAGGCACGCTTGAACGAAACCGCCCGGGGCAGGCTGTACGCTGGGACCATCTTCTTCACCTTGTCGACCACGGTGTTGATCAGCCAGCCTTTGGCAGCGGGCATGAAATCGCCCATTTTCGCTTCGATCAGGTATTCGATCTCGGTATCGGCCGTCACTTCCTGGACCCTGGAACCGAACAGGTTGAGGTAGACCAGGGCACGAATGCCCGCGTCCTTGAACTGATGACGCATTTCCCGCGGGGTGTACAAAGGGTTGGTGTTGACCACGACCAACCCGGCGCGCAAGGCGCCGAATACGGCAATCGGGTAATGCAGGACGTTGGGCATCTGCACCGCAATACGATCGCCCGGCTTGAGGTCGGTGTGGTGTTGCAGGTAGCCGGCGAACGCCGCGCTCTGGCGCGCAAGATCCGCGTAGGTCAGGGTGATCCCCATGTTGCTGAATGCCGGACGGTCGGCAAAGGCCTTGCAGGAACGCTCGAAGACTTCGATCACTGACTTGTACGCCGACAGGTCAAGCTCGTTGGGAACGCCTGCTGCGCGTTTGTCATTCCAGAAATCAGGTTGCATTATTCTTGTCCTCTACCTGAGTGTGCCCGACCGCATTCCAAATGCTGATGGGAAGCGGAGCTTCGGGGACGTTAGCAGTTATGGCCAAACAGGCAAATACACAAAAACGTGTCATTGATTGTATGAATCTTGCCCCTGAGGCCAGGGCTGATCAGACGCCACCCCACGGATGAGCTATACACTGCAACGACCCTGAGCAAAGGAAGCGCCATGAACCACACCACTTTCTGGCTGAGCGCGAACGATCGCAGCCGCCTGTACGTCAACCAGTGGCTACCGGACGAGCCACCCAAGGCGTTGATCATGCTGGCCCATGGCATGGCCGAGCACAGCGGCCGCTATGCACGCCTGGCCCAGGCCCTGTGTGATACCGGCTACGGCGTATATGCCCTGGACCTGCGCGGCCATGGCCGTACCGCCGATGAAGGCACCCTGGGGCTGTTTGCCGAGCGCGATGGCTGGAGCAAAGTGGTGGGCGACCTGGCCGCGCTCAACCAGCACATCGGCCAGCAGGCACCTGGCGTGCCGATCATTTTGCTCGGCCACAGCATGGGCAGTTACATCGCCCAGGCTTATCTGCTGCATCACAGCGCCAGCCTGCACGGGGCGATTCTCAGTGGCTCGAATTTCCAGCCGGTGGCCCTGTACCGCGCCGCCCGCCTGATCGCCCGGGCCGAGCGGCTGCGCCAGGGCCTGCGGGGGCGCAGTGCGCTGATCGAGTTCCTGTCGTTTGGCTCGTTCAACAAGGCCTTCAAACCCAACCGTACGGCATTCGACTGGCTGAGCCGCGACCCGGACGAAGTGGACAAGTACATCAACGACCCCCTGTGCGGCTTTCGTTGCACCAACCAACTGTGGGTCGACCTGCTCGGTGGCTTGCAGCAAATCAGCAAAGCGTCCAATCTCAAACAGATTGATCCGGGCCTGCCAATCCTGGTGATGGGTGGCGAATGTGATCCGGTCAGTGAGGGCAAGCGTCTCACCAGCCTGGCCAATGCCCTGCGCGATGCCGGCTGCCAGAACCTGCAGTTGAATATCTACCCGCAAGCGCGCCACGAACTCTTCAATGAAACCAACCGCGACGCGGTCACCGCCGATGTACTGGCGTGGATAGCCCAGGCCGTGAACCACCGCCGACCAGTGCGCTGCGAATGAACAGAAATATATTTTCGTTTAAAATCAACGAATTAAGATTATCGATTAGCCACAGGATGCACGATTAGATGACCCAGGTTACCAACACGCCTTACGAAGCCCTCGAAGTCGGCCAGAAAGCCACCTACAGCAAAACCGTGGAAGAGCGCGATATCCAACTGTTCGCAGCCATGTCCGGCGACCATAACCCGGTTCACCTGGATGCCGAATTCGCCAAAGCGACCATGTTCAAAGAGCGTATCGCCCATGGCATGTTCAGCGGCGCCTTGATCAGCGCGGCAGTCGCCTGTGAGCTGCCTGGGCCGGGCACCATCTATATCGGCCAGCAGATGAGCTTCCAGAAACCAGTGAAAATCGGCGACACTCTGACCGTACGTCTGGAAATTCTCGAAAAACTGCCCAAGTTCCGCGTGCGGATTGCCACCCAGGTGTTCAACCAGCGCGATGAGTTGGTGGTGGATGGCGAAGCGGAGATCCTGGCGCCACGCAAGCAACAGGTGGTGACCTTGACCGAGTTGCCGGCCATCAGCATCGGCTGATTAAACACCGCTATCTCAGGCCATGTGAAAAACAAATGTGGGAGCGGGCTTGCCCGCGATAGCGGTGGATCAGTCAATCAAGATGTCGACTGACACACCGTCATCGCGAGCAAGCCCACTCCCACATTTGGTTACTGCGGCGCGGCTCAGGACTGGGCGCGAGCCTGGTTACGCAGGGCTTTCACCTGGTCATGGTTGCGCTGCGCACCATGGTACTGACGCTCAACCAGGTCACGAATGCCTACCAGGTTGTGCTTGTTGATCTTCTCGATGGCTTCTTTGTAAGCCTTCAATGCGTGGTCTTCACCGCGCTCGGCCTCGTTAAGCACCGCTTCTTCATCCTTGCCAGTCACCAGCGACTTCACGTCGACCCAGCCACGGTGCAATGCACCGGCCACGCTGCCAGACTCTTGCGGGTCACCACCCAAGGCACGCACGGCCGCCTGCAGTTCGGCAGCCGCCGAGGCGCAGTCAGCTGAACGCTTGGTGAACAGCGCCTTGAGCTCTGGATGCTTGATATCTTCTGCGCAGGTCTTGAAGCCTTCCTGGCCGTCTTTACTGGTCTCGATCAGGTCATTGAGTACAGAGATCGATTCTTTGTTGATATCAGTCATTTTTCAATTCCTTCACGGGTTTAGAAATGTATTGAGGTCGCTGCAGCGCCCGTGCCAGGTCTTTAATAAAGATTTAATCTTTATTTTTCAGAAAGTTATAAATAACCCAAAAATCTGTATCCGCTTTATTTGCATGATCTGTCATTTGGCCTTCATGCAGATTGCCTGTATTTTCCAAGGCTTCTTCCTGAGTGTCTGAAGCCCGCATGAACCCTGAAAAACTCGAACTGCTGATCACCCGCGAAATGCCGTTCGGCAAATACAAGGGCCGGATCATTGCCGACCTGCCCGGCCCTTACCTGAACTGGTTTGCCCGTGAAGGTTTCCCCCACGGCGAGTTGGGCGGCCTGCTGGCATTGATGCAGGAAATCGACCACAACGGCCTGTCCGAACTGCTGGAACCGCTGCGCGCCAAACACGGAAAACCCGCCCCGCGCCACTAATCGAGCCCGACCATGCCCAACACCCGCGACGAAGCCTATTGGCAGGCCATTGCCCAGCGCTATGAGCTGGAGCCCGGCCCCATCAACCTGGAAAACGGTTACTTCGGGCGTATGAGCCGGGCCGTGCTGGCGCAGTATCAGGAGCACGTTGCGTTTATCAATCGCAGCAACTCTGTGCATGTACGCCAGCGCTTCGAGCAAGGGGAGAATGAGCAGATTCGCAGGCAACTGGCCGAACTCATCCACACGGATCCTGAAGCCGTTGCCTTCACCCGCAATGCCACCGAAGCCTTGCAATCGCTGATCCGCAACTACAACCGCCTGCAACCGGGTGATCAGGTGCTGATCAGCGACCTGGAGTACGATACAGTCAAAGGCGCCATGCGCTGGCTCGCCGGCTACCGGGGTGTAGAGGTGATCGAAGTGTCCCACGCCCACCCGGCCAGTTTCGACAGCCTGGTGCAGACCTATCGCGACACCTTCAGCCGCTACCCACGCCTGAAACTGATGGCGCTGACCTATGTCACCCACCGTACCGGCCTGGTGATGCCGGTCGAGGCCATCGCCCAGGCTGCACAGGAACATGGCGTCGATGTGATCCTCGATGGCGCCCATGCGCTTGGCCAGATCGACTTCGACCTGGCGCAGCTAGGCATTTCGTTCGCCGGTTTTAACCTGCACAAGTGGATCGGTGCGCCGCTGACCCTGGGCTTTCTCTATATTGCCCCGCAGCGTCTGGCGGATATTGATCCGGATATGGGCGAGTTTCATTACCCGGCCACCGACGTCCGTGCTCGCACGCCCTACAGCACACCGAACTTTCCGGCGCTGATGACCTTGCCGCTGGTGTTCGAAGAACATCGGGCCCTGGGTGGTGCGTCGGCCAAGGGCGCACGGGTCAAGTACCTGCGGGATCTGTGGGTCAGCCAGGTACGGCCAGTGCCGGGGGTCGAGGTGCTGACGTCGGATGATCCACGGCTGTATTGCGCGATTACGGCGTTCAAGTTCAGCGGGCGTGACCAGCAGGTGATGGCGGATCGATTGCTCGATGAGTACAACCTGTTTACCACCCTGCGCAGTGGGGCGGCGTTTGGTACCTGCATACGGGTGACGCCGGGGTTGGTGACCTCGGCGGCGGACATTGGCGTGCTGGTCAACGCGATTACCAAACTGAACACCGATTAAAATGTGGGAGCGGGCTTGCTCGCGAATGGGGTGTGTCATTCAACACATTCAGTGACTGTTACCGCGCATTCGCGAGCAAGCCCGCTCCCACAGTTCGATTGCCGTGATTTCAAGGTTTTCTACAGGCAAAAAAAAGCGGCGCACCGACCAAGTGCACCGCAAAAATGCCGTGAAGCACAGCAACAACGATTCGGTAAATCCAATCAGTCCAGCAGTGCCAGCGCCTGGGCGGTGACTTCCTGGATGCGGGCCCAGTCGCCGTTCTTGATCCACTCCGGATCAAGCATCCAGCTACCGCCCACGCACATCACGTTTTTCAACGCCATGTAGTGTTTGATGTTGGCCGGGCCAACGCCACCAGTCGGGCAGAATTTCACTTCGCCAAACGGGCCGCCCAGGGCCTTGATCGCCGCTACACCGCCGCTGACTTCCGCCGGGAACAGCTTGAAGCGGCGATAACCCAGGCCATAGCCTTCCATGATGCCGGAAGCATTGCTGATGCCGGGCAGCAGCGGGATCGGGCTGTCGACACTGGCTTGGAGCAGGTCGCGGGTAATGCCTGGGGTGACGATAAATTGCGAGCCCGCCGCTTCGGCAGCCGCCAGCATCGTGCGATCGAGCACCGTGCCCGCACCGGTGACCAACTCCGGGCGCTGCTCACGCAGGACCTGGATGGCCTTGAGACCGAACTGCGAACGCAGGGTCACTTCCAGCGCGGTCAGGCCACCTGCCGCGAGGGCATCGGCCAGGGGCAGAATGTCCTGTTCGCGGGCAATGGTGATCACCGGCAGGATCCGCGCCTTGGCACAGAGGCTGTCGATCAGGGCAACTTTATCCGCCATGGACACGGTCGGGTGAGGGCTTTTCATAGCGGCTGATCCTTGGCTCATGGGCACCAGTAAATCTCTAGAGTGGGTTGCAAAAACGCGCGAATCGGCATGCCGGCGACATCGTCACTGGCCAGCGCTTCGCTCAGGGTGTTGAGTTTCGAATCGCCGGAAATCGACAATACGGTGTAGTTGGCCGTGGCCAGCAGGGCGCGACTCATGGTCAGGCGCTGACGGGGCACGCTGGGCGCCAGCATCGGCCAGCAACGGCGGGTGCCATCCGGCTTCAGCGCTTCGGCCAGGTTCGGGCTGTTGGGGAACAGCGAGGCGGTATGCCCGTCATCGCCCATGCCCAGCACCAGCACATCGATCGCCGGCAGTTCAGCCAGCAGGCGATCGGCCTGTTCGGCAGCCGCGTCCAGGTTCGCGGCGGCACTGTAGAGGCTCAAAAACCGGGCCTTGGCCGCCGGGCCTTGCAGCAGATATTTCTTCAACAGGCCAGCGTTGCTGTCGGCATGCTCCACCGGCACCCAGCGCTCGTCGGCCAGGGTGATGGTGACCTTGGACCAGTCCAGGCCCTGTCGTGCCAGGTTCTGGAAAAACGCCACCGGGCTACGGCCACCGGACACCACCAGCGTCGCCTCGCCACGGGCACTGATGGCCGCGCGCAGTTGTTCGGCCACGTCATTGGCCAAACCTTCGGCCAGCAGTACCGGCGTGCGGTACTCATGGGGTGTTACGCCCTGCGGCAGTTTCAAATCAGATATCGCCATACCACGACCTCCCATCCCGCGTGATCAGTGCAATGGAGCTCATCGGCCCCCAGGAACCCGCCGCGTACGGCTTGGGTGCATCACCGGACTTCTTCCACCCGGCGATCAACTGGTCACACCATTTCCACGCGGCTTCGATTTCATCTTTACGGACAAACAGGTTCTGATTGCCGCGCATCACTTCCAACAGCAACCGCTCGTAGGCATCGGGAATCCGCGCGCTACGGTAGGTGTCGGAAAAATTCAGTTGCAGTGGCCCGCTGCGCAGTTGCATGCCTTTATCCAGGCCCTGCTCCTTGGTCATCACGCGCAAGGAAATGCCTTCGTCCGGCTGCAGGCGGATGATCAATTTGTTACTGATCTGCAGGCGCTGCTCGGGGGCGAAGATATAGTGGGACGGTTCCTTGAAGTGGATCACGATCTGCGACAGTTTTTGCGGCATACGCTTGCCGGTGCGCAGGTAGAACGGCACCCCGGCCCAACGCCAGTTGCGGATATCGGCACGCAAGGCAACAAACGTCTCGGTATCGCTCTGGGTATTGGAGTTCTCTTCTTCCAGGTAACCCGGCACCGGCTTGCCAGCGCTGTAGCCGGCGATGTACTGGCCGCGCACCACTTGGGTCGTCAGGCCTTCCGGGCTGATCGGCGCCAGGGCCTTGAGCACCTTGACCTTCTCGTCGCGGATGCTGTCGGCGGACAGGTCGGCCGGCGGGTCCATGGCGATCAGGCACAGCAGCTGCAGCAGGTGATTCTGGATCATGTCGCGCAGTTGCCCGGCCTTGTCGAAATAGCCCCAGCGCCCCTCGATACCGACCTGCTCGGCCACGGTGATTTCCACGTGGGAGATGTAGTTCTGGTTCCACTGGGTTTCAAACAGGCTGTTGGCAAAACGCAGGGCGATCAGGTTCTGGACGGTCTCTTTGCCCAGGTAGTGGTCGATGCGGTAGGTGCGGTTTTCCGGGAAAAACTGCGCGACGGCGTCGTTGACCTTGCGCGAGGACTCCAGGTCAGAGCCGATGGGTTTTTCCAGGACGACCCGGGTATTTTCCGCCAGACCGACCTTGGACAGGTTCTCGCAGATCGCGCCATACACCGCCGCCGGGGTGGCGAAGTAGGCAATCAGGCGTTGTTCGGTACCGGCCTTGTCTGCCAGGGCCACGTAGTCATCGGCCTTCATGAAGTCGACGTGTACATAGGACAGGCGCGCCAGGAAGCGCGCGGCCACGGCTTCGTCCAGCTCCTGGCCGACGTATTTGCGCAGTTCGTGCTCGATGTGGTCCAGGTGCTGCTGCTCGGAACCGGCCTCACGGGCCAGGCCCAGGATGCGCGTGTCGGCGTGCAGGAGCCCGGCGCCATCGAGTTGATAGAGGGCAGGAAATAACTTGCGCAGCGCCAGATCACCCAAGGCGCCAAACAGGGCAAAGGTGCAGGGTTCTACGGTTATCGAAGGCATGATGTTTGTTCTTTTATCAAGTTAAGCTACAAATACCTTTTTTCAAGGCATCACTCAAGGGAAAATGTAGTAATAACCACAACATTTTACCGAAATACGCATTGCGAGTGGTGGTGTTCAACTACCCTCAGTAGGATAGGCCACCGCCAAGGGTCGCTCTGCGACCCATTACAGGCCCTTATTTGCATCGTCGCCCGAAGGAAAGACTGAATGGACCGCGTGCGAAATCTTCTGGAACAGATCCGGAACCGCCTCGAAGAATTGAACAAGGCCGAGAAAAAAGTCGCCGAGGTCATCCTGCTCAATCCGCAGCAGGCGACCCGCTTCTCGATCGCTGCCCTCGCCCAAGCCGCCTCGGTCAGTGAACCGACGGTCAACCGCTTTTGCCGCTCGTTCGGTGTCAGTGGCTACCCTGAACTGAAATTGCAATTGGCGCAAAGCCTGGCCAGTGGCGCCGCCTATGTCAGCCGCGCCGTGGAAGCCGATGATAACCCCGAGGCCTACACCCAGAAGATCTTTGGCAGCGCCATCGCCTCCTTGGACAGCGCCTGCCAGGCCCTGGACCCAAACCTGATCAGCAAGGCCGTGGACCTGTTGATCCAGGCGCGGCAGATCCACTTTTTCGGCCTGGGCGCCTCGGCACCGGTGGC
Source organism: Pseudomonas sp. 25 R 14 (assembly GCF_900004755.1). NCBI lineage: Bacteria > Pseudomonadati > Pseudomonadota > Gammaproteobacteria > Pseudomonadales > Pseudomonadaceae > Pseudomonas > Pseudomonas sp. 25 R 14. The sequence continues at coordinate 167,095 of NZ_CVTS01000062.1, read as the reverse complement.
CATGGATGCCCTGCACAAGTTTTTCCGCTTCAACCTGTCGGTCACAGCCCATGCCGATGTGCTGATGCAGCGGATGATTGCCTCGGTGGCGCATACCGGCGAGCTGTTTGTGATCATTTCCTACACCGGCCGTACCCGCGAGCTGGTGGAAGTGGCGCGCATCGCCCGGGAAAACGGCGCCTCGGTGCTGGGCGTGACCGCAGAGAATTCGCCCCTGGCCAAGGCCAGTACGGTCAGCCTGAATATTCCGTTGCCGGAAGACACCGACATCTATATGCCGATGACCTCGCGGATCATTCAGTTGACGGTGCTGGATGTGCTGGCCACTGGCATGACCTTGCGCCGCGGCGTAGATTTCCAGCCGCATTTGCGCAAGATCAAGGAGAGCTTGAATGACAGCCGGTATCCGGTGGGGGATGAGTTCAACTAAAGCTGGAATCTCCTCCAGCAGGGCCGGCCCTATCGCGAGCAAGTCCGCCCCCACATTCGAATGTGTTCACAAATCAAAAATGTGGGAGCGGGTTTGCTCGCGAAGAGGGCATCAGCAGCACCACTAAACCCCAGCCCGGGCCTGCAAACTCAAATGCGCCCTCTCCCCCGGCGCCAGGCTGGCCCCGGCCATCGCCGACTCCACACACACAAACCCCGACGCCTCGTTAAAGCTCACCCCCAGCAGCGGCCGGCTGCCCGGATGCCAGACCACGGTGTTGGCACTGTCGCCGGTATCGATGCACAACTCGCGCTGCCACGCATGGTCCTTGATCTGCAGTTCGCCCTCATGCTGGAACACCCGCTGGCAGCCGCCATCGACGCGCAACTCACCTTCCTGCTGGCAGGCCTGACGGCTCAACTGGTCGTAACCCTGCGCCCCGTCTAGCCCAGACAGCGCTATCTCATCAACGTGACCAATACGCCAGTAAGCGTGCAAAGCGTGGCTCAATTGGCACGGCAGCTCATCCTGATGCTCGGTGCTCAGGCGCAGTTCCAGGCTTTCGCCCAGGTGCGCGTGCAGGTCGACCTGCCAGTCGCACAGTTGCAGTTGCCAGTGCAGGCGCACGCCGTCGTCATCGCTGCTGCTGTCGAGCAGTTTCCAGTCGATCAGGCGCGCCCAACCGTGGGACGGCCAGGCATTTTCGCTGGGATGACGGCCATACCACGGCCAGCACACCGGCACGCCACCACGAATCGCCCCGACTTGCGGCCACTTGGCCGCGCACCACAGCCAGGGTTTCTGGCCTGCGGGCTGGAAATGCAGCAACTGTGCGCCCTGGCGACTGAACACCGCCTGGCACAACGGGTGGTCGATCACCAACACGTCGCGCATCTGAAAGCGCTCCCAGGCAAACACCGGTTGCTCGCGCAGGGATTTGAAAAAGCGTTGCAGCGGTTGCTCATGCATGTGCCACAGTCCTGATAATCATGTCGCGCAAATGTGTACATACCTGTAGGAGCGAGCTGGCTCGCGAAGGTTTTCAACGATGACGCAGGCATCCAGAATGAACGTGGTGCCCTTGAATTTTTCGCGAGCAATCTCGCTCCTACAGCAAAAAAAAGCGGATAGCCATGGCTACCCGCAAATGCGCACAGAGAGAAGGAGCTTATCGCAACCGCGTTAGAACACCGACTGAATTTTCAGGCCGGCCACCAGCGCGTTATCGACTTTATCCACGCCGCCCGGTTGGACAACGTATTGCAGGTTGGGACGCACGGTCAGCCAGTTGGTGACGTGGAAGCCGTAGTTGATTTCGAAGTTGTACTCGGTTTCGCGCAGAGGCGAGAACCGCGCATTGTCGTAGTCACTCACACCGTTGGAAATGTTGCGCAGCTCGGCGTTTTTCTTCACATCTTCGTTGACGTGCAGACGTGCGGCGCCAATCCCTACGTCATCTTTTGGACGCGCGTCGAATGGGCCTTTGTACACCAGCATGATCGACTGGTAGTTATCGACGGTGTTGGTTTCTTTGTCGTGGAACGTGGCGTTGGCCGCGATATTCAGACCACGAGACGCGTCGCCGTTATGGGTGGTGAGTTGCTGTTGCGCAACGAACCAGTAGCCTTTCTTGCTGCTGCGGGTGCGGTAGTCAGCGCCAGTGGTGGCGGCATCGTTACCGTTGACGTCCTCACGCACATCAGGTGCATCCGCGGCGCTCTTGTAGTAACCCACACGGTATTCGCCCGGCAGGTTATTGACCTTCGGCGACCAGACCAACTCCACCGGGATCACGGTGCCTTTGGTGCCACTGCCGCTGAGTTTGAAGCCGTTGCCGTGCTCCAGCTGCGATGGGTTCTGGTTGTACGCACCGATCTGCGCATACAGCTCAGGGGTGATGTGGTACTTCACGCGGATAGCGGCCTGGCTGACCGGCCAGTTGTACCAGGTGTTGACGTAGTTACCGACCTGGGAGCCGCAGAACGACAGGTTCTGGAACTCGCACGGGAAGGTGTTGAAGTCTTCGCCTTCACCGAAGTAACCGAGCTTCACGTCCAGTTTTTTGTCGAACATCTGGTGCTGGATCCAGAACTGGGTCAGACGCACCATGTGGCCACGGCCATACACTTCTTGCGACGAACTCAAGGTGCCGGCACGCGGATCGCCAATACGGTCATTGGAGATGTTGCGGCCATTACGGCTGGTCATCTGGATCTTGGCCTGGGTGTTGTCCCAGCCCCAGAGTTTTTGCAGGTCCAGCGCGACCCCAAGTCCGAACTGGTCAGCGTAACGCCCGGTTTTGTCATCGTTGTAGCCGCCGCGCGCGTTGTAGCCTGCCTCCCCAACGTAGTCAGCCTTGATGTCGATACCTTGCTCGATCAGCTTGGTACGCTCACCGCCCCAATCGCCGGTCATCCACTTGGAGTCGGCACTGAAGGCATCGTCCGCCATCGCATTGGCAGACAAGACCAGGGCTGCTGCCGCTGACAGTTGGCAGATCAGCCGGGTGTTGTTGTGTTGCTTTTTCATCCCTACATCCTCGTCTTTATTGTTATTAACTGTTTTTATCTAACGCGGTTTACATCTATTTTTATCTGAAACATGCATCCCTGTAGGAGCGAGCTTGCTCGCGAAGATCGTTAACCCTGACGCGGGCATCTTGGATGAACGCGGCGCTCTCACGTTTTTCGCGAGCAAGCTCGCTCCTACAGTTATTGATCTTCAGCGGCCCTTGAATTGGGTGACGTTGTCGGCGTGTTGCAGCGGTTGCGAGGCGGCAGTGCCCAGGCGCTCGCCGGTCTTGGCGTCAAACAGCAGCACCTTGGCCGGATCGAACTGCAAGGTCAGGCTCTCGCCCACTTGCGGTGCCACATCCGGCGCCAGGCGGCAGCAGACCTTGGTGTCATTGAGCTGGACGAACACCAGGGTGTCCGGGCCGGTGGGCTCAGTGACCTGGACCTCGGCACGAATGCTCGGCAAACCATTGCCTTCACCGGCGGCCAAAACAATCTGTTCCGGGCGCAGGCCGAGGATCACGTCACGCTCTTCAAGACCCGCATCGCTCATGCCCAGCGGCAACTCGCAACGCGCCTGGCCGCTGTCGAGCAGGGCCAGCAGGCGGCCTTCCTTGCGCTGCAAACGCAGGGGAATGAAGTTCATCGGCGGCGAGCCAATGAAGCTGGCGACAAACAGGTTGGCCGGATCGTTGTAGATCTCTTTCGGCGTGCCGAATTGCTGGATGATGCCGTCCTTCATCACCGCCACTTTGTCGCCCAGGGTCATGGCTTCGATCTGGTCGTGGGTCACGTAGACCGTGGTGGTTTTCAGGCGCTGGTGCATCAGTTTCATTTCGGTGCGCATCTCGACGCGCAGCTTGGCATCGAGGTTGGACAGCGGTTCGTCGAACAAGTAGATCTTCGGCCGCCGCGCCAAGGCCCGGCCCATGGCCACCCGCTGCTGCTGGCCGCCCGAGAGCTGGCCTGGCTTGCGATTGAGCAGGTGCTCGATCTGCAGCAGCTTGGCCACCCGCGCCACTTCCTCATCGATGGCCGGCTGGCTCATCTTGCGGATTTTCAGGCCGAATTCGATGTTCTCGCGCACGCTCATGGTCGGGTACAGCGCGTAGGACTGGAACACCATGGCGATGTCCCGGTCCTTAGGGCTCATGCCGCTGACGTCCTGGTCACCGATCATGATCGCGCCGCCGCTGATGTTTTCCAGGCCGGCGATGCAGTTCATCAGGGTGGATTTACCGCAGCCCGAGGGCCCGACGAGGATCAGGAATTCGCCGTCCTTGATCGACAGTTCAATGTTCTTCAGAGTGTCCGGCAGGCCGGCACCATAGGTCTTGTTTACGTTGCGAAGTTCGAGCGTAGCCATGATTACCCCTTGACCGCGCCGGCCGTGAGACCGCGCACGAAATACTTGCCTGCGACCACATAGACCAGCAGGGTCGGCAGCCCGGCGATCATCGCCGCCGCCATATCAACGTTATATTCCTTGGCCCCGGTGCTGGTGTTGACCAGATTGTTCAGCGCCACCGTGATCGGCTGCGAATCACCACTGGAGAACACCACGCCAAACAGGAAGTCGTTCCAGATCTGGGTGAACTGCCAAATCAGGCAGACCATGATGATCGGGGTCGACATCGGCAGAATGATCCGACGGAAAATGGTGAAAAATCCTGCGCCATCCAGGCGTGCCGCCTTGACCAGCGCATCCGGAATGCTCACGTAGTAGTTACGGAAGAACAGCGTGGTGAACGCCAGGCCGTAGACCACATGCACAAACACCAGGCCGGTGGTGGTGCTGGCCAGGCCCATCTTGCCGAGGGTGAACGAGGCTGGCAGCAAGACGGTCTGGAACGGCAGGAAGCAGCCGAACAGCAACAGGCCGAAGAACAACTGCGAGCCACGGAAACGCCACATCGCCAGCACATAGCCGTTCAATGCACCGATGGTGGTGGAGATCAGTACTGCCGGGACGGTGATCAGGAACGAGTTCCAGAAGTAACCGTTCACCGTGGCCCAGGCCTTGACCCAGCCGATACCGGTAATCACCGTCGGCCAGCTCAGCAGGTTGCCGGTGCTGATGTCTTCCGGGGTCTTGAAACTGGTCAGCAGCATGACCACCAGCGGCACCAGGTACAGCACCACGGCCAGGATCAACACCGCATGGATCGCGACACGGCTGAAGCTGATGGAAGGTTTGGCGAGACTAGTCATGGCGCTTGGTCCTCAGCTCGGAGTACAGGTAAGGCACAATGATCGCGAGGATCGCACCGAGCATCAGGATCGCACTGGCCGATCCCATGCCCATCTGGCCACGACTGAAGGTGAAGGAGTACATGAACATCGCCGGCAGGTCGGACGAATAACCTGGGCCACCGGCCGTCATAGCAGCCACCAGGTCGAAGCTCTTGATCGCGATGTGCGCGAGGATCATCACCGCACTGAAGAACACCGGACGCAGGCTGGGTAGCACCACGCTCCAGTAGATGCGCGGCAGGCTCGCACCGTCGATCTGCGCGGCACGGATGATCGATTGGTCAACCCCACGCAAGCCGGCGAGGAACATTGCCATGATAAAGCCCGAGGCTTGCCATACCGCCGCAATCACCAGGCAATACACCACGCGGTCCGGGTCGATCAGCCAGTCCAGGCGAAAGCCTTCCCAGCCCCAGTCGCGCAGCAGTTTGTCCAGGCCCATGCCGGGGTTGAGCAGCCATTTCCAGGCGGTACCGGTGACGATCATCGAGAGCGCCATCGGGTACAGGTAAATAGTGCGAATGAAACCTTCGCGACGGATGCGCTGGTCGAGAAATACCGCCAGCAGCACGCCGATCACCAGGGTGATGCCGATAAACATGCCGCCAAACAGCGCCAGGTTTTTGCTCGCCACCCACCAGCGATCGTTGTCGAACAAACGCGCATATTGCGCCAGGCCTACCCATTTATAGGTCGGCAGGAACGTCGAGTTAGTGAACGACAGCACGAACGTCCACAGGATGTAGCCATAGAAGCCCACCAGAACGATGAACATGCTCGGCGCCAGCACCAGTTTAGGGAGCCAGCGCTGCAATGCATCGAACGGCGAGGCCTTGCTGAACACAGCAACAGAACTCATGGGAAAATCCAGGGCAAGGAATAAGGGACTAGTGGGGGCCGGCTTTAGGTGGGAGCTGGCTTGCCTGCGATGGCATCACCTGGGTGTCATTGATACACCGAGGCGCCTGCATCGCGGGCAAGCCCGCTCCCACACTCAAGCCCAGCCTTCCAAGGGTTACTTGGCAGACTTGACCGCTGCGCCAAGCTTCTTGGCAGTGTCGGCCGGGTCGGCTTTCGGGTCGTTGATGAAGTTGGTCACCACATCAAAGAACGCACCCTGTACCGCCAGAGTGGTCGCCATGTTGTGCGCCATGCTTGGCTGCAAGCCACCGGACTTGGCATCCGCCAGGAAGTCCTTGGCAGCGGTCTGGGCACAGGCGTCGAAACCGTACTTGCCCATATCTCTGAGCATGTCGTTGCGCACCGGGATCGAGCCTTTGTTGATGCTGAAGACCTTCTGGAAGTTCTCGCCCAGCACCACTTTGGCAATGTCCTGCTGACCGGCCGAGGTGCCGGCATCTTTCTGCTTGAACACCGCCAGGGAGTCGATGTTGTAGGTGAAGGCCTTTTCGGTGCCAGGGAAGGCTACGCACTCGTAATCCTTGCCGGCGACTTTGTTGGCCGCTGTCCACTCGCTCTTGGCCCAGTCACCCATGATCTGCATGCCGGCCTTGCCGTTGATGACCTTGGCGGCTTCCAGGTTCCAGTCCTGGCCCTTGCCGTCGGCATCCATATAGGTCGCGACTTTCTTCAGTTCAGTCAGCGACTTGACCATGTCCGGGCCGGTCAGGGCTGCGTTGTCGAGGTCGACCAGGGCTTTCTTGTAGCCATCGACACCCATGACCGACAGCACCACGGCTTCGAACACCGTGCTGTCCTGCCAAGGCTGGCCACCGTGGGCGAGCGGGATGAAGCCTGCGGCCTTGAGCTTGTCGCCGGCGGCGTAGAATTCTTCGAGGGTCGTAGGGTTTTTGGTGATGCCGGCTTTCTTGAAGACTTGCGGGTTGATCCACAGCCAGTTGACGCGGTGGATATTCACCGGCACGGCCACGTAATCGCCTTCGTATTTCACGGTATCGGAGACTTTTTTGTCGAGCAGGCCATCCCACTTCTCGGCCTTGGCCACGTCCTTGAGGACGTCGGTATCGAGCAGCCCGGTGGACGCCCATTCCTGGATGTCCGGGCCCTTGATCTGGGCAACGCCTGGCGGGTTGCCGGCGACCGCGCGGCTTTTCAGCACGGTCATGGCGGTGGCGCCGCCGCCACCTGCAACAGCCCCGTCTTTCCAGGTGAAGCCGTCTTTCTCAACTTGGGCCTTCAGGACATCCACCGCCGCCTTCTCACCGCCCGAGGTCCACCAATGCACAACTTCAACCGTCCCTTTCGAGTCGGCGGCAAAAGCACTGAGGGGAAACAACGAGGCAATGGAAATAGCAACGGCGAGGCGATTAATCGCGTTCATCTGAGTACCTTTTTCTTGTTGTTATGCATGCAAGTCTGGAGCTTGCGCTGCATAGGATTCTAAACAGGGTTTTTTGCCAGGCACGTAACAAAGGGACGGGCAAATGTCACCACTTGGTGACATAACGACCGGCCCCCAGCGCACTGGCCATGCTTGGCGATAACGGCAGCCCAGGCAGCAACACCGCCTGCCAGGCATGGTACAGGTCCGGCTTGCCGCCCCAGATCTTGCTGGCGGGCATGTTTTGCGGATCGAGTTCGTGATGCCAACTGCCATGGACACGGTCGATAAACCGGGTTTCACAGAACTCCCAGAACCGCCGGTACCAAACCTCGTAATGCCACTCGCCCGTGCGTTTGAGCAACGCCTGGGCAGCCGCGCTGGCTTCGGCGTGGGTCCAATGCAGGCGCTCGCGCACCACCGGGCGAGAGTGCCAGTCCAGGGTGTAGACCAGGCCCGGGGCACCGTCCACCGACCAGCCATGTTCGCAGGCGCTGGCGAACAGGCCTTTGGCAGCGTCCAGCAGCCAGCCGGGCGTGACCAGCCCCGCCTGCTGGCGCGCAGCTTCAAGGTGCAGCACCAGGCGCGCCCATTCGAACCCATGGCCGGGGGTGATGCCGTAGGGGCGAAAGCCATCGGCCGGGTTGTCTTCGTTGTAACGGTGCAGGGGCTGCCAGTAGCGGTCGAAATGTTCGATCACCATAAATTCATTGGCGCCAGCGTGCTGGTGGATCACTCGCTCAACGATGCGCAACGCCCGGCCCAGCCAGAGGTTATCGCCGGTCACGTCAGCCAGGGCAAGGAAGGTTTCGGTGGCGTGCATGTTGCTGTTGGCGCCGCGATAGGCTTCCTCGCCGCTCCAGTCCTGGGCGAAGGATTCGAGCATGGCGCCCTCCTCCTCGCACCAGAAATGCTGGTTGATGATGTGGATGGCATCCGCCAGCAAGGCTTGCGCTCCGGGAGCATCGGCCACCACCGCAGAACTGGCGGCCAGGGCGACAAAGGCGTGCAGGTAGGCGGCCTTGCCCGTATTGCCATCTGCTGCACCGGAAACGGCAAACCAGCCGCCATGCACGGCATCACGCAACGGGCCGCCGAGGCTGGCAACCCCGTGTTCCACAAGCTCGGCATACCCCGGCAGCCCCTGGGCGTGGGCCATGGCGAAGCTGTGGGTCATTCGGGCGGTGTTCATGGTTTCGGCACGGGCATCGATGGGCAGGCGGCCCTGGTCGTCAAGGTTGCCGAAGCCGTCAGGCAGCCGGGAAGCCTTGGCAAACGCCAGTAGGCGCTGGCCTTCGGCGGCAAGCCAGGCGTGATGGGCTGGTGCGTTCAGCCAACTGCTGGCAGGCAGTGGTTGGATGGTCATGGGTCGCCCTTTTTGTTTTTGTGGGATGACCGCAGTCTAAACAAGGGCCGAGAAGGGACATGTAACGAAAGGGATGGGAAATGTCACCGAACAGTGACATTTGTAGGCGCCGGCAAGCCGGCACCTACAATAATGAGGGGGTTATTGGCCCAGGGGCGTGAACTTGACCGGTGCGCTCATTTCCCGTTGCAGGTTCTGCATCTGGGTCTGCAAGGTGGTGATGTTGCGGGTGGTCTGGATGCGGAACACGTCAAACTCTTTATTCGACGGCCCTTCGGTGGCCGCACGATTGTCCAGTTCGCTCTTGATCACCAACAGGTCCTGTTCCAGGCGGGCAATGGCCGTGGCCGGATTACCCTGCTTCTTCAAGGCCGCCACATCCGTGGTCAGGTCCTTGACTTCGGCATTCAACTTGCCAGCTTCAACCTGTGCAGCCTTGAGGGCCGTCAGTTCGCTCGCCAGGGTTTGCACCTGGGCCTGCAACTGGGTATTGGCGGTGGTCAGTTCCGTGGTGCTGGCACTCATCTGCGCCAGGCGCTGGTCCAGGTCAGTGGCCTGGCCCGCCACGCCCAACTGCTGCTTGCCCTGTTCCAGCAATTGGCTTTCCAACTGCTTGATTTGCAGCTTCAGCGCTTCACTGCCGGTATTGACGCTGGCTTCGCTGGCCACCACCTTGCCGGAAATATCCTGCAAACGGCCAGCGGCCTCTTCGCTGATGCGTGCAAAGCTCTCCTGGGTCGCCACCAGTTGCTGCCCCATCAGGGAAATCTGCTGGAAGCTCCACCACGCCAGGCCTGCAAAGGCGAACAACAACGCGCCGACCAGGGCCCACAACGGCCCGGTACTGGCGCTCTTGACCTTGACCACTGGGGCCGGGCGCGAACGCATGGACGTGGCAGCAGTTGGCACAAAATCATCGTCGTCGCCAACGTCGGCACGCAGGCTCGGCACATTGTCGAAGTCGTCTTTAGTATCGTTACGCATGAATCAACCTTGAAATAACCCCACAAAAAAAACAAGCGGCGCGAGTATAAACCCCTGACTCGTCACCTTGGTCGAGCCGCAACCGAAAAATCGGTTCCCGGTGTTGCCGGTTCTACCTGGACCCCGGTTCCTGGACTTTCCACCAGTGACAAAACTCATCGAGGGCAGTCCACAGGCTGACCTTGGGCTGATAGTCGAGGTAGTGCCGCGCACGGCTGATATCGAGGCTGAAATCCTTGTTCATCACCTGCATCCCCAGGCGTGACAGGGAGGGCTCCGGGCGCCCCGGCCACATCGCGCAAAAGGCTTCATTGAGCGCCGCGACGCTGTAGGACAAACCGTAGGAGCGGTAACGGGTGACCTGGGGCATTTCCATCTGACGCATCACATAGTTGACCACGTCCCACACCGGCACCGGCGCACCATTACTGATGTTGTAGGCTTTGCCCAGCGCCGAACCCGTGGCCAGCAGGCTGCTGAGCAGGGCCTCGTTGAGGTTGTGCACGCTGGTGAAGTCGACCTTGTTCAGGCCGTCGCCGACGATGGCCAGGCGGTTCTTGCGCTGCATTTTCAACAGGCGCGGGAAGATGCTCATATCACCGGCACCGGTGACAAAGCGCGGGCGCAGGGCCAGCACTTCAAGACCGAATTCCTGGGCGCCAAAGACTTTTTGCTCGGCCAGGTACTTGGTGGCCGCATAGGGGTGTTTGAAGCGCTTGGGCACTTGCTCTTCAGTCAGCCCCAGGTGATCGCGGCCATCAAAATAGATCGATGGCGACGACAGGTGCACCAGGCGCCCGACCCGTTGTTTCAGGCAGGCTTCGACCACGTTTTCAGTGACCTGCACATTGCCCTGATAGAAATCCTGATAACGCCCCCACACTCCCACGGCGCCGGCACAATGGACCACAGCCTCGACATCGCGGCACAGGTCGCGTACCAGATCCGCATCATTCAAATCACCCTGGATAAACTCGGCGCCGCGCCGTACCAGGTGCTCGACACCTTCGGCCCGTCGCCCGTTGACCCGCACGTCCAGGCCCTGCTCCAAGGCAAAACGCGCAAAACGTCCGCCAATGAAGCCGCTTGCGCCGGTGACCAGAATTTTCATGTGTTACTCCGTGCTCTTTCATTTTTCATCGCCGTTGCGTTGACGCCGACAGTCACTCCAACGGCACCAACAATTGACCAGTCGCCCGTGCCAGATGCTCGGTCAACAAGCCAAGCAATTGCCCACCACTGCGCCAATGATGCCAGTACAACGGCACATCGATGGGTTTATCTGGCAGTAGCTCCACCAGCACGCCTCGCTGCAACTGGTCACGCACCTGCAACTCCGGCACCAGCCCCCAGCCCAGGCCGGCCTCGGTCAGGCGGATAAAGCCTTCGGAGGACGGGCATAAATGGTGCTCGAAACCGCCGTCCACGCCCAGCGATGCCAGGTAGCGATGTTGCAAAAAATCATCCGGGCCAAACACCAGCGCCGGGGTGCGTGCCAATTGCTCCGCTCGCACTCCGCCGGGAAAGTGCCGGGCGATAAACGCCGGGCTGGCCAGCGCCCGATAGCGCATGGCTCCCAACAGCAGGCTGCGGGCACCGGCCACCGGGCGCTCGCTGGCGCAGACGCAGGCCGCCACTTCGCCGGCGCGCATGCGTTTAAGGCCGACGGTCTGGTCCTCCACCACCAGGTCCAGCAACACATGCTGCTCGGCGCAAAAGTCGCCCACCGCCTGGGCCCACCAGGTCGCCAGGCTGTCGGCGTTGAGGGCTATGCGCAGGCGCTCGGGCATACCCTCTTCATCCAGCGCCGGCACCTGGCTTTGCAGGTCGCGCTCCAGCAGGCGCACCTGCTGCACATGGTTGAGCAGGCGCCGGCCGATTTCCGTGGGCGTTGGCGGGCTCGCCCGCACCAGTACCGGCTGGCCGATGCGCGCTTCAAGCAATTTGATGCGCTGGGAGATCGCCGATTGCGACACCCCGAGTACCTGGGCGCCGCGCTCGAAACCGGCCTGTTCCACCACCGCCGCCAGGGCAGAAAGCAATTTATAGTCGAACATCAGTTTTCCTAATGAGCGATGAGCAATATTTGTTTTTCTTATACAGCGCCAGACCGGAGAATGACCAGCATCCCGTGTCTATCTTCTTTCAAGGATCTCCCAATGGCTGGCGAAACCGCCCTGGCAACCCTGCTGCGCAGCATGAGCCCACAACTCAACGCGGGCGACTATGTGTTCTGCACCCTGGCCGACAACCGCCTGCCCGACTGCGAGGTGATCGGCAGCTTTCGCGAACAGGAAGGGTTGACGGTGATTGTCGAGCGCCAACAGGCCGAGCAGGCCGGCCTCGCCTTCGAGTACGTGGCGGCGTGGATTACCTTGAATGTGCATTCGGCCCTGGAAGCCGTCGGCTTGACCGCCGCCTTCGCCAGCGCCCTGGGGCGTGCCGGGATCAGTTGCAATGTGATCGCCGGCTTTTACCACGATCACCTGTTTGTCGGCCGCGACGATGCCGAGCGGGCGATGGCTGTGTTGCAACAACTGGCAGCGAACGCGGAGTAAACCCTATGTGGCAAAGCTATGTGAACGGCCTGCTGGTCGCCTTGGGGCTGATCATGGCCATCGGTACACAAAACGCGTTTGTATTGGCGCAGAGCCTGCGTCGCGAGCATCACCTGCCGGTGGCAGCCTTGTGCGTGGTATGTGATGCACTGCTGGTGGCCGCCGGGGTGTTTGGCCTGGCGACGGTCCTGGCGCATAACCCGTTGTTGCTGGCCGTTGCACGCTGGGGCGGTGCGGCGTTCCTGCTGTGGTACGGCGCCCTGGCCCTGCGCCGCGCCTGTTCTAAACAAAGCCTGGGCCAAGGCGAAGGCCACAAGGTGCGCTCATTACGCGCGGTGATGCTCAGTGCCCTGGCCGTGACCTTGCTCAACCCGCACGTGTACCTGGACACCGTTTTGCTGATCGGCTCCCTCGGCGCCCAGCAAACCGAACCGGGCGCCTATGTGGCAGGCGCCGCCAGCGCTTCGTTCCTGTGGTTTTCCGCCCTGGCCCTCGGCGCCGCATGGCTGGCCCCGTGGTTGGCGCGCCCGGCAACCTGGCGCCTGCTGGACCTGCTGGTGGCGGTGATGATGTTCAGCGTGGCCTATCAATTGATCAGCACCTGAGGATTATTCCAAAACGCTCTGGAACCTCTATTCCACACAGTTGTTGCGTGGTTTTGCCGCACCCCCGGTGCTATGATCCAGACCCTGCGCCGCAAAGAGTACAAACTCCCCGGCGCTTGTTTGGCCGCCCGTGATCGGCCTTGCGCTCACCGCAACTGACCTGATTAGGAGAATTATCATGGCTTTCGAATTGCCGCCGCTGCCGTACGCACACGATGCCCTGCAGCCGCACATCTCCAAGGAAACCCTGGAGTTCCACCACGACAAGCACCACAACACCTATGTCGTGAACCTGAACAACCTGGTGCCTGGCACCGAGTTCGAAGGCAAAACCCTGGAAGAGATCGTCAAGTCCTCTTCGGGTGGCATCTTCAACAACGCCGCCCAGGTCTGGAACCACACCTTCTACTGGAACTGCCTGGCGCCAAACGCCGGCGGCCAACCCACTGGCGCACTGGCCGAGGCGATCAACACCGCGTTCGGTTCGTTCGACAAGTTCAAGGAAGAGTTCACCAAGACATCCGTCGGCACCTTCGGTTCCGGTTGGGGCTGGCTGGTGAAAAAGGCTGACGGCTCCCTGGCCCTGGCCAGCACCATCGGCGCCGGCAACCCGCTGACCAGCGGCGACACCCCGCTGCTGACCTGCGACGTCTGGGAACACGCCTACTACATTGACTACCGCAACGTGCGTCCAAAGTATGTGGAAGCGTTCTGGAACCTGGTCAACTGGAAGTTCGTTGCCGAGCAGTTCGAAGGCAAGACCTTCACTGCGTAAGTGACACTGACAGTACAAAAAGCCCGGCGATTGCCGGGCTTTTTTGTAGGCGCTAAAGACGGAAAAGTGGAACTCAATGACGGGAAGTTGCCACCTATGCAGTGAGAGGAATATCCCTCTCATACCATTCTGGAGAACTTACAATCATGGGCGGAATAGGCGAAGCAGTAGGCGGTATGATCGGTGGAGCAATGAAAGGGATCATGGATGCGATGGGTGGCGGGTCCAAGAGCCAGGGCCAAGGCCAGGGTGAAGATCAACCGGACCTGTCTGCAATGCTGGCGCAGGCTGGAGACAATAACCCCGCGAAAATCGGCGGTGAATAAGTAACGCCACGCGCCTCCCCACGCTCCTTCCCAGAGGCCTGGAACACGCGCCCTACGGTGCAACAAGCCAAGCGGCGTAAGAGGAGGCGGATGTAACACGCCTCCTGTTCTACCAAAGGTTCAGCGCAATAACCGCCGTAACCCCTTCCATGCGGCGCCCACCTCTATGTAGCGCCTGTCAAAAGCTCTCCTGCCAAAGTCCAAAGCACCTTGCGCTTCAATGTTCCTTTGACTGCCACCACGGGATTGCCAATACTCATGGCATATTGAGGCTACCCGCAAGGAACAAGGAATGACCCTTTGAAGCTGGAACTCAAAAACAGCTTGTCAGTGAAGTTGCTCCGGGTGGTGCTGTTGTCGGCACTGATAGTGGGCGTTGCACTGAGCGTGGCGCAGATCGTCTTTGATGCCTACAAGACGCGCCAGGCTGTGGCAGGCGATGCCCAGCGCATCCTCGACATGTTTCGCGATCCCTCGACCCAGGCCGTCTACAGCCTGGACCGTGAGATGGGCATGCAGGTGATAGAAGGCCTGTTCCAGGATGATGCGGTGCGCATGGCCTCCATTGGCCATCCCAACGAGCCCATGCTCGCCGAAAAGAGCCGGGACCTGCAGCACTCCCCCAGCCGCTGGCTGACGGACGTGATTCTTGGCCAGGAACGCACCTTCAGCATCCCACTGGTGGGGCGCGGGCCTTACAGTGAGTATTACGGTGACCTGAGCATCACCCTCGACACCGCCACCTATGGCCAGGGTTTTATCGTCAATTCGGTGATCATCTTCATCTCCGGGGTGCTACGCGCCCTGGCCATGGGGCTGGTGCTGTACCTGGTCTATCACTGGCTGCTGACCAAGCCACTGTCGCGGATCATCGGCCACCTGAGCTCGATCAACCCCGACCGGCCCAGCGAGCACAAGATCCCGCAGCTCAAGGGCCACGAAAAGAATGAACTGGGGCTGTGGATCAACACCGCCAACCAGTTGCTGGCGTCGATCGAGCGCAATACCCACCTGCGTCACGAGGCGGAAAACAGCCTGCAACGCATGGCCCAGTACGACTTTCTCACCGGCCTGCCCAACCGCCAGAAACTGCAAGAACAGTTGGACAAGATCCTGATCGACGCCGGGCGCCGGCAACGCCGGGTCGCCGTGTTATGCGTGGGGCTGGATGACTTCAAGAGCGTCAACGAGCAGTACACCTACCAGGCCGGCGACCAATTGCTGCTAGCCCTGGCCGACCGCCTGCGGGCCCACAGTGGTCGGCTCGGCGCCCTCGCCCGCCTGGGTGGCGACCAGTTTGCCCTGGTGCAGGCCGATATCGAGCAACCCTACGAAGCCGCCGAACTGGCACAAAGCATCCTCGATGACCTGGAAGCCGAATTCGCCCTCGATCACGAACAGATCCGCCTGCGCGCCACCATCGGTATCACCTTGTTCCCCGAGGACGGTGACAGCACCGAAAAGCTGCTGCAAAAGGCCGAGCAGACCATGACCCTGGCCAAGAGCCGCTCGCGCAATCGCTACCAGTTCTATATCGCCAGTGTCGACAGCGAGATGCGTCGCCGCCGCGAACTGGAGAAAGACTTGCGCGAGGCCTTGGGCCGCGACCAGTTTCACTTGGTGTACCAACCGCAGATCAGCTATGTCGATCATCGCGTGGTCGGCGTCGAGGCGCTGATTCGCTGGCAGCACCCGGAACACGGCCTGGTGCCACCCGACCTGTTTATCCCACTGGCGGAACAGAACGGCACTATCATTGCCATTGGCGAATGGGTGCTGGACCAGGCCTGCCGGCAACTGCGCGAATGGCATGACCTGGGGTTCACCGAGCTGCGCATGGCGGTCAACCTGTCCACGGTGCAACTGCACCACGCCGAGCTGCCACGGGTGGTCAATAATCTGCTGCAGATCTATCGCCTGCCCCCGCGCAGCCTGGAGCTGGAAGTCACCGAAACCGGCCTGATGGACGACATCAGCACCGCCGCCCAACACTTGCTGAGCCTGCGCCGCTCCGGTGCGCTGATTGCCATCGACGACTTCGGCACCGGCTATTCCTCCCTCAGTTACCTGAAAAGCCTGCCCCTGGACAAAATCAAGATCGACAAGAGCTTCGTCCAGGACCTGCTGGATGACGACGACGATGCCACCATCGTGCGGGCGATCATCCAACTGGGCAAAAGCCTGGGCATGCAGGTCATCGCCGAAGGCGTGGAAACTCCCGAGCAGGAAGCCTACGTCATCAACGAAGGCTGCCACGAAGGCCAGGGCTATCACTACAGCAAGCCCCTGCCGGCCCGGGAATTGGTGGCCTACCTCAAGCAAGCCGAGCGCAATAACGCCGCTATCCTGTAAAGCCATGATGGCCACCCGAGGCACCGCCTTGGGTGGCTGGCAGTGGAATGTTAATTTTTTACTGCGTTAACTCTTTACAGAAAATGCAAATCTTTCGCATTATGTCGCAGTTTTGCGCGCCGCACTGCGCCCCCGATCAACTCCCGAAGCAGGATGTTCGCCATGATTCGTATGCCCCTGGCCACCGCCAGTCTGCTGGCCATCGCCATTTCTCTCGCCGGTTGCGGCGAGGGTAAAGACAAGGCCGCCGCTCCTCAGGCGCCTACGCCTGCTGCCAGCACTACCGCTCCAGCGGCTGCCGCTACCGCCGGCCAGGTTGACGAGGCTGCCGCCAAGGCGGTCGTCGCGCACTACGCAGACATCGTGTTCGCGGTGTACAGCGACTCCGAATCCACTGCAAAAACCCTGCAGACCGCGATCGACACCTTCCTCGCCAACCCCAACGACGAGACCCTGAAGGCCGCCCGCACCGCCTGGATCGCCGCGCGCGTTCCGTACCTGCAGAGCGAAGTGTTCCGTTTCGGCAACACCATCATTGATGATTGGGAAGGTCAGGTGAACGCCTGGCCGCTGGACGAAGGCTTGATCGACTATGTCGACAAATCCTACGAACACGCCCTCGGCAACCCGGGCGCCACCGCCAACATCATTGCCAACACCGAGATCCAGGTCGGCGAAGACAAGATCGACGTCAAGGAAATCACCCCGGAGAAACTCGCCAGCCTCAATGAACTGGGCGGCTCCGAAGCCAACGTCGCCACCGGCTACCACGCCATCGAATTCCTACTGTGGGGCCAGGACCTGAACGGCACCGGCCCTGGCGCCGGCAACCGTCCTGCGTCGGACTACCTGCAAGGCGACGGCGCCACCGGCGGTCATAACGAGCGTCGCCGCACTTACCTGCGCGCCGTGACCCAACTGCTGGTCAGCGACCTCGAAGAAATGGTCGGCAACTGGAAGCCCAACGTCGAAGACAACTACCGCGCCACCCTGGAAGCAGAACCTGGCACCGACGGCCTGCGCAAGATGCTGTTCGGCATGGGCAGCCTGTCCCTGGGTGAACTGGCGGGCGAGCGCATGAAGGTGTCCCTGGAGGCCAATTCGCCGGAAGACGAGCACGACTGCTTCAGCGACAACACCCACAACTCGCAGTTCTACGATGCCAAGGGCATCCGTAACGTTTACCTGGGCGAATACACCCGCACCGATGGCACCAAGCTGACCGGCGCCAGCCTGTCGTCGCTGGTGGCTAAGGTTGACCCGGCCGCCGATGAAGCCCTCAAGGCTGACCTGGCGGCTACCGAAGCGAAGATCCAGGTCATGGTTGACCACGCCAACAAGGGTGAGCACTACGACCAGTTGATCGCCGCCGGCAATACCGCAGGCAACCAGATCGTGCGCGACGCCATCGCCGCCCTGGTCAAGCAGACCGGCTCCATCGAACAGGCTGCCGGCAAGCTGGGGATCGGCGACCTGAACCCGGACAACGCTGATCACGAGTTCTGATCCGCGCTGTTTGAATGAGGCGACCTTCGGGTCGCCTTTTTTATGCCTGGCTATTACCACAAGCCTGCTCCCACATTAAGCCCAGTCCTACATGGGATCGGCGCAGGCTTTGCAGCCCCCGGTTTACAAGCCCTGCACCGTAGGTAGAATGGCGCCTCCAACTGTCACCCGAGCGCAATTCATGGCAATGCCGACCCTGCGGATCATTGGTTTCATCATCGGCATCTTCCTGATTACCCTCGCGGTCGCCATGGTCGTGCCCATGGCCACCCTGGTGTTTTTCGAGCGCACCAGCGACCTGCCGTCCTTTCTCTGGGCCAGCATGATCACCTTTATCGCAGGCCTGGCCCTGGTGATTCCCGGGCGCCCGGAGCAGGTCCAACTACGCCCCCGGGACATGTACCTGCTGACCGTCAGCAGTTGGGTGGTGGTATGTATCTTTGCCGCGCTGCCGTTTTTGCTGACCCAGCACATCAGCTATACCGACTCGTTCTTTGAAAGCATGTCTGGCATCACCGCCACTGGCGCCACCGTGCTCAGTGGCCTGGACACCATGTCGCCGGGGATCCTGATGTGGCGCTCGATGCTGCACTGGCTCGGCGGCATCGGTTTTATCGGCATGGCGGTAGCGATCCTGCCGCTGCTGCGCATCGGTGGCATGCGCCTGTTCCAGACCGAATCCTCGGACCGCTCCGAAAAAGTCATGCCCCGCTCGCATATGGTGGCGCGGCTGATCGTGGCGGCCTATGTCGGTATCACCATCCTCGGCAGCCTGGGGTTCTGGTGGGCCGGCATGGGCCTGTTCGACGCGATCAACCACGCGATGTCGGCCATTTCCACGGGCGGCTTCTCCACCTCCGATGAGTCCCTGGCCCACTGGAAACAACCGGCGGTGCACTGGGTGGCGGTGGTGGTGATGATCCTGGGCAGCCTGCCGTTTGCCTTGTATGTCGCCACGTTGCGCGGCAACCGCAAGGCACTGATCAGGGACCAACAGGTGCAGGGCCTGCTCGCAATGCTACTGGTGACCTGGATCGTGCTCGGCACCTGGTACTGGTGGACCACCGACCTGCATTGGCTGGACGCCTTGCGCCATGTGGCGCTGAACGTCACGTCCGTGGTCACCACCACCGGCTTCGCCCTCGGCGACTACAGCCTGTGGGGCAATTTCTCACTGATGCTGTTCTTCTACCTGGGTTTTGTCGGCGGTTGCTCGGGCTCCACTGCGGGCGGGATCAAGATCTTCCGCTTCCAGGTCGCCTATATCCTGCTCAAGGCCAACTTGAATCAGTTAATTCACCCACGGGCGGTGATCAAGCAGAAATACAACGGCCATCGCCTGGACGAAGAGATCGTGCGGTCGATCCTGACGTTCTCGTTCTTCTTTGCCATTACCATCTGCATGATCGCCCTGGCCCTGTCCCTGCTGGGCGTGGACTGGATGACCGCCTTGACCGGCGCCGCCAGTACCGTATCCGGCGTGGGCCCGGGGCTGGGCGAGACCATCGGCCCGGCCGGTAACTTCGCCACCCTGCCGGATGCCGCCAAGTGGATCCTGTCCCTGGGCATGCTGCTGGGTCGGTTGGAGATCATCACGGTGTTTGTGCTGTGTATTCCGGCGTTCTGGCGGCACTGACACTCGCCGACGTCTCCAGCAACCGCGCCCGGTACTCGCCGGGCGTGGCATCGAACCAGCGACGAAAGGCGCGGAAGAAGTTGCTCGGGTCGGCAAACCCCAGCAAATAGGCAATTTCCAGCAGGGTCATGCTCGGCTGCGCCAAATACTGTTCAGCCAGTTCGCGACGGGTGTCGTCGAGCAAGGCCTGGAAGCTGGTGCCCTCCTCCTGCAAGCGTCGCTGCAGCGTGCGCTGGGACAGGTGCAACGTCTGCGCCACCACCTCACGCTTGGGTTCGCCCTGGGGCAACAGCCGGCACAATACCTGGCGGGCCTTGTGGGTCACCCGGCTCTCGGAAAACCGCGCCAGGTATTCCCCGGCAAACCGATCATGTAGCAGCGCCATCGCCTCATTGGCCGTGGGCAACGGCGCTTCCATATCCGCTCGCTCGAAAATCAGCGCGTCATACGGCGCGTTGAACACCAATGGCGCATGAAAGGCCTGCTTATAGGGTTCCAGATCCACTGGCTGATCGCCCTGCACCAACACCTTGCGCGGCTGCAACGTGCGCCCGGTCAGCCAGCCACATAACGCCAGGGCACATGCCAGCGAAGCCTCGGCGCTTTGCCGGGTGGGTGGCAGGTGATCGCCGTGTACCGTGAGGATCAACGCATAGCCTTCGGGCAACAGGCGAAAGCTCAAGTCAGCGCTTTCGGCAATGATCCGCTGGTAGCGCACCAGCCGGGCGAACCCTTCGGCCAGGGTGCTGCTGGACATCAAGGCATAACCCGCCACATGAAACGATGCCGGGCGCACCACCTTGCCCATATTCAGGCCGATGGCCGGATTGCCCGACACCTCCACCGCCCGTTGCCAGAGCCGGGTCATGGAGTCCTGGGGGAAACGCGCATCGGGGTCATCCAGGGCGCTGTAATCCAGGCCCAGCTGTTTGAACAGGCTGCGGCAATCCAGGCCTTCGAGCTCCAGCGCCTTGACTATCCCCATCGCCCAACTTGCAGAAGTCGTTCGTTCGTTCATGGCGTTTTCTTGCACGCGTTCTATGAAGGGACGGCTAAAACGGCAGCCAGGAACCCAAGGATACTAAAGTGGCGTCTATTGTCACTGGCCCTTGCCAGTGATGACTCTAGACTCAAATAAGCTCCCCGCCGAACATCCGTCGGGTACAACAAAAACCAGAGGGCCGGCTACCGTGGAAAATATCAGACAATTCAATAGCTTCGCCGAGTTCTACCCGTATTACCTGAGCGAGCACGGCAACAGTACCTGCCGGCGCCTGCATTTTATCGGCACCAGCCTGGTGATTTTTATTCTCGCTTTCGCCATCGGCAAGGGCGCCTGGTGGCTGCTGTGGGTACTGCCGGTGGCCGGCTACAGCTTTGCCTGGGTCGGGCACTTCTTCTTTGAGAAGAACCGTCCGGCAACTTTCCAGCATCCGTTCTACAGCCTGCTGGGGGATTTCGTCATGTACCGCGACATGATTCTGGGCAAGGTACCGTTCTAACTCCCCCAAAAACAATAAGAGACGCGCCGATGAACCAGCAGGCCCGCTTCACTCATATGCAGGACGGCACCCAGGAAGACTGGGCAATCATCGCCGCCGATTTCAGTGCCTACGCCCGACAACTGCCCGGGCGCATCCTGGCGCACCTGCGGCTTTTGGAGGGCGACTTCGGCGGTTTCCCGGTGGACCGCCTGACCCATTCCCTGCAAACCGCCAGCCGCGCCTGGCACGATGGCCGCGACGAAGAATATGTGGTCTGCGCACTGCTCCATGACATTGGTGACACCCTGGGCTCCTACAATCACCCGGACATTGCCGCCGCGATCCTCAAACCGTTCGTCAGCCCACAGAACCTGTGGATGGTGGAAAAGCACGGGATTTTCCAGGGGTACTATTTCTTTCATCACCTGGGCATGGATCGCCATCTGCGCGAACAATTTGGCGAACACCCGCAGTATGAGCAAACCATCGAGTTCTGCGCCCTGTATGACGCAGCTGCCTTCGACCCGGCCTACGACACCCTGCCCCTGAGCTTTTTCGAACCGATGCTGGCCCGGGTCTTTGCCCAGCCCAGGAACTCGATCTACAAGGCCGCCATGGCGCGCCAGGCCAGCGTGTGACCTCTTGTCACTTGTGTGTTGCAGAGGAAGGTTGGTGGATTTGGCGAGATAAAAGTCTTTTTGTCATTTGCAGTGCTGTATCCTGCCCAGGCTTTGTAAAAAGCGTGGCACATCTGCAATCCCACAACAGACCTTGCGAGGAGCGACGACGATGCACGAGATTCCCAATCTCCCCTTCCCAAGCCTGCACGAGACCGAGCAGCCAACCCCACAACAGGCCGGCAGCGATAAACAAGCGCCAGCACAAGCAGCACCGGTCGACAGCGATAGCGAAGACTGACCGCAGCACCCAGACCGTGTGGAAAGCGTGACATTGCGCGCTTTCCACACCGCCTGAATCAAGAGACACGCAACATGCCTGACACCCCCAAGCATTCCCCCGATGAAGCGATACTCGGCGCCGCCCTGCAAATGGTCGATGTATGGAGCCGCCTCAGCCCGGAAAAACAGGCGCTGCTGCTCAAGCGCTTTGGCACCCAGGAAAACGCCCTGGCAGCCCTGGTGACCACCCGGATGCTCAACCCCGAAACATAACGGCTACAGAGTTTGTGCGGGGTTGTGTTTTGCCTCCCTGCGCAGCGCAAAGCACCGGTATCATAAGCAGCCTATCTTTTCCTGCCGCGACGGTGGATCTTTCCCATGCCAGATACCCAGCGCCCCATGGCGGTCACGCTGCAAGTCGTCTCCATCGTGCTGTTCACCTTTATCGGCTACCTGAATATCGGCATTCCCCTGGCCGTACTGCCGGGCTATGTCCACAGCGACCTGGGCTTTGGCGCCGTGATCGCGGGCCTGGTGATCAGCGTGCAGTACCTGGCCACCCTGTTGAGCCGCCCGTATGCCGGACGCATCATCGATAACCGTGGCAGCAAGCGTGCAGTGATGTACGGCCTGGCCGGCTGCGGCTTGAGCGGGGTATTCATGCTGGTATCCGCCGCATTGACCCATCTGCCGGCCTTGAGCCTGACCAGCCTGTTGATTGGCCGTCTGGTCCTGGGCAGTGCCGAAAGCCTGGTGGGCTCGGGCTCCATTGGCTGGGGCATCGGCCGGGTCGGCGCGGCGAATACCGCCAAGGTCATCTCCTGGAACGGTATCGCCAGCTACGGTGCCCTGGCGATTGGCGCACCGCTGGGGGTGCTGCTGGTCAGCCGGCTTGGGCTGTGGAGCATGGGCGCCAGCATCATTGTACTGGCGGTGCTGGGCCTGCTGCTGGCCTGGCCGAAAGTCGCGGCGCCCATCGTGGTGGGCGAACGCCTGCCCTTCATGCATGTGCTGGGCCGCGTACTGCCCCACGGCTGCGGGTTGGCCCTGGGCTCCATCGGCTTTGGCACCATCGCCACATTTATCACCCTGTATTACGCGACCCAGAACTGGGACAACGCCGTGCTGTGCCTGAGCCTGTTCGGCGCCAGCTTTATCGGCGCGCGCTTGCTGTTTGGTAATTTGATCAACCGGATTGGTGGCTTTCGCGTGGCAATTGCCTGCCTGTCGGTGGAAACCCTCGGCCTGCTGCTGTTGTGGCTGGCACCGAATGCCGAGCTGGCCCTGGCGGGCGCGGCCTTGAGCGGTTTCGGGTTTTCCCTGGTGTTTCCGGCGCTGGGGGTCGAAGCGGTCAACCTGGTACCCGCCTCCAGCCGTGGCGCGGCGGTGGGTGCCTACTCGCTGTTTATCGACTTGTCCCTAGGCATCACCGGGCCACTGGCCGGGGCGATTGCGGCGGGTTTCGGCTTTGCCTCGATCTTTTTGTTTGCCGCGCTGGCCGCCTTCGCCGGGCTGCTGTTGAGCCTGTACCTGTATCGCCAGGCCCCCAAATACCGCGACGAACGTAACGCCGGCTAAAAATCCACCTTGCCGCGCCCGGCCTTGATGCTGCCGCGCTTGGTCTTGGATTCCAGGCGACGCTTTTTCGAGCCCAGGGTGGGTTTGGTCGGGCGGCGTTTTTTCTCGACCTTGGTCGCGCTGAGGATCAACTCCACCAGGCGCTCCAGGGCATCGGCACGATTCTGTTCTTGGGTCCGGTATTGCTGGGCCTTGAGGATCAGCACGCCTTCGCTGGTGATACGGCTGTCGCGCAGCGCCAGCAGCCGCTCCTTGTAGAACGGCGGCAGCGACGAGGCCGGAATATCGAAGCGCAGATGCACCGCGCTGGAGACCTTATTGACGTTCTGCCCGCCAGCGCCCTGGGCGCGGATGGCCGTCAACTCGATTTCGGCATCGGGCAGGTGCACGTTATTGGAGATCACCAGCATGGAAAGCAGGTCCGTTGACACCTGCAGGAGCCGGCTTACCGGCTCCTGCAGGGTGGGCTAGTTGTTGAGCGAGGATACCGCACTCAGGTTTTCCCGAGCCTTGCGCTTGTTCTTGAAAAAATAGCAGACCCACATGAACGCCAGCCATACCGGGATCGCATACACCGACTTCTGAATCCCCGGCGTCATCAGCATGATCGCCAGGATAAACACCACGAACGCCAGGCACACATAGTTGCCGTAGGGATACCACAGCGCCTTGAACAAGGGCACCTGGCCCGTGCGGTTCATGTGCTGGCGGAACTTGAAGTGCGAGAAGCTGATCATCGCCCAGTTGATCACCAGCGTGGCCACCACCAGGGACATCAGCAGTTGCAGCGCGTGTTGCGGCATCCAGTAGTTCATCAGCACCGCCACCAGGGTGACTGCTGCCGAGGCCAGGATCGAGCGCACAGGTACGCCGCGCTTGTCGATCTTCGCCAATGCCGCCGGCGCATCGCCCTGCTCGGCCATGCCCAGCAGCATGCGGCTGTTGCAGTAAGTACCGCTGTTGTACACCGACAGCGCCGCCGTCAACACCACAAAGTTGAGGATATGCGCGGCGGTGTTGCTGCCCAGCATCGAGAACACCTGCACGAACGGGCTACCGCTGTAGGCATCGCCGGACGCGTTGAGTGTCGCCAGGAGGCTGTCCCACGGGGTCAGCGACAACAGCACCACCAGGGCGCCGATGTAGAAAATCAGGATGCGGTAGATCACCTGATTGATCGCCTTGGGAATCACAGTGCGTGGCTGGTCTGCTTCAGCGGCGGTGAAACCGAGCATCTCCAGGCCACCGAAGGAGAACATGATGATCGCCATGGCCATCACCAGCCCACCGACGCCATGGGGGAAGAACCCGCCGTGTTCCCACAGGTTGCTCACCGAAGCCTGTGGCCCGCCGCTGCCGCTGCCCAGCAGATAGCTGCCCAGGGCGATCATGCCGACAATCGCCACCACCTTGATAATCGCAAACCAGAACTCAGCCTCGCCAAACACTTTGACGTTGGCCAGGTTGATCACATTGATCAGCACGAAAAATGCCGCCGCCGAGACCCAGGTCGGAATCTCCGGCCACCAGTAATGCACGTATTTGCCGACAGCCGTAAGCTCCGACATGCCCACCAGGATATAGAGGATCCAGCAGTTCCAGCCCGACAGGAAACCGGCGAAACCGCCCCAGTACTTGTGGGCAAAATGGCTGAAGGATCCGGCCACCGGCTCTTCGACGATCATTTCGCCCAGTTGGCGCATGATCATGAAGGCGATAAAGCCGCAGATGGCATAGCCCAGGATCATCGACGGGCCGGCTGACTTCAGCACCCCCGCCGAGCCCAGGAACAGGCCGGTACCGATCGCGCCACCGAGGGCGATCAATTGAATATGACGATTTTTCAGGCCGCGCTTCAGTTCACCTGAAGGCGAGTTGGTTGCACTCATGAAAAGGGTCTCACGCAAGGTTTGATGATGTTGATTGCACGATGCTGCTTTGAAACCTGCTCAAGCAGCGCCGATCAAACCCCAGCGCAGGCACCAGGAGTTCAGCGTCTTTCTTACGGTCATGCGTCACCTGTTTGTTTTTATCTGTGACGAAATCGAACCCGTCCGGCTTATGGCCAGGCGGAGTTAATAAGGCGGGTCAGCCTTGAGGTTGGCCTTTTGCGTGGGTACGCAAGGGGGGTCACAGTAAAACGCGGCGCATTGTACACCGCTCGATTGGTTAGGGAGCCTTGCCGGGGAGATTGCTGACCGATCGGAAAGTTTTCTTTACAGATAAAAACCCACGAGACCAAGACAGGCATAGGCTCAGGCCCTTCGTAAAATAATTGTTACAGCGCGGAAGACATTCATGACGACCGGGCTTGCCATCATCTGTAGGAGCGAGCTTGCTCGCGAGAAACACCCAGGCACCGCATTCATTCTGGATAACCACGACAGCTCTGATTTTTTCGCGAGCAAGCTCGCTCCTACACAAAATCCGGCGCAAAAAAAAACGCCAACCCGAAGGTTGGCGCTTTTTCTTACAGCTTGCCGCAGCCCTTAAGGCTTCTTGCGACCAAAGCCCGGACGCTGCCCGGAACCTGCCGGCGCACCACGGCGCTTGCCCGACGGCTCGTCAGCCACCAGTTTGAGCCCTGGACGCTTTTTCGGCGCTGGCTTGGCTGGGCGCTTGGCGCCTTCGGCTGGACGATCGGTCTGCGGCGCCCCACGGCCTGCATCGCCACGGTTGCTGCGACCGCCCGTTGGCGCTTCGCCACGGCCGGCTGGACGCGGAGTACGCGGCGCACGCTCGCCATCCTGGCGAGCCGGAGCCGATGGACGACGATCGCCCTCGATCTGCGGCTGACGGGAAATGCGACCGCCAGTAGCCGGTGCATCCAGGGCCGGGCGCAAGGTCCGGGCAACGCGTTCGGTGCGTGCCACTGGGCGCGACGATTTACGCTGCATACGCTCCAGCTTGTCCTTGCTCTTGGCATTCATCTGCGGCATGGCCACAGGCGTCAGGCCCACTTCGGCACTGAGGATGTCGACTTCGTACTGGCTCATTTCGCGCCAGCGACCCATCGGCAGGTCAGAGTTGAGGAACACCGGGCCGAAACGCACGCGCTTCAGACGGCTGACCACCAGACCCTGGGATTCCCACAGGCGACGTACTTCACGGTTACGCCCTTCCATCACCACGCAGTGGTACCAGTGGTTGAAACCTTCGCCACCAGGCGCCTGCTTGATGTCGGTGAACTTGGCCGGGCCGTCTTCCAGCACGACGCCGGCCTTGAGGCGCTCGATCATCTCGTCATCGACTTCACCACGTACACGCACGGCGTATTCACGGTCCATCTCGTAGGACGGGTGCATCAGGCGGTTGGCCAGTTCACCGTCGGTGGTAAACATCAGCAAGCCGGTGGTGTTGATGTCCAGGCGGCCGATATTGATCCAACGGCCTTCTTTAGGCTTGGGCATCTTGTCGAACACGGTTGGACGGCCTTCCGGGTCGTCACGGGTGCAGATCTCGCCGTCGGGTTTGTTGTACATGATCACGCGGCGCACTGATTCGGCGGCCTCTTCACGCTTGATGACCTTGCCATCAATGGTGATCGCGTCATGCAGGTCGACGCGCTGGCCAAGGGTGGCCTCGACGCCGTTGACCTTGATGCGCTTCTGGGTGATCCAGGCTTCCACGTCGCGGCGCGAGCCGACGCCGATACGGGCGAGGACTTTTTGCAGTTTCTCGCCTGCTGGGCCGATTTCCTGGCTGTCGTTCTGGTCTTGGTCTTTCATCTTAAGCACCTCCCGGTGTGTCGATTCAGGCGTGGCCTGAAGAGTATTCAAATCTGGGTCTTGGGCGAACGCATCGCCAAAGGGTCGCGAATCATACGCTCATGGCGCGCATTGCGCATCAGAGACTAGCCGATATGTGCCCAGTCATTTGCTTTTCCGCCGACCGGTGGCGCCGAGGGCAATCAGCCGTAGCTGGGATTCGGCCAATACCGCGCGCTTGTCGACTTTGTCGAGCTTCTTCCAGGCCCGGATCTCGCGCTTGCTGCGCCCGCAGCCGACGCAGATATCGTCGCTGAATTTACAGATTTTGATGCAGGGGTCTTTGGTGGAGCTCATCACTACCTCACTGCACAGGGCTTTTCTGTGGGAGCTGGCTTGCCTGCGATAGCATCAGCATGGTCTGCCTGAAGTACCGAGTTGCCTGTATCGCAGGCAAGCCAGCTCCTACAAGGGTGGGACAGGTCAGTCTTCGAATTCGCGACGTTCGTTTTCGATGGCTTCGGCCAGTGCCCGGGCTTCGGCCTCTTCATCGCTCAACTCGGGCTGTTCCAGGGCGGCGACGGCTGCCAGCAGTTTTTCGCGGGCGGCCGCAACGCCGAGGATGTCTTCCTCAGGCTCAGGCTCGACCTCAGGCGCCGTTTCAACGTTCACCGGCGTCTCAGGCTCTGCTGCCCCATCGCGCAGCAAGTCATCAAAGTCGGTCTTGATCCCCTGCTCCATATCATCCAGCTCCAACAGTAGCGTATGGAAACTGGTCTCGTCCTTCGGCTCTTGCGGCTCGGCGCTGGCATCAGCCAGTTCCTGCAAGCCAGCCGGCACCGGCGCGTCGTCGAAGTCGAGCACCGGCTCAGCCTCGATCTCGCGCAGTTCGGCCAGCGGCGGCAGGTCGTCGAGGTTCTTCAGGTTGAAATGATCGAGAAACACCTTGGTGGTGGCAAACATCGCCGGTTTGCCGGGCACGTCGCGGTAGCCGACGATGCGGATCCACTCGCGCTCCAACAGCGTCTTGACGATATGGCTGTTGACCGCCACGCCGCGCACGTCTTCGATCTCGCCACGGGTGATGGGTTGGCGGTAGGCAATCAGCGCCATGGTCTCCAGCATCGCCCGGGAGTAACGCTGCGGGCGCTCTTCCCACAGTCGCCCGACCCACGGCGAAAACTTTTCGCGGATTTGCAGGCGGTAGCCCGAGGCGACCTCGCGCAATTCAAAGGCACGGCCTTCGCAGGATTTGCGCAGGATTTCCAGGGCCTTCTTGAACACCGGCGGTTCCGGGCGCTCAGCCTCTTCAAACAGTTCGAACAGGCGTTCCAACGATTGCGGCTTGCCCGAGGCCAAGAGGAAGGCTTCCAACAAAGGCGCCAGTTCGCGGGGTTCAGTCAGATTCATCGATTCAGCTCGTTATTCGGCTCGCGCCCGCACGTGGATAGCCGCAAAAGGCTCATTCTGTACCAACTCGACCAAGGACTCCTTGACCAGTTCAAGGATCGCCATAAAGGTCACCACCACCCCCAGGCGCCCTTCTTCGGCGGTGAACAGCTCGACAAACGGCACAAAACCGCCGCCCTTGAGGCGTTCCAGCACATCACTCATGCGCTCGCGTGTGGACAAGGCTTCGCGGCTGACCTGGTGGCTTTCAAACATATCGCCACGGCGCAGCACCTCGGCCATGGACATCAGCAGCTCTTCCAGACTCACATCCGGTAACAACTTGCGCGCCCGGGCTTCCGGGGCATCGAGCTTGGGCACCACCACGTCACGACCGACACGGCTCAAGCCGTCAATGCCTTCGGCGGCGGCCTTGAAGCGCTCGTATTCCTGCAGGCGGCGGATCAGTTCGGCACGCGGGTCGTCTTCTTCTGCTTCGATCGTCTCCGAACGCGGCAGCAGCATGCGCGACTTGATCTCCGCCAACATCGCGGCCATCACCAGATACTCGGCAGCCAGTTCCAGACGCACCGACTGCATCAACTCGACATACCCCATGTACTGGCGAGTGATTTCCGCCACCGGGATATCGAGGATATTGATGTTTTGTTTGCGGATCAGGTACAGCAGCAAGTCCAGCGGGCCTTCGAAGGCTTCAAGGAACACTTCCAGAGCATCCGGCGGGATGTACAAATCCAGGGGCATTTCCATGACCGCCTGGCCATAGACCATGGCAAATGGCAGTTCTTGCTGGGCGCCGGCCTGGCTGTCGACGGTTTCCACAGACGACATTCAGGCCTCGACCATAAACGGT
Source organism: Pseudomonas sp. 25 R 14 (assembly GCF_900004755.1). NCBI lineage: Bacteria > Pseudomonadati > Pseudomonadota > Gammaproteobacteria > Pseudomonadales > Pseudomonadaceae > Pseudomonas > Pseudomonas sp. 25 R 14. Next base: position 137,558 of record NZ_CVTS01000062.1, on the reverse strand, counting down.
GTGGGGTCGCCACAACCGACGCGCACCACCTCAGGCTCGCCGTCGGCCAGGTTGATCACGGTAGACGCCTTGTTGCCGCCATAGCCGCCGTCGATGATCAGGTCGACGTGTTTTTCCAGGAGTTGGCGCATTTCGTAGGGGTCGTACAGCGGCTCGGATTCACCGGGCATAATCAGCGAAACACTCATCAATGGCTCACCCAGTTCCGCCAGCAGTGCCAGGGCAATCGGGTGTTCCGGCACACGCAGGCCGATGGTGCGCTTCTTGGGGTGCAGCAGCAGGCGCGGCACCTCGCGGGTGGCATTGAGGATAAAGGTGTAGGGGCCCGGCGTATGGGCCTTGAGCAGGCGGAAAGTGCCCGTATCGACCTTGGCGAACAGCCCCAGTTGCGACAGATCGCTGCAAATCAGCGCGAAGTTGTGGTTCTTGTCGAGCTCGCGCAGGCGTCTTACGCGCTCCACGGCATTTTTGTCACCGATCTGACAACCGATCGCATAGGAGGAATCCGTTGGGTAGATCACCACACCACCGGCGCGAATGATCTCCACAGCCTGTTTGATCAGCCGCGCTTGCGGGTTTTCCGGGTGAATCTGGAAAAATTGACTCACGTTTTCTACCTGTTCAGACGGTGGCGGTAATGGGGTCATGCTTGAATCGCCCCCACAGGAGCGGCAAGTCTTCCGGGACCGGGCGGTATTCGCCAATCTCCGACCAGCCGCCTGGGCCATGGAAATCACTGCCGGCACTGACCAGCAGACCAAACTCACGGGCAAGAATCGCCAGGCTGCCAACCTGTTCGGCGGGTTGATGCCCATTGACCACTTCGATGGCGTGGCCACCCGCTTGAATATAGTCGCCTATCAGCTTGCGGCGTTTACTGCGGGTGAAATCGTAGTGCCAGGGATGTGCCAGGCTGACCCAGGCTCCTGAAGCGCGCAGGGTGGCCACGGTGTCTTCGAGAGTCGGCCAGTGCAGCTTGACGTCCCCCAGCTTGCCGGCGCCCAGCCATTTGCGAAACGCTTCGGCGCGATCCTTGACGAAACCTTCGCGCACCATCCAGTCGGCAAAATGCGGGCGGGCCGGGGCGTTGCCGCTGTCGCCCAGTTCCTGCTGGATCGCACGGGCGCCTTCAAGGGCGTTGGGCATGCCCTTGAGCGCCAGTTTGCGGCTTATTTCTTCGGACCGCAGCCAGCGGCCATCGTGCAACCGGGCGATGGCCTCCACCAGCGGCGGGGCCGTGACGTCGAACCCATAGCCCAACACATGAATGGTCGCACCACCCCAGGTGCAGGACAATTCGACGCCATTGACCAGCTGCATCCCCAGCGCTGTGGCGGCACTACGGGCCTCATCCAGGCCTTCAAGGGTGTCGTGGTCGGTCAACGACAAGACTCGCACGCCTTTTTCAAACGCACGCGCAACCAGTACCGCGGGCGCCAGGGCGCCGTCGGAGGCCGTGCTGTGGCAGTGCAAATCAACATTCACGGAAGTGTGTAACCTCAAGTCAGCTGGCGCTTTCGCTACCAAGGATGTTTGTTATTATGCCGCCACATCCAGCTTCTGGCTCTTACTGTGAAACAATTCATCGACTTCATCCCGCTGTTGCTGTTCTTCATCGTTTTCAAAACTGATCCACGGGTCATCGATATCGGCGGCCATGAGCTGTCGTTCGGCGGCATCTACAGCGCCACGGCGGTACTGATCATCAGTTCCCTGGTGGTCTACGGCGCGATCTTCATCTCCCAGCGCAAGCTGGAAAAAAGCCAATGGCTGACCCTCATCGCCTGCCTGGTCTTCGGCGGCCTGACCCTGGCCTTCCACAGCGAAACCTTCCTTAAATGGAAAGCCCCGGTGGTCAACTGGCTGTTCGCCCTGGCCTTTATCGGCAGCCATTTCATTGGCGACCGCCTGCTGATCAAGCGGATCATGGGCCACGCCTTGAGCTTGCCGGAGCCGATCTGGACCCGCCTGAACATCGCCTGGATCCTGTTTTTCCTGTTCTGCGGCGCGGCCAACCTGTTCGTGGCCTTTACCTTCCAGAGCTACTGGGTCGACTTCAAGGTGTTTGGCAGCCTGGGCATGACCGTGGTGTTCCTGGTTGCCCAGGGCATCTACCTGTCGCGCCACCTGCATGACACCGACCCTACCACGCCAAAAACCGAGGACTGACATGCTCTACGCCATCATTGCCACCGACGTCGCCAACTCCCTGGAAAAACGCCTGGCCGCGCGCCCGGCACACGTGGAACGCCTCAAGGCGCTGCAAGCCGAAGGGCGCATCGTGCTCGCCGGTCCGCACCCGGCGGTCGACAGCAATGATCCGGGCGACGCTGGTTTCACGGGCAGCCTGATCGTCGCCGAGTTCGCCTCCCTGGCCGACGCCCAGGCCTGGGCCAAGGCCGACCCGTATGTGGCGGCCGGCGTGTATGCCGATGTCGTGATCAAGCCGTTCAAACAAGTCCTGCCTTGATCGATGTAGCGCTGAACCTATTGGGTTCGGCGTACTCCTAATCGCTCATTATTCTCGGTAACCTGCCGACAACGTTCTGAATATTCGTGTGGAATCAGGAGTTCCGATGCGCTTAAGTCAGTTGTGTCTGTTGGCAGTGTTAACGATCGGGGCTACGGCCCATGCTGAAGAAACCTCGAACACCGGCAGTTCAACGCCCCTGTCCTTGAGTGCCGGCAGCCAGGTCACCGAGTTGCAGCAACGCTTGAAAGAAAGCGAACGCCTGCGCGAAGAACTGAACAAACAATTGCAAACTGCCGATGCCACCCGCGAGAGTGCGCAGTTGAGCCGGCTGCGCCAGGACAATCAACGCCTGGCCCAGCAACTCAAGGAAGCGCAAGGCGGTGCCCTGCCACGCTGGCTTACCGATCAGCAGCAGTGGTTCGTGATTGGCGCAGGAGTTGCGCTGGTTGCCCTGCTGTGCGGTATCTTCGCCAGTGGCGGGCATCGGCGCCGTCGACAATGGCTAAATTGAGTGAGTCATGAGCGAGCTGTTACTGATAGATGATGACCAGGAGCTCTGTGAGCTGCTGACCAGTTGGTTGAGCCAGGAAGGGTTCCAGGTACGCGCTTGCCATGACGGCGTGAGCGCACGCCAGGCCCTGGCCGAGGCCGCTCCGGCGGCCGTGGTGCTGGACGTGATGCTGCCCGATGGCAGCGGCCTGGAGTTGCTCAAGCAACTGCGCGCCGACCACCCGGAATTGCCGGTGCTGATGCTCTCGGCCCGGGGCGAGCCCCTGGACCGGATCCTCGGCCTGGAACTGGGCGCCGATGATTACCTGGCCAAGCCATGCGATCCACGCGAACTGACCGCCCGCTTGCGCGCAGTCCTGCGCCGCAGTCACCCGACTGCGGTGTCGAGCCAACTGGAACTGGGCGACCTGTGCTTCAGCCCGGTACGGGGTGTCGTCACCATCGACCATCAGGAACTGACCCTCACCCTGTCCGAAAGCCGTCTGTTGGAAGCCTTGCTGCGCCAGCCAGGCGAGCCGCTGGACAAGCAGGAACTGGCGCAGATTGCCCTGGGCCGCAAGCTGACCCTGTATGACCGCAGCCTGGACATGCACGTCAGCAACCTGCGCAAGAAAATCGGCCCGCATGCCGACGGCCGCCCGCGGATCGTCGCACTGCGCAGCCGTGGCTACTACTACAGTCTTTAAGAGCAGCGACAAGTGAAAAGCTCTTAGCTTGCCGCTTGTAGCTCGTAACTTGTAGCTGCCCCTTCCTTACTTAAACTTTACCCTGCGCTGACGGCGGCTGACCTTGATCTTTGTAATCTACTCACATCCGGACTCACCGGAACCGAGACAAGGAGAAACACCATGCGCAAGACCCTTATCGCTTTGATGTTCGCTGCCGCCCTGCCTACCGTCGCCATGGCCATGCCAGAAGGCCAAGGCCCGATGGGCGGTCCAGAAGGCCATATGATGGGCGGCCCGGGCCACGGCGGTGAACACGGCATGCGCGGCAAAGGCGGCCCTTTCAGCCAACTGGACCTGACCCGCGAACAGCGCCAGCAGATCGGCAAATTGATGGGCGAGCAACGCGAAGGTCGCCAGCAACTGGTCAAGAAATACCTGGATAAACTGCCGGCCGCCGAGCAGAAAGCCATGAACGACGAGATGGCCGCCGCCAAACAGAAAACCCAGGCCGACATCCGCGCCCTGCTCAAGCCCGACCAGCAGAAGAAGTTCGACGAAATGGCGAAGAAACGCGCCGAGCGCAAGGCCGAATGGCAGCAGTTCCAGGCCTGGAAAGCGCAACAACCGCAAAAAGCGCAATAATGCGTTAGCTACCTCCCAGCCCAGTGGCCCGCGCCACTGGGCTTTTCCTGTTTGAGGGTTTCCTGTGCGTTCACTCTTCTGGCGCATCCTTGCCAGTTTCTGGCTGGCCATCGCCCTGGTTGCCGGGCTGTCGATCCTGCTTGGGCATATGCTCAACCAGGACGCCTGGATTCTCAGCCGTCACCCAGGCCTCAATAACCTGGCCGAAGAATGGACCCGGGTCTATGAAACCCAAGGCGAGGACGCCGCCCAGGACTTGCTGCAACAACGCAGGCGCCAGTACCACGTCGATGTACAGGTGCTCAACGAAAGCGGTGACCCGGTGGTGCGCGGCACCTTCCCGCGCCGCTCCGCTGCCTTCGAAGCCCGCCAACATGACAGCCATGACAGCCGCCTGCCCTGGCGGCGCCTGACGGCCGAGTACACCAGTGAACGAACCGGCGACACCTACCTGCTGATCTACCGCATCGCCTTGCCGGAACTGGACGCCTGGCACCGCAGCAGCCTGCTCTGGCCCTTTAGTGCGCTGGCGATCGCGCTGGTGGTACTGACCCTGTTCAGCCTGCTGGTGACCCTGTCGATCACCCGCCCCCTCAGCCGCCTGCGCGGCGCGGTCCACGATCTGGGCCAGACCACGTACCAGCAAAACAGCCTGGCGCGCCTGGCCAACCGGCGCGATGAATTTGGGGTGCTGGCCACCGACTTCAACCGCATGGGCGCGCGTCTGCAAAGCCTGATCGGCAGCCAGCGCCAATTGCTGCGCGATGTATCCCACGAACTGCGCTCGCCCCTGGCGCGCCTGCGGATCGCCCTGGCCCTGGCCGAACGGGCCACCCCTGAGGCGCGGGAAAAACTCTGGCCGCGCCTGACCCTCGAATGCGATCGCCTGGAGGCCTTGATCAGCGAGATTCTGGTGCTGGCCCGCGTCGATGCCGACAACGCCAGCCCTGAAGACGTTGACCTCAACCCGCTGCTCAATACCCTGCAAAAAGATGCCCAGCTCAGCGCACCGGAACAACTCGTGCAGTTGCATGCCGACCCCGCGCTGACACTCAAAGGCTGGCCGCACATGCTCGAACGTGCGCTGGACAACCTGTTGCGCAATGCCCAGCGCTTCAACCCGCCTACCCAGCCGATTGAAATACAGGCCCGCAGCATAGCCGAACAGATTGTGATCAGTGTGCGCGACCATGGCCCCGGCGCCGATGCCGAACACTTGAAGCAATTGGGCGAGCCGTTTTACCGCGCCCCCGGGCAAACGGCCCCCGGCCATGGCCTGGGCCTGGCGATTGCGCGGCGGGCCGCCGAACGTCACGGCGGTAGCCTGACCCTGGCCAACCACCCCGACGGCGGATTCATCGCCACTCTGGAATTGCCACTGACGCCAGGGGTTGCAGCACTCCCCTGAAGATCTTCTATGATGGCCCTTCTTGTAAGGAGGGCCGTTGATGACTGATCTGCTCACATCCATCGAGGTTGCACTCGATCTGCCACCCACCGCGCTGACCATCACCGAGGCCGGCGCCCTGCCTTCAACCTTCGCCGTCACTGAACTGGCCTGTGCCAGTATCGGTGCAGCAGGCCAGGCCGTCGCCCGGCTGCTGGAGCAACAGACCGGACGCCTACCCACTGTCAGCGTGGACCGGCGCCTGGCCTCATTCTGGTTCTCCAGCTCACTGCGTCCGCTCGGTTGGAGCGTACCGCCGCTATGGGACCCGATTGCCGGCGACTACGCCTGCGCCGACGGCTGGATTCGCCTGCACACCAACGCCCCCCATCATCGCGCGGCCGCCGAACGCGTGCTGGGCCACGTCGCGGATCGAGCGGCGATGGCGCTCAAGGTAGCCCCCTGGAACGCGGCCAAGCTGGAACACGCGATTGTCGATGAAGGTGGTTGCGCCGCGCAGATGCGCGCATGGCCGGACTGGCAGGCCCACCCCCAGGGGTTGGCGGTCAACCAGGAGCCCCTGGTTGCACGCCAGCACTTCGAGGCAGCCAGCAACATCCCCTGGCGCGGCAGCGTGGCGCGCCCGTTAGCGGGGATCAAGGTGCTGGACCTGACCCGCGTGCTGGCCGGCCCCGTGGCCAGTCGCTTTCTCGCCGGCCTTGGCGCCAACGTATTGCGTATCGACGCCCCCACCTGGAACGAACCCGGGGTCGTGCCGGAAATGACCCTGGGCAAGCGCTGCGCGCGCCTTGACCTTAAGACCTCCAACGACCGGCAATTATTTGAGCACTTGCTCAAGGATGCCGACATTCTGTTCCACGGCTACCGGGCCGATGCCCTGGAGCAGTTGGGTTACAACACCGCCACACTGCAGCAGATTGCCCCCGGCCTGATCGACGTCAGCCTGAACGCCTACGGCTGGAGCGGCCCATGGCGCAATCGCCGAGGCTTCGACAGCCTGGTGCAGATGAGCAGCGGGATTGCCCACGCCGGCATGCAGTGGAAACAGGCGAACAAACCCGTGCCGCTGCCAGTGCAGGCGCTGGATCATGCAACCGGCTACCTGATGGCCGCCAGTGCCATACAGGCGTTGGCCGAACGCCTGCGCAGTGGGCGTGGCGGTTCGTCACGTCTGTCGCTGGCGCGCACGGCGAAGCTGTTGGTCGAGTCGGGAAACCGTGTGGAACAACCCGCGTTGCGTGAAGAAGATCCGAGCGATCAAGGCCTGGTGGTGGAACAGACGGCCTGGGGCCCGGCTCATCGGCTGCTGGCGCCGCTGACAATTACGGGGACACCGCTGCAGTGGGATTTGCCGGCAGGGGAACTGGGCGCGCATCGGGCCCAGTGGTGACCTTGCAATTGTCATCGCGGGCTTGCCCGCGATGAGGCCCTCACCCGCACAATCATTCAACCGTCATGCTCACAAGGTCAGCACGCCACTGTACAACCCATACGCCGCCAGGCTCGCCCCGGCGATCACACAGCTGAAAATGCCTTTTTCCAACAAGGTAAACAGGGGCTGGCCCTGCTCGCGCTTGGCCTGGGCAAACAGGATCACCCCCGGCGCATACAACAGCGCCGACAGCAGCAGGTATTTCAGGCCACCGGCATACAGCAGCCACACCGCATAACCCAGTGCAATCACCCCAATCAGCAGGTCCTTGAGGCGCGCGCGGTGGGCATTTTCATAGGTTTCACCACGCCCGCACAGCAGCACGGCATAGGCCGCCGACCACAAATACGGCACCAGGATCATCGACGACGCCAGGTAGATCAGCGTGGTGTAGGTACTGGCGGAAAACAGGGTGATCACCAGGAAAATCTGGATCATCACATTGGTCAACCACAGGGCATTGACCGGCACACGGTTGGCATTTTCCTTTTTCAGGAAGGCCGGCATGGTCTTGTCGTGGGCGGTGGCGTAGAGAATTTCGGCACACAACAACGCCCATGACAGCAACGCACCGAGCAACGACACGGCCAGGCCGATGCTGATCAACATCGCGCCCCAGGGGCCGACAATATGCTCCAGCACGCCCGCCAGGGACGGGTTCTGCAAGTTGGCCAACTCCGGCTGGCTCATAATCCCCAGGGACAACACGTTGACCAGCACCAGCAGCGCCAGCACCCCGATAAAACCGATCACCGTGGCGCGCCCCACATCCGAGCGTTTTTCCGCCCGGGCCGAGTACACGCTGGCACCTTCGATACCGATAAACACAAACACGGTGACCAACATCATGTTGCGCACCTGATCCATCACCCCACCGAACTCCGGGTTGCCCAGGCCCCAGATATCGCGGGTGAAAATATCCGCCTTGAACGCCACGGCAGCGATGACGATAAACATTAGCAGCGGCACGATCTTCGCCACGGTGGTGACCTGATTGATAAACGCCGCCTCCTTGATGCCGCGCAGCACCAGGAAATGCACAGCCCACAGCAGCAACGATGCGCAGCCAATGGCCACCGGCGTATTGCCCTGGCCAAACACTGGGAAAAAATAGCCGAGGGTGCTGAACAGCAACACGAAATAGCCGACGTTGCCCATCCAGGCACTGATCCAGTAACCCCAGGCCGAAGAAAACCCCATGTAGTCGCCAAACCCGGCCTTGGCATAGGCGTACACCCCTGAATCCAGGTTGGGTTTACGGTTGGCCAACGTCTGGAACACAAAGGCCAGGGTCAGCATGCCGATGGCGGTGATGCCCCAACCGATCAGGATCGCTCCCACCTCTGCCCGTGCGGCAATGTTTTGCGGCAACGAGAAAATCCCGCCGCCAATCATCGAGCCCACCACCAGCGCAATCAGGGCGCCGAGTCGAAGCTTTTGTGCCGGTTGCGACATAGAAACCCCTGCAAATCAAACCGTCATTGAGCCAACAACTGTGCACTCGGATAATTTATCTAACGTATTCAGCGTTTATTAGCTATAGCGAATAAAGCGGATCGCCTCATAACTTAATGGCATGTCAGTTAATAGAGTTTAGGCCTATTTAGAATTTAAATATGACTTGTCTTCCCATCACATGGCGTATTTGGCAAAGCCTATTGAAAAAGTTTGCACATCTGGGAATACGGGCTAGCGTCAACCCTTCATGCCCTACATAAAAATGATTAACCGTAACGGATAGAGGCTCTGGAACGCACTTATCCGAACAATTATACGCCTGTAACAACTCAACCATAAGTCATTAATTCGCAATGGAATGTGCCAATGAAGTGATCTGAGTCAGCTGTTTGAATAGCGCACAGTTTTATTCTGTGGTCTCTCTTCTCCTGCATTGGAGTCACGCAATGTCTGAATCTCCCGGAAAACTTCGATTAGGCGCCCTTGTTGCTCTTGTTGTGGGCTCAATGATTGGCGGCGGGATCTTCTCGTTGCCGCAAAACATGGCCGCCAGCGCCGATGTCGGTGCGGTATTGATTGGTTGGGTTATTACTGCCGTGGGGATGTTGACCCTGGCCTTTGTATTCCAGACCCTGGCCAACCGCAAACCTGACCTGGACGGCGGTGTCTACGCCTACGCCAAGGCCGGTTTTGGCGACTACATGGGTTTCTCGTCGGCCTGGGGCTACTGGATCAGCGCCTGGCTGGGCAACGTCGGTTACTTCGTGCTGCTGTTCAGCACCCTCGGTTACTTCTTCCCCATCTTCGGCGAAGGCAACACCCCGGCGGCGGTGATTGGCGCGTCGGTGCTGTTGTGGGCCGTGCATTTCCTGGTCCTGCGCGGGATCAAGGAAGCAGCGTTCATCAACCTGGTGACCACGGTCGCCAAGGTCGTGCCGCTGGTGCTGTTTGTGTTGATCGCACTGTTCGCGTTCAAGCTGGACATTTTCACCGCTGATATCTGGGGCGTGAAAAACCCCGACCTGGGCAGCGTGATGAACCAGGTGCGCAATATGATGCTGGTCACCGTCTGGGTGTTCATCGGCATCGAAGGCGCGAGCATCTTCTCGTCCCGTGCCGAAAAACGTTCGGACGTGGGCAAGGCCACTGTCATCGGCTTTATCACCGTGCTGCTGTTCCTGATGCTGGTGAACGTGCTGTCCCTGGGCATCATGACTCAACCGGAACTGGCCAAGCTGCAGAACCCATCGATGGCCGCAGTGCTGGAACATGTGGTCGGCCACTGGGGCGCGGTACTGATCAGCGTCGGCTTGATCATCTCGCTGCTGGGGGCGCTGCTGTCATGGGTGCTGCTGTGCGCCGAGATCATGTTCGCCGCCGCCAAAGACCACACCATGCCGGAGTTCCTGCGTAAGGAAAACGCCAACCATGTGCCGGTCAACGCCCTGTGGCTGACCAATGCCATGGTGCAGATCTTCCTGGTGATCACGCTGTTTTCCGCCAGTACCTACCTGTCGCTGATCTACCTCGCCACCTCGATGATCCTGGTGCCGTACCTGTGGTCGGCGGCCTACGCGCTGTTGCTGGCGGTACGCGGCGAGACCTACGAGGCGGCCCTGGCCGAGCGCAAGAAAGACCTGTTCATCGGCGCCATCGCCCTGATCTACGCGGTCTGGCTGCTGTATGCCGGTGGCACCAAGTACCTGCTGTTGTCCGCCCTGCTCTACGCCCCTGGCGCGATCCTGTTCGCCAAGGCCAAGCGTGAACTGGGCAAACCGATTTTCACCAACGTCGAGAAGCTGATTTTCGCCGCAGTGGTCATTGGCGCCCTGGTGGCGGCCTATGGGCTCTACGACGGCTTCCTGACCCTGTAACACCCTCACTGTTTATGTTCACTGGAGGATCTGTAATGACCACGGAAAAAGTTAAGTACGGCGTACATTCCGAAGCCGGCAAACTGCGCAAAGTCATGGTGTGTTCCCCAGGTTTGGCCCACCAGCGGCTGACCCCCAATAACTGCGACGAGCTGTTGTTCGATGACGTGCTCTGGGTTGCCCAGGCCAAGCGGGACCATTTCGACTTCGTCACCAAGATGCGTGAGCGGGACATCGATGTGCTGGAAATGCACAACCTGCTGACTGACATTGTCGCCATCCCCGAAGCGCTGGACTGGATCCTGGAGCGCAAGATCACCGCCAACACCGTTGGTCTGGGCCTGGTCGATGAAGTCGGCTCGTGGCTGCGCAGCCTGGAGCCACGCAAGATCGCCGAGTTCCTGATCGGTGGCGTATCGGCCGATGACCTGCCAAGCAGCTTCGGTGGCAAGACCATCGAGATGTTCCGCGACTTCCTCGGCCACTCAAGCTTCATCCTGCCGCCGCTGCCCAACACCCAGTTCACCCGTGACACCACGTGCTGGATCTACGGCGGCGTGACGCTCAACCCGATGTACTGGCCGGCGCGACGTCAGGAAACCCTGCTGACCACCGCCATCTATAAATTCCACCCTGAGTTCACCAACGCCGATTTCCAGATCTGGTACGGCGACCCTGACCTGGAACACGGGGCTTCCACGCTGGAAGGCGGCGACGTGATGCCGATTGGCAACGGTGTGGTCTTGATCGGCATGGGCGAACGCACGTCCCACCAGGCCATCGGCCAACTGGCGCGCAACCTGTTCAAGAACAAGGCGGTGGAACGGGTGATCGTTGCCGGCCTGCCGAAATCCCGCGCGGCGATGCACCTGGACACCGTGTTCAGTTTCTGCGACCGCGACCTGGTAACCATCTTCCCTGAAGTGGTCAACCAGATCGTTGCCTTCACTTTGCGCCCTGACGAAAGCAAGCCCCACGGCATCGATATCCAACGCGAGAAAACCAACTTCCTCGACACCGTGGCCGCCGCCCTTGGCCTCAAGGCCCTGCGTGTAGTGGAAACCGGCGGCAACAGCTTCGCCGCCGAACGCGAGCAGTGGGACGACGGCAACAACGTGGTGGCCGTGGAGCCTGCCGTGGTGATCGGCTACGACCGCAACACCTACACCAACACCCTGCTGCGCAAGGCCGGCGTGGAAGTGATCACCATCAGCGCCGGTGAGCTCGGCCGCGGCCGTGGCGGTGGCCACTGCATGACCTGCCCGATCATCCGCGACCCTATCGACTACTAAACGACCATCTACCCGGCGGCGCTTACCGAGTGCCGACCGGGCCGATTACCGAATCCAAGGAGAATCATCATGGCGTTCAACATCCACAACCGTAACCTGCTGAGCCTGGAACACCACACCCCGCGCGAACTGCGCTACCTGCTGGACCTGTCCCGCGACCTCAAGCGCGCCAAGTACACCGGCACCGAGCAGCAGCACCTCAAAGGCAACAACATCGCGCTGATCTTCGAGAAAACCTCGACCCGCACCCGATGTGCCTTCGAAGTGGCGGCCTATGACCAGGGCGCCAACGTCACCTACATCGACCCGAACTCGTCGCAGATCGGCCACAAAGAAAGCATGAAGGACACCGCCCGCGTACTCGGGCGCATGTACGACGCCATCGAGTACCGTGGCTTCAAGCAGGAAATCGTCGAAGAACTGGCAAAGTTCGCCGGCGTGCCCGTGTTCAACGGCCTGACCGACGAATACCACCCAACCCAGATGATCGCCGACGTGCTGACCATGCGTGAACACGCCGACAAGCCGATCCACGACATCAGCTACGCCTACCTGGGCGACGCGCGCAACAACATGGGCAACTCGCTGCTGCTGGTCGGTGCCAAGCTGGGCATGGACGTGCGCATCTGCGCGCCAAAAGCCCTGTGGCCACACGATGACCTGGTGGGTCGCTGCAAAAAATACGCAGAAGAAAGCGGCGCACGCATCACCCTCACCGAAGACCCGAAAGCGGCGGTCAAGGGCGTGGACTTCATCCACACCGACGTTTGGGTGTCCATGGGCGAGCCAGTAGAAGCCTGGGCCGAGCGCATCGAGCAACTGCTGCCATACCAGGTCAACAGCGAACTGATGAAAGCCACCGGCAACCCACGCACCAAGTTCATGCACTGCCTGCCGGCGTTCCATAACAGCGATACCAAGATCGGCAAGCAGATTGCCGAGCAGTATCCGCACCTGGCCAACGGCATCGAAGTGACCGACGACGTGTTCGAGTCCCCGGCCTGCATCGCCTTCGAGCAAGCGGAAAACCGCATGCACACCATCAAGGCGATCCTGGTGTCGACGTTGGCTGATTTGTAATCCAACGCAGCTCCCACTGACTCAGTGGGAGCGAGCTTTATGTGGGAGCTGGCTTGCCTGCGATGGCATCACCTCAATATGTCTGGCAGACCGAGGTGACTGCATCGCGGGCAAGCCCGGCTCCTACATAAAGCCGGCTCCCACACTTGGTCCAGTGTTCACAAGGCAGAATTCTAGAAGGATTGCATTATGCGTATCGTCGTTGCACTGGGCGGTAACGCCCTGCTCCGCCGTGGTGAACCCATGACTGCGGACAACCAACGCGCCAATATCCGGATCGCCACCGAACAGATTGCCAAGATCCATCCGGGCAACGAGTTGGTGATCGCTCACGGCAATGGCCCGCAAGTCGGCCTGCTGTCGCTGCAAGCCGCCGCCTACACCCAGGTTTCACCGTATCCGCTGGACGTGCTGGGCGCCGAAACCGAAGGCATGATCGGCTATATCATCGAACAGGAACTGGGCAACCTGCTGGACTTTGAGGTGCCGTTCGCCACGCTGCTGACCCAGGTGGAAGTGGACGCCAAGGACCCGGCTTTCCAGAACCCGACCAAGCCGATCGGCCCGGTCTACTCCAAGGCCGAAGCGGAAAAACTGGCGGCCGAAAAAGGCTGGGCGATTGCTCCCGACGGCGACAAATACCGCCGGGTGGTGGCCAGCCCGCGTCCCAAACGCATCTTTGAGATTCGCCCGATTAAGTGGCTGCTGGAAAAAAGCAGCATCGTGATTTGCGCCGGTGGCGGCGGGATCCCGACCATGTATGGCGAAGATGGCAAGCTCAAGGGCATTGAGGCGGTGATCGATAAAGACCTGTGCTCGTCGCTGCTGGCCTCGCAACTGGAAGCCGACTTGCTGGTGATCGCCACTGACGTGAATGCAGCGTTTATCGACTTTGGCAAGCCAACGCAAAAAGCCATTGGCCAGGCGCACCCGGACGAAATGGAAAAACTCGGCTTCGCCGCCGGCTCCATGGGTCCCAAGGTCCAGGCCGCCTGTGAGTTCGCCCGCCAGACTGGCAAAACCGCAGTGATCGGTTCACTCTCGGACATCGAAGCGATTGTCCAGGGCACCGCCGGCACCCGTATCAGCACGGCAAAGCCTGGTATCACCTACTTATAACGACACACCGGGCGGCGCTTGCTGCCGCCCTTCTCCAATGCCTTGTAAAGGAGAGACGCCTATGGCCATTTTTGAACCCGGTCACTTGCATATCGAACGCCATGCGCTGAACAAAGACGATGTCAGCTACGACCTGTGCCTCGACTACGAGGTCGTCACGGATGCACGCGAAGGGAAAGGCATGCAGTTCACGCTGCATGGCAACATTCAGGGTAAAGACATGAAGGAAACGTTCTTCCTGCCCAAGGATCAGGCTTACAACTTTGCCAGCAACGTGACCAAGATTGCCGAAAAGTACGGAATCCCCAAGACACACAGCAGCATCGGCTCGCAACACAAGCATTACGATCTGATGTTCGCGGATGTCAGGCAGCAGTTGGGCATGAAATCGGGTGACCCGGTCAAACCCGAACACCTGGAATAACCCCGGCCCCAGCAACGCCACACACCCAATGTGGGAGCGGCGGTGCGACGATTCGACTTGCTCGCGAATGCAGAGTGTCAGTCACTGAATATGTAGCTGATACACCACATTCGCGAGCAAGCCCGCTCCCACATTTTGATCAGTGTCATCTGTCAGATTTCACCTCGGCCCTGCTCCAAGGCATACTGGCCGCCTCTCGCTCCCCAGAACTGTCAGCAGCCCCATGCGTATCCACGTCAGCTTCATCGACCGCGTCGGCATTACCCAGGAAGTCCTGGCCTTGCTCGGCGGGCGCAATCTCAACCTGGATGCGGTGGAGATGGTGCCGCCCAACGTCTATATCGACGCCCCGACCCTCAGCGCCGAAGTACTGGAAGAATTGCGCGACGCGTTGTTCAGCGTCCACGGCGTGCAAGCGGTGACGGTGGTCGACATCCTTCCAGGCCAACGCCGCCACCTGCAACTCGACGCCCTGCTGGCGGCCATGACCGATCCGGTGCTGGCCCTGGACAGCGCCGGCAAGGTGTTGCTGGCCAACCCGGCACTGATTACCCTCTATGGTCGCGAACCCGCAGGGGAAAGCATCGCCGAACTATTTGACAGCCCAACGCTGCTGGACTCCCTGCTCGAACACGGCTTTCGCCTGCCCCTGCGGGAGATCAGCGTCAACGGCCAGACCCTGCTGCTGGACGCCACGCCGATT
This sequence comes from Pseudomonas sp. 25 R 14, assembly GCF_900004755.1. Taxonomy (NCBI): domain Bacteria; kingdom Pseudomonadati; phylum Pseudomonadota; class Gammaproteobacteria; order Pseudomonadales; family Pseudomonadaceae; genus Pseudomonas; species Pseudomonas sp. 25 R 14. The sequence goes on along the minus strand of NZ_CVTS01000062.1, from coordinate 122,475 downwards.
ACCGATGCTGGCGCGCTGTTGACCTTGTATCAACCCAACCGCATCGGCGAACGGTTGTCGGCGCTGCACCATGACCATGCCGAAGGTTTCGATGCATTGCTGGGCGAATCCCCGGCGATCCGCACCCTCAAGACCCGTGCATTACGGGTGGCGGCCCTCGATGCCCCGCTGTTGATCCAGGGCGAGACCGGCACCGGCAAGGAACTGGTGGCCCGCGCGTGCCATGCCATCAGTGCGCGCCACAGCTCACCCTTCCTGGCGCTGAACTGTGCGGCCCTGCCGGAAAACCTCGCCGAGAGCGAGTTGTTCGGCTACGCCCCCGGCGCCTTTACCGGCGCCCAGCGCGGCGGCAAGCCGGGATTGATGGAGCTGGCCAACCAGGGCACCGTGTTCCTCGATGAGATTGGCGAGATGTCGCCGTACCTGCAGGCCAAGCTGCTGCGCTTTCTCAACGACGGCAGCTTTCGCCGGGTCGGAGGCGACCGTGAGATCAAGGTCAACGTACGCATCCTCAGTGCTACCCACCGCGACCTGGAGAAAATGGTCAGCGAAGGCACCTTCCGTGAAGACCTGTTCTACCGCCTCAACGTGCTGAATGTCGAAGTCCCACCCCTGCGCGAGCGCGACCAGGACATCCTGCTGCTGGCCCGCTACTTCATGCAGCAGGCCTGCGCGCAGATCCAGCGCCCGGTCTGTCGCCTGGCACCGGGCACCTACCCGGCGCTGCTGGGCAACCGCTGGCCGGGTAACGTGCGCCAGTTGCAGAACGTGATCTTCCGCGCCGCCGCCATTTGCGAAAGCAACCTGGTGGACATTGGCGACCTGGATATCGCCGGCACCTCGGTCGCCCGCCAGAGCGACGGAGAAGTCGATAGCCTGGAGCAGGCGGTGGAGGATTTTGAGCGTTCGTTGCTGGAAAAACTGTATGCCAGCTACCCATCGACGCGACAACTGGCCAGCCGCTTGCAGACCTCCCATACCGCCATCGCCCATCGGCTACGCAAGTACGGGATTCCCGGTAAAAATTGAGCATGATGCTTACCAGAATACCCGCCGCCCGCGCTGTACCATTACGCCCCTGGTGCTGAAAAACAGGCGCTGGGCCATGGCCGGGCTGATCCGCGAATAGTAGATCGCGATCACATCGGCGTCAGTCTTTTCACCAAGGCTGCGATAACTCATAAAACGCTGTTCGGGCCGCTTCAGATGGCCAGCGCTGTAGCCTGCATTGGGTGTCGTCCGTGCCCGATAATGAAAATGCGCATACGCCAAAACCTTGCCCTGCCTGTCCTTGATCACATACTCCTGTAGAAAATCATCCAGCCGCTTGAGCTGCACACGGTCTTTTACCAGCACAATTTCAACTTCATTCTGCTGCTTGAGATAGGCAATGCCTTCTTCGTCAGGGGGCAGGTGCTTGACCATCTCGATACGTATCAGCCGCCCCTGCTCCACAAGGCGGCTGGAGGCCTGAGCCAGCTCATCGAGCAAAGGAATGGAAACAACTGCTGACGTGCCCTTGTCTTTTTCCGGCTCGCGGGCCAGCGCCTTGCGGATTTTCTGTGCAACGCCTTTCATGGCCTCGGCCTGGCGTGCCAGGCGGGCCTCGACGCTGTCGGGCATGCTGGAGATGTGGGTCTCATTGCGGGCCTGCTCAACCACCAGCGGCTCTCTGTCAAGCAGCCTGCGTGCATCGCCCTTGAGCTTTTCCAGCGAGCGTACCGGTCGCGACACAGACGCAGCCGCTTCGGTAACCGGCTCAAAGTCATCTGAGCTTGGGCTGCGACGAAAGCTCGCCTGTACGCTCTTATCGATTGGACTGAGGATATCAACGATCTCATCCTCCGATTCAGGCGTGCGGGCCCTTACTTGCCCGAGTTGGTAGCGCTTTTTGCGATCGAGGAACAAACGCTTGTCGGCGCTGGGTACCGACACAGGTTGGGCCGCAGGGCGCGCCTCCTGTTCGCGAAGCAGCATCGACAAGGACTGTTCTGCTTCCCGGCCCAACTCTTTGAGCAGATGCCCCAATTGTTCGATAACACGCTTGTCAACCAACTCCACGGCCATATCGCCGTATTCCCGAATCCCTGCCTGGGACCTTCGATACTCCCTGGCAATCGCTTCATACCCAGTGATTCGCTGCTCCATACTCAACAAGTCGGGCTCGCGCAGGGTTTTCTGCGACTGGATCGATTGGATCGCCTCACCGAACAACTCATGGAGCTGATCGAAATCCTCATACTCTCCAGAGGATGGCAACCGACGCAACATCGCGCCATACAACGCCTTTAACTGCATGGACTTCCAGTCCAGAGGCGTGCCCGTCTCTGGCGCGGCCATTAACAGGGCATGCGGCTCATACCCGGGCACGCCCATCAATCGCTCATGGGCATTCTGCTCCAGAGTGCTCAAGTCGATCAGTTGAGCGTTGTACTCTGCGATCGTCAGCGCGGATTGAACAACAATACGATGAGCTGCCTGGGCAATCGCTTCGTCGCCGCCATCCATTTGTGCCTCCAACTCGCTCAAACGCTCATCGGAAAGAATCACCCCCGCACGGGTGTTGATCACCACGGTCATCTGGTCGCGCAAGTTCTCAACGATGGCCTCCAACTGCTTCATCTTCTCTCGCTCGAAGCCACTCACCGGTTTGTGGGTGTTTTTTGCAGTCAACGCATTAATCCTGTCGAGTTGCAGCCGGTATTCCTCTTCCAGCACCCTCAAATAGTCGGTGCTGCTGTCATGCCGTTGTTGATCCGTGAACGCATCAGAGTCCGAAGCATGCACCTCTCTGTAGCGTTTCTGGGCCGCCCGCACCCGTTCCAAAACTTCATCCAGCCGAGCCGTTGCGCCACTGTAGTCACGCTCCAGTCGCAGGTTTTCATTCTGGATGCGTATACGCCGTTCTGCCGCCGTGACTTTTTTGGGCTGCCCACCGAGCAATTGCAGGCCCAGGTCAACTTTCCAGACACCTTTCGAGTCCTGCCTGAGCCATGGGCCTGAACGTTCGTTGTGACTGAAGTCGACGATCCGCCAGCGACCGCCAACGGGCTTGACGCCATACAGCTTGCTGTCTATCAGCGTGTAGTCCTGATGGTTGCCATGCACCACCACTCGACCGCGTATGGGGCTGTCTGTCGAGATCACCGTAGGGTTTGCCGGCCATGTTTCCCCTGGCCCCGGCGCCCATTGGAAGGTTTCGAGCTGTGCTCGCTGGGTCGAATTGGGCCTGAGCCGTGAAGTGGCCCAAGAGAAGTCCATGGCCGTGATATCTGCCATTGAACGCTGCCAGGCAAATGCTGCCACGGGTTGATGAATATGAGGCCCGCCTGTGAACGCCACACGCCCACCCCTGCCCCCTGTGATCGGCCAGGTCTCGCGCAAACGCAAACGCTCATCCAGGGGAACGACATGGCTCAATAGCAGGCCAGCCGAACTGCCGATCAGCTCGATCAGCTCGATCAGCGCACTGGCAGAGTCCTCCTGGCTGGCCCCGGGCGGCAACGCCAGCAGCGTGCGAAAACTGTCAAACATCTGAGACAGCCAGCCTGCCACCGCTACCGGCCCCCTGAGCATCGGCAGCAGGACGTTGAATACTTGCCAGAGATCATTCTTGAACAAGCTCCAGCGCAGTGCCTCGTTGGAGACCGCCTGCTTCTTGGCAAGCTGCCACAGGCTGGTCGCGCTTTCATCGAATACTGCCTCAAGAAACACCCCCGGCACCTGCTCATCACTGAGCAGCGCCGCACCGGAGACAGGCAGTGTGCTGTACTCATCCCCTTGCAGGAAACGCTGGACATGGGGGTGCAAAAAACCACCCCGGGCAAACACTGCCTGGTCGTTTTCGCTCATGCGCTCAAGCACGACGGCCTGTAAATCGCTGCCCATACGGGCCACCTCATCGAGCAAGGCCTGGCGACTGGCAAACTGCTGAAGCATCGCCTCGTGCTGATCCGGCCGATAAAGAATATGCGGCAGGTCACTGTTATCACGTGGGCCGATGACAAACAGATTGCGGGCTTTATGGGCAACGCCACCGGCATGGGTCAAAAACGCCAGAGGCCGGGCGACAATCACCTGAGTATCAAGCCGCCCCTCGTCCTGCAGTATCGCTTGCACGACTGACACCCCAGACTGGGTGAAACCATTGCGTTGACGAAGGCTGTTCTCCAGCGCATGCAGAGGCAGTTGGATCGCCATCTGATCGACAAACAGCCGCCGCCGCCGCGCAGACTCTACCGGGTCCGACAGCAACAGACGGTTGAGAAGCGCCGGGTAATGCTTGCCGACATCGACGGTTTCAATCAATTGCTTGAGATAAGCCGGCTTGATCCACCAATCAGGCACATACCCCGGCTGCGCCTGGTTGCTGATTTGCACGCGGGCATAGGCAGAGGCGAAGGGGTTTTCCAGCGCCCACTCGGTCAAGGTCCTGGTGGCGCGCTGCGTCCAGCCGACGGTGCCACCTTGAGTGCGCTCGAATGTCAGCAGGTAATCGTCCGGATTGATGATCACCTCCTGCGGGTGATCCAGGCGCATCTGGCGTTGCAGCGCCTTGCGGGCGTACACATCAATCGGTTCAAGCCCGTCCAGAAACGAAGCCCCCGCGGTGCATTGCTGCAGGTGCGCCAGGCGCGCAAGCCATTGACCATAGGCTTGGCGATCAGCGCCGCCGGCAGTCTGCAACCAGATCGGCAATTGCTCTTCATGGGGTTGCTGGACGTAATCGGGGTTAAACCAGGCCAGGGGCGAGGTCAGTTTGATCAATAGCCTTTCATAGCTGCCAACAGTGGCCAACACAGACCAGTCGATCCGCCTCACGCTTCTGAGTTGTCGTTCCAATAAACTCTGGGCCAGGGCATCGAATACGTCGGTATGGGGTTCCTTGAGCACCCAACTGAGCGGTAGGCCTGGGGTGTATGTGCTCATGTAACGAGGCAACAGGCTGCCCAACTGGTCCAGCGTGTCGAGTTTGAGCAGCGCCATCACCGGCAGGTAGACCAGGCTTACCAGGCCCTCATTGAGCTGGCGCTGCAAGACCAGCAGCGGGAGCCATTCACCCGGCAGCCCTGCCTGTGCGGCATATACCTGATAAATCCGCAGTGGGTTCGGTGCGCCCAGTGCCTGCCGATCCTCCTGGTAAGCCCAGAGCACCTGCACATCGCTCCCCTCGCCAAGCAACATCTTGCGCTCCTGCAAACTGAGCGGCGGATTTTGTCGAGCCGTGAGCAGGCAGGCACGCAATTGCTTGCTCACGGCCTCCCAGCGACTGTGCGAGGCTTGTCCCTCGATCCGGGCATTCCAGTACGCCACCAGCCGCACGCAAAAACCCTCCAGCAGCTGCGGGGCAAGGGCGTTAAGCATGCGTTCTACATCTTCGACAGAAATAGCTGCGCCCACCGGTTGGAAACCCTCTGCGGGCAGTTGGCGCAGCAGTTGATGATGACCTGATGTGTAGTTCAGCAAGGTGGCGCTCATGCACCGCGCGATCAATGCGTCACTTAAGGTCGTAAGCTGTCCGTAAGCCACACTGCCGGTTTTCGTTCGCTGTATGACCCCAATCCAACTGTTGTCGGCCTGCAGACTAGAACCTGCAAACGTGTCGGTTATCCACTCCTGGATCATGGACTGCGCCACCTGAGTCAACGTCAGACGTTGCGCAAACACTTTGGAAAGGTAATTGCGGGAGGCTTGTGCCTGCGAAATCTCCCGAAGTGTTCCTGTTGGATTACTCATGTAAAGCGTCCTGATCGATAGAAACCGACAGGGTGAGCCGCCTTCTGGTGCCTTGTGCGGTAGATAGATCACCTGCCAGGGCATCTCTAGCCATGGCCACTCGTACTGAAATCGCTACAGTGGAATGATTTCAATACGGGCGCAGTGAGCCTTCACCATGCAAGGCTTTGATCCACATAGGCTTTTTTTGCGCCACCAAAGCGTATCGATTTCGCTACAACGGATAACGGCAACCCTCCGACCATAAACGCCAACCAATTGATTTTAAACGATAAAAATTATTGGCCGCATTCTTGCTATGGCTTTACCCATCCAGCTCGGCAGACACGAGCATTCAATCCCGTCCACCAGACGATTCTGGCCCTGAGGAGTTTCCATGAGCGAATTGCGTTTTACTGAAGATCACGAATGGCTGCGCGCCGAAGCCGACGGTAGCGTCACCGTGGGTATCACCGCATTCGCGCAAAACGCGCTGGGTGATGTGGTTTTCGTACAACTGCCTGAGCTGCAGGCCTACGACAAGGGCGCTGAAGCGTCCACCGTGGAGTCGGTAAAAGCTGCCAGTGGCGTGTACATGCCGTTGGACGGTGACGTCCTGGAAGTGAACCCCGCGCTGGAAGACAGCCCGGAGCTGGTCAACGAAGACCCGATGGGCGCAGGCTGGTTCTTCCGCTTTAAACCGGCTGACGCTGACGCAGTGGCTAAGCTGTTGGATCAGGATGCGTACGACCGCCTGATCAAAGCCAACGCTGAAGCTTGAGGAGCGCGCCATGACTGTTAATTTGAGCACCGCCAACGAATTTATCGCCCGTCACATCGGCCCGCGCCAGGACGATGAGCAGCAGATGCTCGCGACCCTGGGCTTCGATTCCCTCGAAGCCTTGAGCGCCAGCGTGATCCCGGAAAGCATCAAGGGCACTGCGGTACTGGGCCTGAGCGACGGCTTGAGCGAAGCGGATGCCCTGGCCAAGATCAAGGCCATCGCCGGCAAGAATCAACTGTTCAAGACCTATATCGGCCAGGGCTACTACAACTGCCACACGCCATCGCCGATCCTGCGCAACCTCCTGGAAAACCCGGCCTGGTACACCGCCTACACCCCGTACCAGCCAGAAATCTCCCAGGGCCGCCTGGAAGCGCTGCTCAATTTCCAGACCCTGATCAGCGACCTCACCGGCCTGCCAATCGCCAACGCATCCTTGCTCGACGAAGCCACCGCCGCCGCCGAAGCCATGACCTTCTGCAAGCGCCTGAGCAAGAACAAGAGCAGCAATGCTTTCTTCGCCTCGATCCACAGCCACCCGCAAACCCTCGACGTGCTGCGCACCCGTGCCGAGCCACTGGGTATCGATGTGGTGGTGGGCGATGAACGCAAACTGACCGACGTCAGCCCGTTCTTTGGCGCCCTGCTGCAATACCCGGCCAGCAACGGTGATGTCTTTGACTACCGCGAACTGACCGAGCGCTTCCATGCCGCCAATGCCCTGGTGGCCGTGGCCGCCGACCTGCTGGCCCTGACCCTGCTGACCCCACCGGGTGAGTTCGGTGCCGACGTGGCCATTGGCAGTGCCCAACGCTTCGGCGTACCGCTGGGCTTTGGTGGCCCGCATGCGGCGTACTTCTCCACCAAGGATGCGTTCAAGCGCGATATGCCGGGCCGTCTGGTCGGTGTATCGGTGGACCGTTTCGGCAAGCCGGCCCTGCGCCTGGCCATGCAGACCCGCGAGCAGCATATCCGCCGCGAGAAGGCCACCAGCAACATCTGCACCGCCCAAGTGCTGCTGGCCAACATCGCCAGCATGTACGCCGTGTACCACGGCCCTAAAGGCTTGACCCAGATCGCCCAGCGCGTGCACCAGTTGACCGCGATCCTGGCCAACGGCCTGACTACCTTGGGTCTTAAGGTCGAGCAGGAAAACTTCTTCGACACCCTCACCCTCAACACCGGCGCCAACACCGTAGCCCTGCACGACAAGGCCCGCGCCGTGCGCATTAACCTGCGTGTTGTGGATACCGATCGCCTGGGCCTGTCGGTGGACGAAACCACTACCCAAGCCGACATTGAAACCCTGTGGAGCGTGTTTGCCAGCGGTAAAGCCCTGCCGGACTTCGCCGCCCTAGCCGCCAGCGTCGACAGCACCCTGCCCGCCGCACTGCTGCGCCAGTCGCCAATCCTCAGCCACCCGGTGTTCAACCGTTATCACTCGGAAACCGAGCTGATGCGCTACCTGCGCAAGCTGGCCGACAAGGACCTGGCACTGGATCGCACCATGATCCCGCTGGGCTCGTGCACCATGAAGCTCAACGCCGCCAGCGAAATGATCCCGGTGACCTGGGCCGAGTTCGGCGCCCTGCACCCGTTCGCCCCGGCGGAACAAAGCGCCGGCTACCTGCAACTGACCAGCGAGCTGGAAGCCATGCTCTGCGCGGCCACCGGCTACGACGCGATCTCCCTGCAACCGAACGCCGGTTCCCAGGGTGAGTACGCAGGCCTCCTGGCGATACGTGCCTATCACCAGAGCCGTGGCGAAGAACGTCGCGACATCTGCCTGATCCCATCGTCGGCCCACGGTACCAACCCGGCCACCGCCAACATGGCCGGCATGCGCGTGGTCGTCACCGCGTGCGATGCCCGTGGCAACGTGGACATCGAAGACCTGCGGGCCAAGGCCATCGAGCACCGCGAACACCTCGCCGCGCTGATGATCACTTACCCATCGACCCACGGCGTGTTCGAGGAAGGCATCCGCGAAATCTGCGGGATCATCCACGACAACGGCGGCCAGGTGTACATCGACGGCGCCAACATGAACGCCATGGTCGGCCTGTGCGCACCGGGCAAGTTCGGCGGCGACGTGTCCCACCTGAACCTGCACAAGACCTTCTGCATCCCCCACGGTGGTGGTGGCCCGGGTGTTGGCCCGATTGGCGTCAAGTCGCACCTCACGCCGTTCCTGCCCGGCCATGCGGCCATGGAGCGCAAGGAAGGCGCGGTGTGCGCGGCGCCATTCGGCAGCGCGAGCATTTTGCCGATCACCTGGATGTACATCAGCATGATGGGCGGCGCGGGCCTCAAGCGCGCGTCGCAGTTGGCGATCCTCAATGCCAACTACATTTCCCGTCGCCTGGAAGAGCACTACCCCGTGCTGTACACCGGCAGCAACGGCCTGGTGGCACACGAATGCATCCTCGACCTGCGCCCGCTCAAGGACAGCAGCGGCATTAGCGTGGATGACGTGGCCAAGCGCCTGATCGACTTTGGGTTCCATGCGCCGACCATGTCGTTCCCGGTCGCCGGCACCTTGATGATCGAGCCGACCGAAAGCGAATCCAAGGAGGAACTGGACCGTTTCTGCGACGCCATGATCGCGATCCGTGAAGAAATACGCGCAGTGGAAAACGGCACGTTGGACAAGGACGACAACCCACTGAAGAACGCACCGCACACGGCAGCTGAAATCGTCGGCGAATGGAGCCACCCGTACAGCCGCGAACAGGCGGTGTACCCAGTAGCGTCGTTGATCGAAGGCAAGTACTGGCCGCCGGTTGGCCGGGTCGACAACGTGTTTGGCGATCGCAACCTGGTGTGCGCGTGCCCGTCGATCGAGAGCTACGCATAACCTGAGGAGGTACTCGATCAAAAAATGTGGGAGCGGGCTTGCTCGCGAATGCGGTGGTTCAGTCACCTAATGTATCAACTGACAGACCGCTTTCGCGAGCAAGCCCGCTCCCACAGTTTCACCGAGTACACCTGACACATAATAAGAAACCGGAGAACAACCATGTCTTTAAGCGTGTTCGACCTGTTCAAGATTGGCATCGGTCCCTCAAGCTCTCACACCGTTGGCCCGATGCGTGCCGCAGCCCGATTCGCCGAGGGCCTCAAGCGTGACGACCTGCTGCACACCACCACCTGCGTCAAGGTGGAGCTCTACGGCTCACTCGGCGCCACCGGCAAAGGCCACGGCAGCGACAAGGCTGTGTTGCTGGGCCTGGAGGGCGAACACCCGGACACCGTCGACACCGAAACCGTGCCCACGCGCCTGCAACAGATTCGCGCGGATGCACGTTTGAACCTGCTCGGAGAACACAGCATTGCGTTCAACGAGAAAGAACATCTGGCGATGATTCGCAAACCCCTGGCCTTTCACCCCAACGGTATGATCTTCCGCGCCTTTGACGCCGCCGGCCTGCAGATTCGCAGCCGCGAGTACTACTCGGTGGGCGGCGGCTTTGTGGTGGATGAAGATGCCGCCGGGGCTGACCGGATTGTCGAAGACGCCACGCCCCTGACTTTCCCGTTCAAAAGTGCCAAGGACTTGCTCGGGCATTGCGCTACCTACGGCCTGTCCATCAGCCAGGTGATGCTGACCAACGAAAGCGCCTGGCGCCCGGAAGCCGAGACCCGCAGCGGCCTGCTGAAGATCTGGCAGGTGATGCAAGATTGCGTAGGTGCAGGCTGTCGCAACGAAGGGATTTTGCCGGGGGGCTTGAAGGTCAAGCGCCGCGCTGCTGCGCTGCATCGCCAACTGTGCAAGAACCCGGAATCCGCCCTGCGCGATCCTCTATCGGTGCTGGACTGGGTCAACCTGTATGCCCTGGCGGTCAATGAAGAAAACGCCAACGGCGGGCGCGTAGTCACGGCACCTACCAATGGTGCAGCCGGGATCGTCCCGGCAGTGCTGCACTACTACATGCGTTTTATCCCCGGGGCCAATGAAGACGGCGTGGTGCGTTTCCTACTCACCGCCGCGGCCATCGGCATCCTCTACAAAGAAAATGCCTCGATCTCCGGGGCTGAGGTCGGTTGCCAGGGTGAAGTCGGCGTGGCCTGCTCCATGGCCGCCGGAGCCTTGTGCGAAGTGCTGGGCGGTACGGTTTCCCAGGTGGAGAACGCCGCCGAGATCGGCATGGAACATAACCTCGGCCTGACCTGCGACCCGATTGGCGGCTTGGTGCAGGTGCCCTGCATCGAGCGCAACGCCATGGGCTCGGTGAAGGCAATCAATGCGGTGCGCATGGCCTTGCGCGGCGATGGACAGCACTTCGTGTCCCTCGACAAGGTGATCCGCACCATGCGCCAGACCGGCGCCGACATGAAAAGCAAATACAAGGAAACCGCCCGTGGCGGTTTGGCCGTCAACATTATCGAGTGCTGACGCTTATAACGCGCCAGCACGTTTTTCAGGAGCTGAATATGTCCACCGAAACCCTGTTGAAAACCCCGCTGCATGCCCTGCACCTCGAACTGGGTGCGCGCATGGTGCCGTTCGCCGGCTATGACATGCCGGTGCAATACCCGCTGGGCGTGATGAAGGAACACCTGCACACCCGTGACCAGGCCGGGTTGTTCGATGTGTCGCACATGGGCCAGATCCGCCTGACCGGGGCCAATGCCGCCAAGGCCCTGGAAACCCTGGTGCCGGTGGATATCATCGACCTGCCCGTGGGCATGCAGCGCTACGCCATGTTCACCAACGAACAGGGCGGCATCCTCGATGACTTGATGGTTGCCAACCTGGGTAACGACGAACTGTTCCTGGTGGTCAACGCCGCCTGCAAGGATCAGGACCTGGCCCACCTGCGCCAGCATATCGGCGAGCTATGCCAGATCGAACCGCTGTTTGAGGAACGTGCCCTGCTGGCCCTGCAAGGCCCGGCAGCGGTGAAGGTCTTGGCGCGCCTGGCCCCGGAAGTCATCAAGATGACCTTTATGCAGTTCGCGCCCCTGCGCCTGCTGGGGGTGGAATGCTATGTCAGCCGTTCCGGCTATACCGGCGAAGACGGTTTCGAAATCTCGGTGCCCGCGGCCAGTGCCGAAAGCCTGGCCCGCAGCCTGCTGGCCGAAACCGAAGTCGAAGCCATTGGCCTGGGCGCCCGCGACTCCCTGCGCCTGGAAGCCGGCCTGTGCCTCTATGGCCACGATATGAACACCGAGACCACACCGATTGAGGCCAGTCTGTTGTGGGCCATTTCCAAGGTCCGCCGCGCTGATGGCGCGCGTGCCGGCGGTTTCCCGGGCGCCGATCGGATCTTCACCCAGCAGCAGACCGGTGTCAGCCGCAAGCGCGTTGGTCTGCTGCCACAGGAACGCACGCCGGTACGCGAAGGTGCAGAGATTGTCGATGAGCACGACACCGTGATCGGCACCGTCTGCAGCGGTGGCTTTGGCCCAAGCCTTGGCGGCCCGCTCGCCATGGGCTACCTCGACATGGCCTTTACCGCGCTGGATAGCGAAGTCTCTGCGTTGGTGCGTGGGAAAAAGGTGCCACTTCGTGTAAGTAAAATGCCATTCGTGCCACAACGTTACTATCGTGGCTGATTGATTGTTCCTATAAGTAACGCGGTTGTGTTCACTTGCACTAATGTGTAACACAACCGCCATAAAACAGTGCACTGACGATAGTCAATGTTATGTCGATTAACCTATAACAAGTGACTCACACTATCGAATAAGACACTTCGGCAATAGTGACCGAATTGTCATCATGACCAGTAAATACAGGGCTTTTAGAGGGCTTGTTTTTTCTGCCTTAGTTGTCGTAGAGTTTGCCCACTGTGTTTGCATGGGTCGCTTTGAACCTGGACCTGGGCAGTAGCCAAAGTTAGCTACAACCCGTTCGATGTCTCTTACTTTCCTGCAACCCAGCCCAGTACTCTTTCGTGTGAAAGGGACTGTCATCAATTTTTAGCGTCAAAGGAAAGAAGAAAATGGCTGAACGTCAGAGCGGTACCGTCAAGTGGTTTAACGACGAGAAAGGTTTTGGTTTTATCACCCCTGAAAGCGGTCCGGATCTGTTCGTGCACTTCCGCGCTATTCAGGGCAACGGCTTCAAGACCCTGAAAGAAGGCCAGAAAGTGACCTTCCTCGCAGTGCAAGGCCAGAAAGGCATGCAGGCTGACGAAGTACAAGCAGAAGGCTGATCCCTACTGCGACAAAAAGCCCCTGATGCTGACATCAGGGGCTTTTTTGTATGCGTTTGACCGTAAAATGGCTTTTTTCCTCCAGAGAGCCGAGCCATGTCGAAACACCTGCTGAGCCCCCAAGGCGAATTCCCCGCCGTTGGCCTGGGCCGTCGTCTGGCAGCGATGTTCTATGACTTCCTGTTGTGTACCGCCCTGTTGATCGTCACCGCCTTGCTCTACAAGCTGGTGTGGATCGCCTTTGTGGGGGAGGCGAAGATGCGCACGCTCTCGGAGTCCGGGGCCCTGGACGGTGATCCGTTGTTGTCGACGATTCTGTTTTTTGTGCTGTTTGGCTTCTTCGCCAAGTTCTGGACCCATTCCGGGCAGACCCTGGGCATGCAGGTATGGGGCGTGCGCGTGCAGAACACGGATGGCTCACGTATCAGCCTGTGGCAGGCGCTGTTGCGTTTTGTGGTGTCGATTGCGTCGTGGTTGTGTGCGGGGCTGGGGTTTATCTGGTCGCTGGTGGACAAGAAAAAACGCGCCTGGCATGACATCTATTCGGACACGCAATTGGTGCGGATCCCGAAGAAAAAGAAATAGCGCCCAAACGATGCAAATCAAATGTGGGAGCTGGCTTGCCTGCGATGCAGGCGCCTCGGTGTATCAGTCAGACCGAGGTGATGCTATCGCAGGCAAGCCAGCTCCTACAGTTTGATCGTGGCAGGCATGGATCAGGCGTTGCCGGCCAACTTCAGACGGGCCGCCTGGGTAAAGTCCAGCATGCGCTTGAGCGGGCGTACCGCATGGGGAATCAGCGAAGGCTCGACGAAGATCTCGTTGCTGCCTTCACGCAGGCATTGCAGCGTGCGCTCCAGGGTATTCATCGCCATCCACGGGCAGTGCGCGCAACTGCGGCATGCCGCGCCGTTACCGGCGGTTGGCGCCTCGACAAAGACCTTGTCCGGGCACAGCTGCTGCATCTTGTAGAAAATGCCGCGGTCAGTGGCGACGATGAACGTCTTGTTCGGCAAACGCTGCGCCGCCGCAATCAACTGGCTGGTGGAGCCCACGGCATCGGCCAACTCGATCACCGAGGTCGGTGATTCCGGGTGCACCAGGATCGCTGCATCCGGGTACAACGCCTTCATGTCTTCCAATTGCTTGGACTTGAACTCTTCGTGGACGATGCAGGCACCGTCCCACAGCAGCATGTCGGCACCGGTCTGACGCTGGATATAGGTACCCAGGTGCTTGTCCGGGCCCCAGATGATGGTTTCGCCGTTATCCATCAGGCTTTCGACGATTTCCAGGGCGCAACTGGAAGTCACCACCCAATCCGCGCGCGCTTTGACCGCCGCCGAAGTGTTGGCGTAGACCACCACGGTGCGCTCCGGATGCTGGTCGCAGAACGCCGAAAACTCTTCCACCGGGCAACCCAGGTCCAGGGAGCACGTGGCTTCCAGGGTTGGCATCAGGATACGTTTTTCGGGGGTGAGGATTTTCGCCGTCTCGCCCATGAAGCGCACACCGGCGACCAGCACGGTCTTGGCCGGGTGTGCGGCGCCGAAGCGGGCCATTTCCAGGGAGTCGGAAACACAGCCACCGGTTTCTTCGGCCAGGGCCTGAATCACCGGGTCGCAGTAGAAATGCGCCACCAGCACCGCATCTTGAGCCTTGAGCTCGGCAGCGATGGCAGAACGTAAGCTTGCCTCTTCCTCGGCACTGAGCACCTTGGGTTGCTTGGCATCGAGGTGGGCTTGGACCAGAAGGCGTTCGGAAATTTGCGTCATGTTCGCAAGACCTGCAGGCGCAGTTGCGCGAAAGTCGAGTATACCACCGGCTCTGGAGCCCTTCGGGCGCCGCCGGACGAAGTGATTGTGTTCATCAAGCACGGGTGAAGCTGCGCAAGGCTACAGAATATCGATTGGATTCAAAAGCCTAAAATGGCGCAGGGACATTACCCATTTCCCTGGCCAGGTCCAACCAGGCCCGCGCGGCTGGCGGCAAGTGAGCATTACGCCGCCAGGTCAGGGCAATATGCCAGTCAGTCTGGGGCTCATCCAACGCAATCAACGCAATGCCGGGATGCAGGTGCTTGTAAGCCAGCATGCGCGGCAGGAAGGCGACACCCAGGCCCGCGCCAACCAGGTCGACGATAAAGTCGATCTGGGCGCTGCGCACGGAAACCTTCGGCGAGACGCCCCGACGCTCGCAGGCGCAAAGAATGATGCGGTTCAGGGCAAACCCGGCCTCGAACAGTATGAAGGGTGAGTCGGACAAGTCGGAAAAATCCACACTCTTGCGTCCCGCCAATGGATGGCTGCTGGGCAGGACAACCATCAACGGCTCGACCCGCACGTCCTGATACTCAAACTCGCCCTCCACCGGCACCAGCAGGGCAGCCACGTCCACCTCCCCCGCTTGCAGGCACTCGCCCAGCTTCTTGCTGCCATGCTCGATCAGCTCGATCTCGATCTGTGGGTAACGCTGGCGATACACCGCAAACATCGCGGCAAATAACTCACCACTGCCCACCGGCGGCAAGCCGATGCGCAACACGCCACGCTTGAGCCCCAGCAGGTCATTGATCTCGGCCACCAAGTCGTTGCGCTCGGCGAGCAACACCAGGGCGCGGCGGTAGGCAATCTCACCGGCGGCTGTCAGTTCGCTCTTATGGCCGATACGGCTGAACAACGGCGTGCCCAACTCCTCCTCCAGCGTCTTGACCGCTTTGCTGACACTCGATTGCGTGAGCGAAACCATCTCGGCCGCTTGTGAGAAACTGCCTTGGCGCACCACTTCGACAAAGGCTCGCAGCGTTCGCAGGTTCATGACTATTCCATTTTCGACTTGAATGAAGTTGTAAAAGTTGTTTTTACCATGAAAAGCCTTTGGCTATCCTCCACCCACCGTTTTCTTTATTCCGGGGCCTCACTGTTCATGATCATTTCGTCCGCATCGGATTACCGCGAAGCCGCACGCCGCAAACTGCCGCGCTTCCTGTTCGACTACATTGACGGTGGCGCGTACGCCGAGCACACCCTCAAGGCCAACAGTTCGGACCTGGCAGACATCAGCCTGCGCCAGCGTGTGCTGCGTAACGTCGAGAGCCTGAGCCTGGAAACCACCTTGTTCGACCAACCGCTGGCGATGCCGGTGGTCATGAGTCCGGTGGGCCTGACCGGCATGTTTGCCCGACGCGGGGAAGTCCAGGTGGCCAACGCCGCGACCAATAAAGGTGTGCCTTTTTGCCTGTCGACCGTTTCCGTTTGCCCGATCGAGGAAGTAGCGTCGCAGACCGCGCAATCGATCTGGTTTCAACTCTATGTGTTGAAAGACCGCGGCTTCATGAAAAACGCCCTGGAGCGCGCGCAAGCCGCCGGAGTGAAAACCCTGGTCTTCACCGTCGACATGCCAACCCCCGGCGCCCGCTACCGTGATGCCCACTCCGGGATGTCCGGCCCGTACGCCGCCCAGCGACGCATGTTGCAGGCCGTGACCAAGCCGGCCTGGGCGTTTGATGTGGGGCTGATGGGCCGCCCTCATGACTTGGGCAACATCTCCAAATACCTGGGCAAACCGACCCACCTTGAAGATTACATCGGCTGGCTGGCCACCAACTTCGACCCCTCCATCAGTTGGAAAGACCTGGAGTGGATCCGTGAGTTCTGGAAGGGCCCAATGATCATCAAGGGCATCCTCGACCCACAGGACGCCAAGGATGCCGTGAGCTTCGGCGCTGACGGCATCGTCGTGTCCAACCACGGCGGCCGCCAGCTTGATGGCGTGCTGTCCACCGCCAAGGCACTGCCTGAGATCGCCCAGGCGGTTGGCAGTGACCTCACGGTGCTGGTGGACTCGGGGGTTCGTTCCGGGCTGGACGTGGTACGCATGCTCGCCCTCGGCGCCCGTGGCGTGTTACTGGGGCGCGCGCCCGCCTACGCCCTGGCCGCTGATGGGCAGCGTGGCGTGGAAAACCTGCTGGATATCTTTGCTAAGGAAATGCGCGTGGCCATGACCCTCACCGGGGTTACCTCGATTGCGCAGATCGATGAGTCGATCCTGGTGCGCGGGCAGATCTGACCCTGTGCATCAGGCTTCGCTGATCTTGCTGACACTGGTGATCTGCCCATTCCAGACCATCTCGTAATGAGAGGCCTGGACAATCGACGACACCGGCCTAGGTGTCAGCAACGCCCAGCAGTGGTTGCCCTCTGCACGCACTGACAGATAACGAAGGCCCGGGCAGCCGGCCTTCTTCAGTGCGCTGCCCAAACGATGGGAGTCGTTGTAGTCGTCGGGATCGTAGATCGGGTCGCTGATCGGCACCGACGTCGCATCCTTCATCGAATCACCGGCAAAGGTGCACGACAGCCCGCGAAAGACAAAACGCTCATAGTTCAGGCCATGGACCCCGGACCAATACTGGTTCTGGTGATGACGCACCTCTGCCAGTGCCGTTTCTATCGTCGCAGCCAGGTACAGGACGCCAAAATCACCAGCGCTGAAACGCGACCCGGCAGGATTGACGTGGGTGAACGGCGCAATTGCGTAGGAACATCCCACAATCCCGAACGGGATTTCCCTACGGGGTATCAGCTCGATCCGGCCGACCTCATTGCCCAATCGCGGGTTGGTCAGGGCCTGGATCTGATAGAGCGCCTCAAACTCGTCGGCATCCGCCACATCGTCAAACAATGCAATCGGCGGGAATTTTGAATTGACCAGGCGATAGGCCTGCAACTGGCCCCCCGGCAACTCACCCAGCTGGTTCAGCGTCACCATTGCGCGCCACGCAGCACATCGATGCGGCGGAAGGTTTCGTACAGCGAAATCATATCGCCCTGAGCCATGATCTCCAGGGGCGAGCGCCCGTTGAAAAAGCTGTTGTCGTTGGCCATTGCGGGGAAGCCATACACGTTCTCGGGGTTATCGAACACCATGCGCAGCGTGGCGTGGATATTGAGCACGAAGCTGATGCGCTGCATCTGATCGAAGTCCAGGCTGACGGACCATGCGGCATCACGCTGCCGGGCGCGGGTGTAGGTACTGCGCGAGATACGCAGGATGCGGCAGGCCTGGTCGCTGCTGGCCTGCCACTTTTCCAGGATGCCCACGGCCGCCCGTAGTCCGGCGACACATTGTTCCCGAGTGAAGGGTTGCGCTTGGAGGGCTAGGCTCATAGTTGCCACCTCATAATGAATCTATAGACTCAAATATAGACAAAGAAGATCTATAGATCAAACATAGGCAGAATCAACCGTCAGTCGTTACAACCAAACACTCCAGCGCCACGGTTTTTGTTATTTCGAATCGCACTTTAGCGCTTGATGGGTGAGAATGGTTCCCGTCTACATTTCCCCAGTCTATTTGTGTACGAGCCCCAAGAAATGGAATTCAACACGTCTTCTTCGTCCCGCTGGCTTCTGGCATTGTTCGGTGCAAGCCTACTTTCACTGTCCGGCTGCCAGAGTCACACGCCCGAACAGGCAGCGGCCTTGGCGGCAGCACAAATGCAACAAAAGGATGAAAAATTCGTCACCACTTTCCAAATGATACTGCGCAGCTATGCCCTAGCTGCCAATGAGCAAGAACTGACAGGCGTGATGAATATGATCATGACCGTCGACGCGCAGAACCATGTAGTGGATTGCTCGACCAAACGCGGAACCCTGCTACCCAACCAAGACCTGAACAACCTGCGCCAGGCCAAGCTGGGCAAACTGGTGACTGACCTGTGTTGGACCACCCTGTTTCCCGAGGTCTCACCCAAGGTCTTCGCCGATGCCAAGGACACTCAGGTGATTGTCGCGCCCATGGTATTCACCCCTCTGCTCGGCATGTCGGAGGAGGAGCAACAAAAGCATACGGCCCGCATCGATTTCTATAAGCAGATCCGCTTCTTCCGTGAGCAACTGTTTGCCGGACATGCCATCGACAGTATCGGCGTAGCCAGCTTCCACTTCATCGCCGATGCACAAGGCAAAGTCAGTGAGTGCATGGTCAACCTGAATCAAAGCCCGTATCGGCTACAAGGCTTCAAGGTGGATAGCGCGCTGCAGCAACGCCTCGTCACGCAGTGCAAACTGCTGGACCTGCGACAGATGCCGGGGTTTGACAGCCACCCTCAGGGCCTGCCGACAGGCTATGTGTTTGTGGACTACAGCCCATGGATGAATGGGTATCACGCCAAGGCTGAGCAACAATAGAACTCAGAGGCTTGCAGAGGGCTCAGCCGAGGAAACTGAGCCAGGGGCCTGAATCGATGAACGCCTGGTTTGTCTTGGCACAAGGCAAAAAAAAACCCGGAAATCCTCACTTGCGTGGGCCTTCCGGATTTTCTAAACCGCCAAAAATGGTGGGTCGTGTGGGATTCGAACCTACGACCAATTGGTTAAAAGCCAACTGCTCTACCAACTGAGCTAACGACCCGCTGTGTGGTGGCGCGTATAATACTGATTTCTAAGGATTATTCAACACCTTATTTTAAATAAATCAGAAATAACGCGTTGGGTCAGTAATTCCGGCCGCTTGGAAGCCTTCTGCACGCAGGCGGCAGCTGTCACATTTCCTACAAGCACGACCGTCATTGTCTGCCTGGTAGCAGGACACAGTCAGCGAGTAATCGACACCAAGCCTTACACCCGCCTTGACGATATCGGCCTTGCTCAGGTTTTGCAGGGGCGCCTGGATACGGAAGCCACGCCCTTCTACGCCGGCCTTGGTCGCCAGGTTGGCCATGCGCTCGAACGACTCGACGAACTCTGGGCGACAGTCCGGGTAGCCGGAGTAGTCCACGGCGTTGACGCCGATAAAGATGTCGCGGGCGTCGAGCACCTCTGCCCAGCCCAGGGCCAGCGAGAGGAACACAGTGTTACGGGCCGGCACATAAGTGACCGGGATGCCCTCAGTCGGCGCCTCAGGCACGTCGATGGTGCTGTCGGTCAAGGCCGAGCCGCCAATGCCATTGAGGTTCAGACCGATCACCTTGTGCTCCACCACACCGAGGTCGCGGGCAACACGGGCGGCGGCGTCCAGCTCGGCATGGGAGCGCTGGCCGTAATCGAAGCTCATGGTGTAGCAGCTGTAACCCTCGGCGCGGGCCATGGCGACCACGGTGGCGGAGTCGAGGCCGCCAGACAGCAGGATTACGGCACGTTTTTGATCTGTGGTTTGTTCAGTCATTTCAGCGTCCTGGCTCGTCGTTCCAAAGGTATTTATGCAACTGCAATTGCAGGCGCACCGGCAGGTTGTCGGCGACCACCCAATCAGCGAGGTCGCGAGCGTTCAAGTCATGGTGGCTGGGGGAAAACAGCACCTCGCCGGCGCGCCGGTCCAGGCCGTATTGGATCAGCTTGGAGTTGGCCCAGTCATAGTCGTCCCGCGAGCAAATGACAAACTTGACCTGATCGTTGGCGGTCAGCAGGTCGATGTTTTCATAACGGTTGCGATGCGCTTCCTTGGAGTCCGGGGTCTTCAGGTCAACCACTCGACTGACGCGAGGGTCGACCGCTGAAATGTCCAGGGCACCACTGGTTTCCAGTGACACCTCGTAACCGGCATCACACAGCTGCTTGAGCAAAGGAATGGCATTGGGCTGGGCCAGGGGCTCGCCACCCGTCACACAGACGTAGCGCGGCCGAAAGCCTGCAACCTGCTCCAGGATGTCGTCGAGGGTGCGGATGGTGCCGCCACTGAAGGCGTAGGCGCTGTCACAGTACTGGCAGCGCAACGGGCAGCCGGTGAGGCGCACAAATACTGTGGGCAGGCCGGCAGTGCGCGTTTCACCCTGTAACGAGTAAAAAACTTCGGTGATGCGTAATGTGTCTTGCATAGTCGCCACGGGCGTAACAGCTAAACAGGCTGTCCGCCTCCGTCAGGCACTTCATGGGATCCCGGCAAAGCGTGAACCCCAAGAAGCGTATTTCATAAAAGGGCGTGGATTCTAACGAAAAAACCCGCGACAGGCGCGGGTTTCTTCCAAGCGGGACAGCAGTGCTTACAAACGCTGCAAATCGCGCTGGGCCAACTGGGCGGCAGATGTACCCGGATATTGGGCCACTACCTGCTGCAGAATGCCTTTGACCTTGTCGGTATGACCCAGGCGGCGCTCTACATCAGCCAGCTTGTACAGCGAATCAGGCACTTTGGCATGCTTGGGGTAAAGTTGGCTGACCTTGGCAAATGCCTGGCCTGCACCTTGCACATCACCCTTGGCCAGGTTGACCTCACCCAGCCAGTACTGGGCATTCCCAGCGTACTGGCTGTTTGGATAACGACCCAGGAAAGCGGTGAACGCCTTGCTGGCCTTGTCGAAATCCTTGGCCTTGATCAGGTCGAAGGCTGCATCGTAATACAGCTTTTCCTTCGCCGGATCACCCGGTTCGCTGCTCGCTGCCGGAGCCGCGGCTGCACCACCGGCGGCGCTTGCAGCGCCACCGGCAGAAGAATTATCAGGAGTAGCGGCAGGTGTAACACCGGCTCCTATACGTCGGTCAAGATCCTGGTAACGCTCCAGGCCTTCTTGCTTGAGCTGACGCACCTCATTCTGCAGAACTTCAA
Organism: Pseudomonas sp. 25 R 14; assembly: GCF_900004755.1. Lineage (NCBI taxonomy): Bacteria > Pseudomonadati > Pseudomonadota > Gammaproteobacteria > Pseudomonadales > Pseudomonadaceae > Pseudomonas > Pseudomonas sp. 25 R 14. The sequence goes on along the minus strand of NZ_CVTS01000062.1, from coordinate 101,268 downwards.
TGGTGCCTTGTTGCTGCGCCAATTGATCCTGCATGCGTTGCAGTTGGTTGAACAGTTCGCCCTGTGCCGAAGGAGCGGCCGTGGCCGCTCCTCCCGCATAGGCGCCGTTCGTGCCATAACCTGCAGGTGGATAGCTGCTCCCACTATTGTTATAGCCAGAGTTGCTATCTTCCACGGGAACCGCAGCCCACACCACAAGCGGTGCGAGGCTGAGAGCCAATACGGTTACAACACGACGGCACGTTCGCATGACGAATTACTTACGCAGTTCGACGCGACGGTTTTGAGCCCAGGATTGCTCGTCGTTGCCGGTAGCAACTGGACGCTCTTCACCGTAGGAAACCAGTTCCAGCTGAGCTGGGGAAACGCCTTGCAGTACCAGGTAGCGCTGAACGGCTTTCGCACGACGCTCGCCCAGTGCCATGTTGTACTCACGAGTACCACGTTCGTCGGTGTTGCCTTCCAGTACAACGCGAGCGCCGTTACCTTTCAGGTCTTTCGCGTGAACGTCCAGAGCGCGCATGGCTTCTGGCTTCAGGTCCGAACTGTCGTATTCGAAGTAGAAAGTGGTGATCGCGCGCAGAGCAGCTTCTTCGCTCAGGGAGCCGTCAACTGCACCAGTGTTGGCGCCGTAACCAGCGTTTGGATCAACAGCTGCGCCTTCACCGGCATTGTCGCCGCCTTTAGACGAGCAACCAACGGCTACGGACAGAGCCAGAGCCAGAGCAGCAAACTTACCAAACTTCAGCATTTCCATCGTGAAACTCCTAATGAACCCCAGTGTGTTAAGTACTTCTTTTTGTAGCGCCGCGTCAGTTCAGGTAAGGGGACCAGGACGGTTCTCTGACTTCGCCTTGTGCGGTAGGAAGCGGGAGCCTTACGCGTCCATTAATGGACACGAGCATCAAGACTCCCCGGCCCTGCTGGCGGGTGGCGTAGATTACCATGGTGCCGTTGGGCGCAACAGTAGGCGACTCATCAAGAGTGCTATCTGTGAGGATTTTTACGCTTCCGCGCTGCAAATCCTGGGCCGCCACCTTGAAATTAGTGAAACCATCCTGGCGATGGATCATTACCAGGGTCTTTTCATCGGCCGAAAGCTTCGGATTGGCGTTGTAGTTGCCGATAAAGGTCACACGTTCTGCACCACCACCGCCAACACTGCTCTTATAGATCTGCGGTTTGCCGCCACGGTCTGACGTGAAGTAGATGGTCGAACCATCCTTGCCCCAGAACGGTTCGGTGTTGATGCCAGGGCCGGAAGTGACACGGGTGATCTGGCGCGAACCGAGGTTCATCACGTAGATATCCGGGTTACCGTCCTTGGACAGTACAAATGCCAGGCGATTGCCATCCGGCGACCAGGCAGGCGCACCGTTCAGGCCTTCGAAGTTGGTGATCTGCTCACGGCGACCGGTATCGATGTGCTGAACGAAGATGCGCGGGCGCTTCTGCTCAAACGACACGTAGGCGATACGCTTGCCATCGGGCGCAAAACGCGGCGACAGGATCGGCTCGCGCGACTGCAACAGGGTCACTGCACGAGCACCGTCGTAGTCCGAACGTTGCAGGGTGTAGCGCGTGTTGTTCACCGAGAAACGCTCAGCCGTCACGTACAGCATGCGGGTAGAGAACGCACCTTTGATACCCACCAGTTTTTCGAACGACTGGTCGGCGATGTAGTGCGCCATGTCTCGCAGTTGGTCGACGCTGCCCGACACGCTGCCGGTCAGCACTTGCTGCTCGGTGGCCACGTTGAACAGGGCGTATTGCACCTGCAGGCGACCGCCCGCTGGCACGATGCTGCCTACCATCAGGTACTGGGCGCCGAGGGCTTTCCAGTCACGGTAGATCACTTCGCTGCCGGTGGTCGGCTGGCTGATCATGTTCTGTTTCGGGATTGGCGCGTAGTAACCCGAGTTGCGCAGGTCATTACCGATGATTTCCGCCATATCGTCCGGCAGCACGCTGCCGCCCTGCCAGCCAAACGGTACTACTGCAATCGGGGTGGCCCGATCGCTACCGCTGGTTACCAGGATGTTCTTTTCATCCGCCGCCGCTATCCCTGCCATGCAGCAAATAACGACAAGCATTCCTCGAAGAAGGTTTCTCACAAGGCTAGATCCTCAGGTGTGAATGTCATCTTGAATGAACGATAGGGAGCGAAGTCGCTTGGTTTCATTCCCTGCATCTCGGTCAACCGGCCAATGTTCTTGACCGCTGCAACCGCTGAACTGTCGAACGAACCGTCGCCACTGGACTTGGCCACACTGACCGAAGTCACCGTACCGTCCGGCAACATGCCGATCTGCAGTACCACTGTCATGCCTTTGCGTGCCGAAGGTGGACGAGTCCAGCCTTCTGCTGCGCGCGCGCGAATCAGATCGTCGAAACTGCCCGCGACTTCGTCACCACGTTCATCGGCCAGGGCCTGCTGACGTTGCGGCGTGTCGGAAAGCAAATCTGCCAGGGCCTGGGCCTTTTTCTCTTCGGCGGATTTGCGCGCTGCTTCCTGGGCCTTTTTCTTCGAGGCATCGGCGGCAGCTTTCTTCTTCGCGTCGTCGGCGACTTTTTTCTTCGCCTCGTCTGCTTCGGATTTTTTCTTGGCGTCTTCGGCGGCTTTCTTCTTCGCGTCTTCGACTATCTTTTTCTTGGCTTCTTCAGCGGCCTTTTTCTTGGCCTCTTCTTCAGCTGCTTTCTTGGCTTCTTCTTCAGACTTCTTCTTGGCTATATCAGCCAATTGTTTCTCTTCGGCTTTTTTCGCTTCGGCAGCTTTCTCGGCTTTCTTGGCTTCATCAGCCTTTTTCGCCTCGTCAGCCTTCTTGGTTTCGTCAGCCTTTTTCGATTCCTCGGCCTTTTGAGCCGCCTCTTCTTTCTTTTGTTCCGCAGCAGCCTTCACCGCTTCCTGCTCGACCTTCTTCTGTTCCATCTGTTCGACTTCAGTCTGGCGCGCAGCCGACTTCTGGGCCTCACCCGCAATCTTCTGATTGGTCTGGGTGGTGGCCTGACTTTTCGATTTCAGCTGATACAGGGTCGCCTGCACGATCGGCTTGGCTGGCGGCAGCTCAGGGGTCATGGCAAAGCTGACAAACAGCATGCCAAACACCAGAACGTGCAGGGCAATTGCCCAGACGCTAGGCCAGAAGTAGCTTTCCGAGGCGGACGGCTCTCGCTGTTGCTGCATCAGGGCGCCTCGGTAATCAAGCCAACATTACCGACCCCGGCCTTCTGCAGCCCGCCCATGGCACCCATGACGGATCCGTAATCGACAACCTTGTCGCCACGAATGAACACCTGGGTGTGCTTGCCGCCTTCGTTGCCGGCGCGGATGATCTTGGTCACGGCGTCAGTCATCTGCGGCAAGGTCATGGCCTTGTCCTGTTGCTTCTGGGTGTCGACTTCGCTGCCAAGGTTCCAGTAGTAGGTCTTGTCAGCCTTGATCGAAATGGTCAGGACCTGGGTGTTGTTGTCCTGCGGCAAGGCTTCGCTGGAAACCTTGGGCAGATCAACCTTCACACCCTGATTGAGCATCGGCGCGGTCACCATGAAGATCACCAGCAGCACCAACATCACGTCGATGTAAGGCACTACGTTCATCTCGGCGACCGGCTTGCGCTTTTTGCGAGCTCGAGCGATTAAAGCCATTGGGAATTACCTGCTTATTCTTCGCTGGTGTGCACTTTACGGTGCAGGATCGCCTGGAATTCATCGGCGAAGGTGTAGTAACGGCCGATCAAGGTCTCGCTGGTTGCAGCGAAACGGTTGTAGGCAATTACTGCGGGGATTGCAGCGAACAGGCCGATGGCAGTGGCGATCAGCGCTTCGGCGATACCCGGGGCCACGGTGGCCAGGGTCGCTTGCTGGGCCGTTGCCAGGCCACGGAAGGAGTTCATGATGCCCCAGACGGTACCGAACAAGCCGATATACGGGCTGACCGAACCGACGGTGGCGAGGAACGGCAGGCTCTGTTCGAGCTTTTCTTCCTCACGGGAGATCGCTACGCGCATCGCACGGGCCACACCTTCCATGACCGCTTCCGGGTCAACGCCGGACTGCTGGCGCAGGCGGGAGAACTCCTTGAAGCCGGCGCGGAAGATCTGCTCGACGCCCGAATCCGGGTCCGGGTTGCTGCCTGCCTGGCGATATAGTTTGGACAGGTCGATACCCGACCAGAAGCGCTCTTCGAAGCTCTCCAGGGCACGTCGACCGGCGCGCAGCAGGTTGCTGCGCTGAAAAATCATGACCCATGAGGTAACCGATGCGGCTACCAGGGTCAGCATCACCAGTTGAACCACGACACTGGCATTGCTGACCAGGCTCCACATGGAGGAATGGTCGACGACGGTAGGTTCCACGCTAAATCTCCTGCTCTGATTGTTTACCGGCGCCGCTCACGCCGGCAAAGGCCGCACGTAAAGCTTCGGGAATGGCCCGGGGTTTCAAACTATTGGTGCGCACACACGCCACCAGGAACTGCCCCTCACAGAGCAGCGTTGCATCCGTTGCCCGCCTGACCTGCTGTTTAAAGCGCAGGCTGACACGGTTCAATTCGATTACTTCTGCGCTGACCAGCAATTCATCGTCCAGTCGCGCCGGCGCGTGGTAACGGGCCTCGCTGGAATGCACGACAAATAACAGGTCCTCCCCTGCAAGCTGGGATTGGGCAAAGCCCAGCTCCCGCAGCCGCTCGGTTCGAGCCCGCTCCATGAATTTCAGGTAGTTGACGTAATACACGATGCCGCCCGCATCGGTGTCCTCGTAATAAACGCGACAGCGATGTGCGAACGACTGATCCCCGTTTTGCGCGCGCATACTCTAGTGCTTACTCCTCAGGTTGCCAATCCGGCCAGGCAACTGTTTTTCATTCTCTGCAACATTTCTAACGAAAGAATGACGACGCCAGCCACTAGGACAGCACAAACGTCGAATAAATCGACTCGCCATGCCTTTTTAATCGTCCACTGCATCGAGGAATTCGTCTACCACAGGCATCTCCCCCAATCGTGACGGAATGTTTAACCCGAAGTGCAAATACGCATGGCGCGTGACCACACGGCCCCTCGGTGTACGCATGATGTAACCCTGTTGAATCAGGTACGGCTCCAGCACATCCTCGATGGTATGACGCTCTTCACTGATGGCAGCAGCCAGGCTGTCCACGCCCACCGGCCCACCATCGAACTTCTCGATCATGGTCAGCAGCAGGCGCCGGTCTTGATGGTCGAAACCATGTTCATCGACATCCAGCAGGTTCAGTGCCAGGTCGGCCACGGCCTTGGTGATATGGCCCTTGGCGCGTACTTGCGCAAAGTCACGCACCCGCCGCAGCAAGCGGTTGGCAATACGTGGCGTGCCACGAGCCCGGCGGGCAATCTCATAGGCACCTTCCGGGTCCAGCGGCAAACCGAGAATCCCGGCCGAACGGCTGACAATCGTCGCCAGATCCACAGTGCTGTAGAACTCTAGACGTTGAACAATGCCGAAACGGTCTCGTAACGGGTTAGTCAGCATCCCAGCGCGCGTAGTAGCGCCCACCAGGGTAAACGGCGGCAGGTCGAGCTTGATCGAGCGCGCAGCCGGCCCTTCGCCAATCATGATATCCAGCTGGAAGTCTTCCATGGCCGGGTACAGCACTTCTTCGACGATGGGCGATAACCGGTGGATTTCGTCGATGAACAGCACATCATGAGGCTCAAGATTGGTCAGCAGTGCCGCCAAATCCCCCGGGCGCTCCAATACAGGACCAGACGTAGACTTGATCGACACCCCCATTTCCTGGGCGATGATCATGGCCAGGGTGGTCTTGCCCAGGCCCGGTGGACCAAAGATCAGCGTGTGATCCAGGGACTCGCTGCGCCCGCGTGCAGCCTGGATGAACAACTCCATCTGCTCGCGCACGGTCGGCTGGCCAATATAGTCGGCAAGGCTGACGGGGCGGATGGCCCGGTCCTGGACTTCTTCACGGTCACGAGGACCGGTGGCGGCAATCAGACGATCAGCTTCAATCACTAAATCATTCCCTTCAGGGCTCGGCGGATCATGTCTTCGGCACTCAGGTTCTTGTCCTTGATGGCTGACACTGCCTTGCTGGCTTCCTGGGGCTTGTAGCCCAGGGAGATCAGCGCATTGACGGCGTCGCTTTCAGCACTGGCAACCTGGGCCGCCGGCATATCCGGCTGGTTTGGCACCAGGGCAAACATGCTCGGCACCACTTCCCAGGCTTTAAAGCGGTCCTTGAGTTCCACCAGCAGGCGCTCGGCGGTTTTCTTGCCCACACCCGGCACCTTGGTCAATGCGGAGGTGTCCTGGGCGGAAACGGCACGTACCAATTCATCCACTTCCAGGCTCGACATCAATGCCAGGGCCAATTTCGGGCCGACACCATTAAGGCGGATCAGCTCGCGAAAGAAGTCGCGATCGCGCTTGCCGATGAAACCATAGAGTAGTTGCGCGTCTTCGCGCACCACCAGATGGGTGTGCAGGGTTATCGGCTCACCGACCGACGGTAGGCGGTACAGGGTGGTCATGGGCACTTCCAGCTCATACCCCAGCCCATTTACATCCAGAATCAGGTGCGGCGGCTGTTTCTCAGCCAGGGTGCCGCGCAAGCGTCCAATCACGGTTCAGATCCTTAAAGCTTGAGGTCAGATCGAGGCCTGACCGGAAATAACGATTGCGCTGATGCTATCAGAGACGCAGGCGCCCGCCACGACTGCGTGCCGTGCCAAGGCCATGGGGCAACAGGCTGGAACGGGTGTGCGCATGGCAAATGGCGATAGCCAGGGCGTCAGAGGCGTCGATCTGTGGCTTTGAGGTGAGCTTGAGCATATGCATGACCATCATCTGCACCTGCTCCTTATTGGCCGCACCGGTGCCGACCACGGCCTGCTTGACCTGGGTTGCGGTGTATTCGGCTATTTCCATGCCCTCCTCCGCGCCGGCAACAATTGCAGCGCCTCGGGCCTGGCCCAGCTTCAGGGCCGAGTCGGCATTTTTGGCCATGAAGACCTTTTCAATGCCCATGGTCACCGGCCCGTAGGTCTGGATCACTTCACGCACGCCGCGATAGACGATCTGCAAGCGCTCGGCCAACTCGCCAGCACCGGTACGGATACACCCCGAGGCAACGTAGATGCAGCCACGCGGAGTGTGCTGCACCACGCCAAAGCCGGTGATGCGCGAACCGGGGTCGATACCTAGGATTAAAGTCATAACGCCTGCAGGTTTATGGGTACATATAGATCCAATGTGGGAGCTGGCTTGCCCGCGATAGCGGTGTTTCAGTCAGAAATTCTGTATCTGATAAACCGCTATCGCAGGCAAGCCAGCTCCCACATTAGATTTTCATCGCGCTTAAGTTAGCTGTTCGGCGACGGATTCCGGGATGTCGGCGTTGGAGTAGACGTTCTGCACATCATCCAGGTCTTCAAGCATATCCAGCATCTTCAGCACTTTCTGCGCACCATCCAGGTCCAGCTCGGCGCTGGTGGTCGGCAGCATGACGATTTCCGCATCGGTGCCTTTGAAGTCTGCGGCTTCCAAGGCGTTACGCACCGCATAGAAGCCGGCGAACGAGGTGAATACGTCGATGGAACCGTCTTCGTTGGTCACCACGTCGTCGGCATCCGCCTCCATCGCGGCTTCCATCAGCGCGTCTTCATCCGTACCCGGCGCAAAGGTAATCTGCCCCTTGCGCTCGAACAGATAGGCCACCGAACCATCCGTGCCCAGGTTGCCGCCGCACTTGCTGAACGCATGGCGTACAGCCGCCGCGGTGCGGTTGCGGTTGTCGGTCATGCATTCGACCATCACCGCGACGCCGCCCGGGCCGTAGCCTTCGTAGGTCAGCTCGACCATGTCGTCGGTATCGGCCGCACCGGCACCACGGGCCACGGCGCGGTCGATGATGTCGCGGCTCATGTTGGCGCCCAGGGCCTTGTCCAGCGCCAGGCGCAGGCGTGGGTTGGAGCCTGGATCACCGCCGCCCTGGCGGGCAGCGACGGTCAGTTCGCGAATCCACTTGGTGAAGATCTTGCCTTTCTTGGCATCCTGACGCTCTTTGCGGTGCTTGATGTTCGCCCACTTGGAATGGCCAGCCATAACACAACTCCGAAATTCTCTAGAAACCTTTCAATCCCGCCCCAGGCGAGACTTCCCTCTTTTAAACGCAAAGGCGCATCCGAAGATGCGCCTTTTTGACTGCGTACAACCTTATCGCGCTTTCACGCCGCAGCCTTACTCAGCCTTCGGCGCCTCGCGCAGACGGATGTGCAGCTCGCGCAGTGCCTTGGCATCCACCACACCTGGAGCCTGGGTCATGACGTCCGCAGCACTCTGGGTTTTCGGGAAGGCAATCACTTCACGGATCGACTGCGCTCCGGTCATCAGCATCACCAGGCGGTCAAGGCCGAAGGCCAGGCCACCGTGGGGTGGAGCGCCATATTTCAGGGCGTCGAGCAGGAAGCCGAACTTCTCTTCCTGTTCCGCTTCGTTGATACCCAACAGGCGGAAGACCGACTGTTGCATTTCTTTGCGGTGGATACGGATCGAACCGCCCCCCAGCTCAGTGCCGTTGAGCACCATGTCGTAGGCGCGGGACAGAGCGCCAGCCGGATTGGCTTCCAGCTCTTGCGGTGTGCACTTGGGCGCGGTGAACGGGTGGTGCAAGGCGCTGAAGCTACCGTCGTCGTTCTCTTCGAACATCGGGAAGTCGACGACCCACATCGGTGCCCACTCACACGTCAGCAGTTTCAAGTCGTGACCGAGCTTGATGCGCAATGCACCCAAGGCTTCACTGACGATCTTGGCCTTGTCGGCACCGAAGAACACGATATCGCCGTCAACTGCACCCACGCGATCGAGGATCACATTGAGCTTGTCCTCAGGGATGTTCTTGACGATCGGCGATTGCAGACCATCAACGCCATTCGCGCGCTCGTTGACCTTGATGTAAGCCAGGCCCTTGGCGCCGTAGATGCCGACGAACTTGGTGTAGTCGTCGATCTGCTTGCGCGGCATGCTCGCCCCGCCTGGCACACGCAGTGCGGCGATGCGGCATTTCGGGTCGTTGGCCGGGCCGCTGAACACCTTGAAGTCGACTTCCGTGAGCTGGTCGGCAACGTCGACCAGTTCCAGCGGGTTACGCAGGTCTGGCTTGTCGGAACCGTAGCGGCGCATGGCCTCTTCGAAGGTCATGTGCGGGAACTCGCCGAACTCCAGGCCCAGCACTTCCTTGAACAGGTTGCGGATCATTTCTTCGGTCAGGCCCATGATCTCTTTTTCATCGAGGAAGCTGGTCTCGATGTCGATCTGGGTGAATTCCGGCTGGCGATCGGCGCGCAGGTCTTCGTCACGGAAGCACTTGGCGATCTGATAGTAACGGTCAAAACCGGCGACCATCAGCAGTTGCTTGAACAGCTGCGGCGATTGCGGCAGGGCAAAGAAGCTACCGGCGTGGGTACGGCTTGGCACCAGGTAGTCACGCGCACCTTCCGGGGTGGCCCGGGTCAGGATCGGCGTTTCTACGTCGAGGAAGCCGTTCTCGTCGAGGAAACGACGGATGCTGGTGGTCATGCGCGAACGCAGACGCAGCTTCTCGGCCATTTCCGGGCGACGCAGGTCGAGGAAGCGATAACGCAGGCGGGTTTCTTCGCCAACGTCGGAGAACTCGTTGAGTGGGAACGGCGGGGTTTCCGACTCGTTCAGCACTTCCAGCTCGTAGCCCAGGACTTCGATCATGCCCGACGCCATGTTGGCGTTGGTGGCACCGGCCGGACGCAGGCGAACCTTGCCGGTGATTTTCACCACGTACTCGCTGCGCACGCGATCGGCGGCGGCGAAGCTCTCGGCACGATCCGGGTCGAATACCACTTGGGCCAGACCGTCACGATCACGGATATCGAGGAAAATCACCCCGCCATGGTCGCGACGACGGTGAACCCATCCGCAAAGGGTAATTTCCTGACCTTCCAGGGTCTCGTTCAGTTGGCCGCAATAGTGGCTGCGCATCATGGTAGTGGTTTCACTTCTCGTAATTCGAAATTCGGTGGAGTGCCTGCTCGATCACCGCACCTTGTAAGTCAGGCCACGGATAATGCAGGAGCTCGCGCGTAGAGTTCAACTCAGTCTGCTTTGTCGCCGCCGGCCAGGTTCTTCTTCGAGCCGGTCTTGAAGTCGGTCTCGTACCAGCCGCTACCGCTCAGGCGAAAGCCCGGCATGGACAACATCTTTTTCAGCTCGGGTGCCCGGCAAGCAGGGCAATCGACCAACGGCGCGTCGCTGATCTTTTGAATGGCTTCCAACTGATGACCACAGGAAGCGCATTGATAATCGTACATGGGCATGGGATGTCTCGGCGATCACGTCACTGCTGCGCTGCGCCCCGTACCAGCCGGTATGCGCAGCAAAGGGCGAGATTATATCCGTTAAATCGAGGCTGTGCAGCCGTGGCAACGTACAGCGCACTCTATAGAGACACCCGCGCCCCTCCAATCAAGGGCACCCGGCTACACAAGGCCGGCCTGATGTGCCGTTGCCGCCTGCCCTTTCAACGCATGAACCACACACACCACCCTGACCAGACCGCTGAAATTCTTCACCCCGCCATAACGCAAATGCACTTCGCGATCCACGTAAGACAGCAGTGCACTGACCGAACACGTATTGATCCTGGCTATTTCACCCAGAATGTTCCAATAGACTTCTTCAAGCCGCAGGCATGTCGAAAAACCATTCAACCGGACCGAACGCGACAATGGCCGCGCCAACGCCATATCGAATCCTTTGACGAAGGGATCGATCTTTATCTTGTAGAAGCCGGAAGTTTCCAGCGCACCTTTACCCATACTACGCGACATACACTTGACACTCCCTTGCCAAACGGCTCTTGAACAAACGGCTGTTATTGGCCGTTGGGCCTATAAAACAGCAAGCAGGCAAGTGCAGCCAGAAGACAGAGAGTCACTGTTCGTAGGACAAGCCAACGTATGTAACCGGAAGGAATCAGGTGAAGCCAGTGACGCCTGCCTGGCGTCACCGGCTCACGACATTTACTTGCCTTCGAGCAGTGAGCGCAGCATCCAGGCAGTTTTTTCGTGAATTTGCATGCGCTGGGTCAGCAAGTCCGCCGTCGGCTCATCACTGACTTTATCGAGCAACGGGAAGATTCCGCGTGCCGTGCGGGTAACAGCTTCCTGCCCATCGACAAGTTGCTTGATCATGTTTTCAGCACTGGGTACGCCTTCCTCTTCCTTGATAGAAGACAGACGGGCATAGATAGAGTAAGCACCCGGGGCAGGAAAACCCAGGGCTCGAATACGTTCGGCAATGGAGTCAACTGCCAGCGCCAGTTCGTTATATTGCTCTTCAAACATCAAGTGCAATGTACGAAACTGCGGCCCCGTGACGTTCCAATGAAAGTTATGGGTTTTCAGATAAAGTACATAGGTATCTGAAAGCAGTCGTGAAAGTCCGTCAACAATGGATTTACGATCTTCTTCGCTGATACCGATATCGATTGCCATGTTTATTCCCTTCAATTGATGAAAATTCATTGATCAGGTGCTTACCCACTCTAGCAAGAGTGCTCGCCTTGCGCAGCCCTGGCGCCACAGGCGGCCTGCGGCAAATCGCCCCTTGGCAGCGCGCGCGACAAGGCCTGGCGCGGCGAAAAACACCCGCACCTGTCTAGGACAAGGGTTTAGCGCAGAAATGCCATGATCTTCGCAACGCCTTGAAACGCTTGATTTGAGAAGGCACAGGCTTTGCTGTTAAATAGGCAGCGTGTCGCCACCGCTATTTCCTGCGGCAAGCGGCATAGGCTGAATACCCGCGCACGTGCCCAACGCCTCCCATTGTTCAGAAGCGAACCGTGCCAATCAGCTCTTCCTTGTGATCCGTCTTAACGTGAGTTAATCAAAATGTTGAAAATCGTCCACCTGCTAACGGGCGCTGCAGCTTTGCTGCTGTCCTTTATCCCGAGCCTGCAACCAGAAAGCCTGCCGTACCTGCAACAACACGACGCGCTGTACCTGGCTCTGTTCGGCCTTCTCAACCTGACGCTGGCGCCAGTCATTCCTTACTGGAACAAAGGCACACGCCATCAACTGCAAAACCTGGTCAGCGCATTGCTGGTGCTGACTGTCGTCGTACAAACCCTCACCCTCCTGGCCCCCATGCCTGAAGTCGGCGGCCATCCGGCCATCCTGCTCAGCCTGGTGATTGCCCTGGTCGCTATTGTTCTTCACCTGGCTATCAGCTTCTACCGCTCGTCTGCTCCGGCCACCTCGCAAAACTACGACATGACCAACCGGGATACCGGGACCGTCAAGTGGTTCAATACCTCCAAAGGCTTCGGCTTTATTTCCCGGGACTCGGGCGACGATATCTTCGTCCACTTCCGGGCCATTCGCGGCGAAGGCCATCGCGTCCTGGTAGAAGGCCAGCGCGTGGAATTCTCCGTCATGAACCGTGACAAAGGCCTGCAAGCTGAAGACGTGATCGCGGCCCTGCCGCGTCGCTGACCCCAGATCAGGTGCAAAAAAAACCGCGATGCAGTTGATACTGCATCGCGGTTTTTTATTGCCAGGCGCTTTACAGCACACTCAATAATGAGGCGGTGGTGCTTCTTCCTCGGAGGATTCGAACTGCCCACCCATCTCTTCCTGACGCTTGAGCAAGGCTGTCATCTGCAATTGCAGGCGCTCTACCGCCCGCTGCTGGGCGACCAGAATGTCATTTAATGTCTCGATGGTGTCGTCCTGGAAAGCCAGGCGGCTCTCAAGGTCCGTCACACGATCTTGCAAGTCCATGGTTCAGTCCTGGGTAAAAATGAAGTCGGGCGGCAACAGTTCGCGCAGGCGGGTACGAATCACCGCGACCTGATCGTCGGTATAAGGCAACGCCGGGTGCTTGCCCCAGACCGGAGCAGGCCAGGCCACATCGTCGCGCTTGCGCACAATCACGTGCACGTGCAACTGGCTGACCACGTTGCCCAGGGCGCCAATGTTCATTTTATCGGCGCCGAACCCGTCATTGAGCAACTGCGCCAACGTGGTGGTTTCGCGCCACAACCGGGACTGGTCATCCGCATCAAGCTGGAACACTTCGCTGATGCCGGCAATGCGCGGCACCAGGATAAGCCAGAGGTAGTTAGAGTCGTTGGACAGCAGCAGCCGGCACAGGGGGAAATCCCCGATAGGCAAAGTGTCGTTTTGCAGACGTGGATCCAAGGCGAACACCGCAGTCACTCCGTTCGGCTAGTCAGTTTCAGGCGCCCAGCATACCTGCGAATGGCGGCTGCTTCACGGGGCAATCGGCGCGACACCAACAGGCAATCACACCGCCGGGCGCGAACGCACCAAAATGGGTCTTTTATGCCCCACACCGGGCAAGGGCTATCCGCCAATTACTCACTCCGAAGGGTGAACCGGTAACATTTCTGACAGGAACACACTTTTACTCGTTCGAAATCCCGCACAACCCGAGCCATGAATTCCAAAAAAAACTACGCAAAAGCCCCGTGGTTATGCGGTTTTCACAGACTCACCACATTTTTCACGAAAAAATGACATTCGCCTGGCAGTTTGTGCACGCTTGTTGCATTCACTCCCATAACGTCGACAACGACACCTGCCAGGAAGGCAGTGTTTCACGATAAAAAGAACAGTGAGTCAATACAAAAAAAGGAAGTTTTAAAACTTTGAACAGGGGTACTTCCCACCCTTGTCCAGGGTATTAAAAACAGTATTGAAGTTGTCAGTCTGGTGACAAACAGACTGTAGATTTGCGACACGGATCTAGCAATTTACGACAGCCTCGTAAAGAAGCTGAAAGGATAGATGTGTACGTATCGCCAATTATTGCCAGCGTGCTATAAGTTTGCGCTGTCACAAAAAAGAAAGAGCCTCCCAGACAAAAATACAGGTGGGACGGCAGTACTCTTCCTAAAACCAAAGGAGCAAATCACGATGCGCGTGATGAAGTGGAGCATGATCGCCCTCGCTGTTTCAGCAGGCACCTCGCAGTTCGCAATGGCGTCCTCTCAGGACGAGTCCAAGGGACTTATCGAAGACAGCACTTTCGGCGTCAACACTCGCGCCCTGTACTTCAGCCGGGACTTCCGCAACGAACCACTGGAAGGCTACGAGACCGTCAACGGCAAACGTAAAAGTCGCGCCGAAGAAACCGGCCTGGGCTTCAACGCCCTGTTTGAGTCGGGCTACACCCAGGGCACCGTTGGTGTTGGTTTTGACGTGATCGGCCTGCTGGGCGTCAAGCTCGACAGTGGCAAAGGCCGTGCGGGGACCGGCCTGTTTCCTCAGGGTTCGGATGGTCGCTCCCAGGACCAGTACTCCAAGGGCGGCGGTGCCATCAAGTTCCGTATCTCCGATACCGTCTTGAAAGTCGGCGACCAGTACACCACTGCGCCTGTATTCGCTTCCGATGACAGCCGCCTGCTGCCTGAACTACCACAAGGCATCTCGCTGACCAGCAACGAGATCAAGGGCCTGAAACTAGAAGGCGGTCACTTCACGTCGAGCGTTTCACAAAGCCAGACTTACCATGACAGCCTGGGCCTGACGAAAACCGACTTTGCAGGTGGCGTCTACTCCTTCACCCCAGAGCTGACCGCTAGCCTCTACTACGCAAAAACAGAAGACTTCTTCCGTAAGATCTACAACAACATCAACTGGACCCACGCGTTGAGCGAGGATCAATCCTTTGCTCTCGACTTCAACATCTACGACACCAAGAGCGATGGCGAAGGCAAGCAACGTGCCTACAAGGACGGCAGCACCAAGCTCGACAACCGCGCCTTCAGCTTGCAGGGTGCCTACACTATCGGTGCGCACACCTTCACCCTGGCCGCACAAAAGGTTACCGGTGACGGTGATTATGGCTACGGCGTAGACGGCGGCGGCACAGTATTCCTGGCCAACTCCATCGCCCGTTCCGACTTCAACGCCGAAGGCGAGAAGTCGTACCAGGCGCGTTACGACATCAACATGGCCACCTTCGGCATTCCAGGCCTGAGCTTCATGGCTCGTTATGTCACAGGTAGCGGCGCCAATACCGCCACCACCAACAACGGTAAAGAATGGGAACGCGACCTGGAAGCCAAGTACGTCATCCAGGAAGGTCCGGCCAAAGACTTGAGCCTGCGCTTGCGTCAAGCCACCTACCGTTCCGGTGATGGTGTGTACTACGGCTCGCCGTCGATCGACGAACTGCGTCTGATCGCGCAATACCCGCTGAACATCCTGTAATCCGCCGTTAGATTGCAACGATGATCTAGGGCTTCGGCCCTTATATGAAAAAGCCGCTCACTGTTAACCAGTGCGCGGCTTTTTTATTACGCTTTTATTACTGCAAATCCGATAACTAGCAAGCTAGCTATCGAGTTCAATGGCTTGATAAAACTTGACCATTAAGCCAAGTTCGATCCTTACCTCGTTATTACTTGGCAGGCGCTTCCTGCATCACGCGAATAACGCGCTGCGGGAATGGAATATCAATCCCGGCCGCCTTCAACCGATCCCGCGCCAGTTCATTGAACATGAACAGCACGTCCCAATAATCCGCAGTCTTGGTCCATACACGCAGGGAAACCGTGATCGAACTGTCACCCAAGGTCGAAATCACTGCGACAGGCTCTGGGTCCGCCAAAACCCGTGGGTCCTTGGCCAGCTCCAACAACACTTCACGGGCTTTTTGCAGGTCGGCTTCATAATCCACACCCACGTCAAACACCACCTTGCGGGTCGGCTGGCGGTTGGTGTTGGTAATAATGCCGTTGGACAAGATGCCGTTAGGCACGATGACCGTCTTGTTGTCACCGGTACGGATCACCGTGTGGAAGATCTGGATGCTGTCGACAGTCCCCGAGGTCCCCTGGGCTTCGATCCAGTCACCGATACGGAACGGACGGAACAGCAGGATCAGCACGCCACCGGCAAAGTTGGCCAGGCTGCCTTGCAACGCCAGGCCAATGGCCAGGGTTGCAGCACCAATCGCCGCGACAAACGAGGTGGTTTCGACACCGATCATCGAGGCCACGCTGACGATCAGCATCACCTTGAGCACGATGTTCGCAAGGCTGGTCACAAAGCCCTGCAACGCCAGGTCGGCATTGCGCAGGGCCAGCAGGCGCCCTACCTTGTGGGTCAGTTTGTTGATCAGCCACCAGCCTATGGCCAGGGTCAGCACCGCCAGCAATACCCGGCTGCCGTATTCCATGATCATCGGGACCCAGGCTTGGGAAGCCTTGATCAATTGATCCATTTCAGCATTCAAGTCCATCTAGATTCTCCTGTTTACCACTGCCTATAAAGGTCGCCACAGCAATTGAGCCCCGGAGGGCTCAATCGTTTCTGCAAGTTCTGGGGCCTGGGACGTCGAAAAGCCCCACGGGTTCCCCAAAACCGGGTCAATCGCGGAAGTTATTGAACTGCAGCGGCATATCGAAGGTCTTGGCGCGCAGGGCGGCAATCGCGTCCTGCAAGTCGTCGCGCTTCTTGCCGGTGATACGCACCTGCTCGCCCTGGATCGCCGCCTGGACCTTGAGCTTGGCGTCCTTGACGTGAGCGACGATTTTCTTCGCCAGCTCTTTGTCGATGCCTTCCTTGAGCACGGCTTCCTGCTTCATCAACTTGCCCGAAGCGTAGGCATCCTTGACTTCAAGGCACTGCGCATCGATCTTGCGCTTGACCAGGGCCAGCTTGAGGATCTCGATCATCGCTTCCAACTGGAAATCGGCTTCAGCGGTCAGGTTGACCGTCAGCTCTTTTTCCTTGAACTCGAAGCTGCCCTTGCCTTTCAAGTCATAACGACGGTCCAGCTCCTTGACGGCGTTCTCGACGGCGTTGGTGACTTCGTGCTTGTCCAGTTCAGATACCACGTCGAACGACGGCATGTAGTTTCTCCAGTAAAAAGGGGCACGGCTCAGTAAAGATGGAGCGCACCCGGCTTGCGGGTAAAATTCCCGGGCATTATAACGGCTCACCCAACGGCTTATGGAGCAAAATTGATGTCCACCACTTGGCATGTCCTCGGTGCTGGCAGTCTTGGCACCTTGTGGGCCACACGCCTGGCGCGTGCAGGCCTGCCGGTGCAACTGATCCTGCGTGACAAGGAGCGCTTGGCCCGCTATCAGGCATCGCCGGGGCTGACCCTGGTCGAGCAGGGCCTGGCCCGCACGTATCCGGTCATGGCACAAACCTCCGACAGCCCCGAGCCCATTGATCGCCTGCTGGTCGCGTGTAAGGCCTACGACGCGCCTGACGCCGTCGCACAGCTGGCCCGACGCCTGACACCCAACGCCGAGGTGATCCTGCTGCAGAACGGCCTGGGCAGCCAGGATGCGGTCGCCACGCAATTACCCCAGGCACGCTGCATCTTTGCCTCCAGCACCGAGGGCGCATTTCGCGAAAGCGATTGGCGCGTGGTATTCGCCGGTCACGGTTTTACCTGGCTGGGTGACGCCAGCCACCCCACTGCGCCGCTGTGGCTAGACGATTTAGACGCTGCGGGCATTCCCCACCAGTGGAGCACCGACATCCTCACCCGCCTCTGGCGAAAACTGGCACTCAACTGTGCGATCAACCCACTGACCGTGCTCTATCAATGCCGTAATGGTGGGCTGCAGGAGCATCAATGCGAGGTAGCGACCTTGTGTGCCGAGCTCGCCGAGCTGCTGGAGTGCTGCGGCCAGCCCGCAGCGGCGCAGGATCTACAGGCTGAAGTGGAGCGGGTGATCCAGGCGACGGCGGCCAACTTCTCGTCGATGTACCAGGATGTGGCCAACGGCCGACGGACCGAGATCAGCTATCTGCTCGGCCATGCCTGCCAGGCGGCCTTGCGCCATCGCCTGAGCCTGCCGCACCTGCAACAACTGCATGTGCGCCTGGCCGGCTACCTGGACGCACGCGGATTGCCCAGCGACTGAGGCACGCGCTACCCTGCCAACTTGATCCTTGCCTGCGAACAACCTGATGCCACTGCGCCAGCGTCTCGAAAATCTCCCCGTAGGGCAGAAACTGCTGGCGGCCCTGCTGGTACTGCTGACCACCGTGCTACTGGTGGCCAACCTGACCTTTATCAGCGCCGCCTACTGGATCTCCCAGGAAAGCATGGCCCCGCAAGCCTTGCAGGCGATTGGCCGACTGGTCTCCAACCCGGCACTCGCCGCGCAAGCCCTGGACTCTCCCGCCAAGGCCGATGCCCTGCTCAATGAGCTGACCAGCTATTCGCCACTGCGGGCGGCGGCCCTGTATGACGGTGAAGGCAGTCGCCTGGCGCAGTTGCAACAAGGCGATCGCCTGCAACTGCCAGCGCACTATCGCGATATCGAAGCCTGGCGCGTTACTGAGTTTCGCAGCAATCAAGTCATCACCCTGCCCCGCCCCGGCCTGCCCTCGGGGCATTTGCTGCTGGTGGCCAGCAGCGAGCTGCCAGTCGCCTTTTATACGGGCACCCTGACTGCCAGCCTGGGCATCCTGATTTTCAGCGTATTGCTGTGGATGATCATCGCCCGGCAGATCAAGCGCCTGATTACCCGGCCCATCCATGAGCTGGAAGAATTGTCGCGCCAAGTGACTCGCGAAGAGAACTACGCCCTGCGGGCCGGTCGCGGCAACCATGACGAAATCGGCAGCCTGGCTGAAGCGTTCAATACCATGCTGTCGCGCATTGAAGCCCGGGAGCAGCAACTCAAGCGCGCGCGGGATGACTCCCAGGCCGCCTATGATCAGGCCCAGGGCCTGGCCGAAGAGACGCGGCATACCAACCGCAAGCTGGAACTGGAAGTCCAGGTGCGCAGCAAGATCGAGAAAAAACTCACCGGTTTCCAGAACTATCTCAACAGTATCATCGACTCCATGCCCTCCGCCCTGATCGCACTGGACGAGCAGCTCTACGTCACGCAATGGAACCAGGAAGCCAGCGCCCTGTCCGGTACGCGCCTGGGTGAAGCCCTGAACCAGCCGATCTTCCTCGCCTTCGAACCCCTCAAGCCCTACCTGCCCCAGCTCAAGGCCACGGTGGAGCAGCACACGGTAGAACGCATCGAGCGCGTCACCTGGATCAAGGACGACGAACCCAAGCACTACGCCCTGACCTTTTACCCGCTGATGGGCGGCGCCGGGCGCGGGGTGGTGATCCGTATCGACGACATTACCCAGCGCCTGTCACTTGAAGAAATGATGGTGCAGTCGGAGAAAATGCTCTCTGTTGGCGGACTGGCCGCCGGCATGGCTCACGAAATCAACAACCCGCTGGGAGCGATCCTGCACAACGTGCAGAACATTCGTCGGCGATTGTCGCCGGATTTGCCGAAAAACCTGGAGCACGCCGAACAACTGGGTGTCGAACTGGATACGGTCAACCGCTACCTGCAAAGCCGCGAAGTCCCGCAACTGCTCGACGGCATCCAGCAAGCCGGCGCCCGCGCGGCGAAAATCGTCACCCATATGCTTAGCTTCAGCCGCCGTAGCAACCGCCAGATGGCGCCTTGCGACCTGCCAGCCCTGATCGACCAGGCCGTGGAGATCGCCGGTAACGATTTCGACCTGGCCATCGGCTTCGACTTCAAGGGCCAGGCGATCATTCGCCAGTTCGACCCGCTGCTGGGCCCGGTGCCGGGCACCGCCAACGAGCTGGAACAGGTGTTGCTCAACCTGCTGAAAAACGCCGCCCAGGCCATCCACCTGCGCGAAGACGACAGCGAGCCTGGACGCATCACCCTGCGCACCCGGCTCAACCCGCCCTGGGCCGAGATCCAGGTGGAGGACAATGGCATCGGCATGAGCGAGAACGTGCGCAAACGCACCTTCGAGCCCTTCTTCACCACCAAGGAAATCGGCCAGGGCACAGGGTTGGGTTTGTCGGTCTCATATTTCATCATCACCAACAATCACAAGGGCCAGATGGAGGTTCACTCCACCCTGGGCCAAGGCACCTGTTTCACCTTGCGCCTGCCGCTGGCTGGCAGCCAGCTTGCCCCCCACGAACTGACTCAACTGGAGCACTGACCATGGGCTTTCGCCTGTCGAAAATTTATACCCGTACCGGCGACAAGGGTGAAACCGGCCTGGGCGACGGGCGCCGCGTGCCCAAGGATCATCCTCGGGTGGAAGCGATCGGCGAAGTGGACAGCCTCAACAGCCAACTGGGCTTGCTGTTGGCCGGCCTTGAAGAACAGAGCGGGCAACATCCAGCGCTCAAGGATGTGATTGAGGTCCTGACTCCGTGCCAGCATCGACTGTTTGACCTGGGCGGAGAGCTGGCGATGCCGGTCTACAAGGCGCTGAATGCGGGCGAGGTGGATCGGCTGGAAGCGGCGATTGATCGCTGGAATGAAGAAGTCGGGCCGCTGGAGAACTTCATCCTGCCCGGCGGTTCAGCGCTGATTGCCCAGGCCCATGTATGCCGCAGCCTGGCCCGCAGCGCCGAGCGGCGGTGCCAGCAATTGAATGCGCTGGAGCCGTTGGAGGGGGTGGGGCTGGCCTATATCAATCGGCTGTCGGACTTGCTGTTTGTGGCGGCCAGGGTGATTGCCAGGCGCCAGGGCGTTGCCGAGATTTTGTGGCAGGCAGCGGCGAAGCCGCACTGAGATTCTGCTGGGATTTGTATTGCCTGACAGGGCCTCATCGCGGGCAAGCCCGCTCCTACATTTGAATGTGGTCACAGATCAAAATGTGGGAGCGGGCTTGCTCGCGATGAGGCCATCACTGGCAACTCAAACCTCAGGCCAGAACGCCCGAATTCCCGCAACACCTTGCGCCCCGTTCTGCCAGGCCTTCTCCCGCTCGGCAGGCCCAACCCCACCCAGCAGATACACAGGCTTGCTGAACCCACTGATCAACTGCGCCGCCTGCTCCCAACCCAACGGCTCGGCATCAGGGTGTGTCTGGGTCGGCTGCACCGGTGACAGGGTGACAAAGTCCACGTCCATCAGCTCTGCCAATGCCAACTCCTCGGCGTTGTGGCAAGACGCAGCCAACCAACGATCCTTGGGCAACGGCCGGCCTTTGCTGGCGTACTTGCGCAGTTGCGCCGACGTCATGTGCCAGCCGGCAGAAGGAAAGTCGCCCAACCACTCAAACGGCCCCTTGATCATCAGTTGCGCCTTGCCGGCACACAAACCCACGGCATCCACCGCCAGGTCACGATACTTGGGGTCGTAACCGTTGGGCGCACGCAGTTGGACCAACTTGATGCCACCGGCAATGGCCTTCTGGATACCGCGCAACAACACCGGGGTTTCCAGTTCACCAGGGGTGATCAGGTAGTCGGCGGGCAAACGGGCTGCGGCAACAATAGGCACATTGGCTGCCGGAAATTCGTAGTTGAGCAAGTCCCGTGGTGCCACCCATTCAAGGGGCTGGCCTTCGGCGCCATGGGGCTCGCCGGTAAACCCCGAGACCTCCCAGACATCCAGCAACACCTGCTTGTCCGGGTAATCATGTTGCACCTTGATCAACGGGCGGGCCGTGGTGACCTGGATGCCCAGCTCTTCCTGCAGCTCTCGGCCCAGTGCCGTGACAACCGATTCATCGGCCTCCACCTTGCCGCCAGGAAACTCCCAGAGGCCGCCCTGGTGCTGGGTGTCTGCGCGACGCGCCAGCAAAATCCGGCCATCGGTACCGCGAATGACTGCGGCTGCTACATGAACTCGTTTCACGGTATTACGTCCTCTAAGCCTACGCCTGGCGGGGCATTGCCAATGCCCCGGACAGGTATCAAGTACGGTATTCGGCGTTGATCTTCACGTATTCGTGGGACAGGTCGGTGGTCCAGATGGTTTCGCTGCACTCACCGCGCCCCAGTTCGATACGGATGGTGATTTCCTCCTGCTGCATCACCGCCGAGCCTTGGGCTTCGGTGTAGGTCTCGGCGCGCGCACCACGGCTGGCGATGCACACATCACCGAGGAACACGTCGATCTTGCTCACGTCCAGGTTCGGCACGCCGGCGCGACCCACCGCTGCGAGGATGCGGCCCCAGTTCGGGTCGGACGCAAACAGCGCGGTCTTGATCAGTGGCGAGTGGGCCACGGTGTAGCCGACATCCAGGCATTCCTGGTGATTACCGCCGCCATTGACTTGCACGGTGACGAACTTGGTCGCACCTTCGCCGTCACGCACGATGGCCTGGGCCACTTCCATGCACACTTCAAACACCGCCTGCTTCAACGCCGCGAACAGCGGGCCGTTGGAGGAGGTGATTTCCGGCAGGTTGGCTTTACCGGTGGCAATCAACATGCAGCAGTCATTGGTCGAAGTATCGCCGTCGATGGTGATGCGGTTGAATGACTTGTTGGCGCCATCGAGCATCAGGTTTTGCAGCACATCGCGGGAGACTTTGGCGTCGGTGGCGATGTAGCCAAGCATGGTTGCCATGTTCGGGCGGATCATGCCCGCGCCTTTGCTGATACCGGTCACGGTGACGGTCACGCCGTCATGTTCGAACTGGCGGCTGGCGCCCTTGGGCAAGGTGTCGGTGGTCATGATCCCGGTGGCCGCGGCCGCCCAGTTATCCACGGACAAGTCGTCCAGCGCCGCTTGCAGGGCACCTTCGATTTTTTCCACGGGCAACGGCTCGCCGATCACCCCGGTGGAATACGGCAGCACCTGGCTGGCGTCCACCCCGGTCAACTCCGCCAGCTTGGCGCAAGTGCGCGCGGCAGCGGCCAGGCCAGGTTCGCCGGTACCGGCGTTGGCATTGCCGGTGTTGGTCAGCAGGTAGCGCACCGGGCCTTCGACACGTTGCTTGGCGAGGATCACAGGGGCTGCGCAAAACGCATTCAGGGTGAACACGCCTGCGATGGTCGAGCCTTCGGCACAACGCATCACCACCACATCCTTGCGCCCGGGGCGCTTGATGCCGGCCGAAGCGATACCGAGTTCAAAACCGGCAACCGGGTGCAACGTGGGCAAAGGACCAAGACCAACAGCCATGAATGCGCTCCTTAACGATGTGATGTCTGCACCGTCGTCGTCGACGGTGAATAAATGGCAAAACGCCGCGACGGCTGATGCCGGTCGCGGCGCGGGGTATTGCAGCGTCAGGCAAAAATCTTAGTTGATTTCGCCATGGCAGTGTTTGAACTTCTTGCCCGAACCGCACCAGCATGGCTCGTTGCGGCCCAGCTTCTGCTCGTTGCGCACGGGAGCCTGGGCCAGGGCCACATCGACCTCTTCACCCAGCACTTCCGGCGACTCAAGGCCCGGTGCTTCGTCATGCTGGAACTGCATGCGCGCCGCCAGGGCTTCGGCTTCCTGGCGCAGGCGGGCTTCTTCTTCAATCGGGTCTTCGCGACGCACCTGAACGTGAGACAGCACACGAATCGAATCGCGCTTGATCGAATCCAGCAACTCGGAGAACAACGTGAACGACTCGCGCTTGTACTCCTGCTTCGGATTCTTCTGGGCGTAGCCACGCAGGTGGATACCGTGGCGCAGGTGGTCCATGGTCGACAGGTGGTCTTTCCACAGGTCATCCAGCACGCGCAAGACGATTTGTTTCTCGAAGGTGCGCAGCGCTTCGGCACTGGCTTGCTCTTCTTTCTCGTTGTACGCGGCCAGCAGTTCGGCCATCAGTTTTTCGCGCAGGGTTTCTTCGTACAGGTGGTCGTCTTCGTCGAGCCATTGCTGGACCGGCAGATCGACCCCGAAATCACTCTTCAGCGCAGCTTCCAGGCCAGCAACATCCCACTGTTCAGGCAGGGATTGTGGCGGGATATGCGCGCTGACGGTGGCGTTGAGCACGTCCTGGCGGAAGTCGGCAATGGTTTCGCCAATGTTGTCGGCGGCCAGCAACGTGTTACGCATGTGATAGATCACTTTACGCTGTTCGTTGTTGACGTCATCGAACTCCAGCAGTTGCTTACGAATGTCGAAGTTGCGGCCTTCGACCTTGCGCTGGGCCTTTTCGATGGCGTTGGTCACCATGCGGTGCTCGATCGCCTCACCGGACTGCATGCCCAGAGCCTTCATGAAGTTCTTCACCCGGTCAGAGGCGAAGATACGCATCAGGCTGTCTTCCAGGGACAGGTAGAAACGGCTGGAACCGGCATCACCCTGGCGACCGGCACGACCACGCAACTGGTTGTCGATACGGCGCGATTCGTGACGCTCGGACGCGATCACCTGCAAGCCACCGGATTCCAGCACGGCCTGGTGGCGCTTCTGCCAGTCAGCCTTGATCTGGGCGATCTGCTCAGGTGTCGGATTGTCCAGGGAAGCCACTTCCACTTCCCAGTTGCCGCCCAACAGAATGTCTGTACCACGACCGGCCATGTTGGTAGCGATGGTCAGTGCGCCTGGGCGACCAGCCTGGGCAATGATCTCGGCTTCCTTTTCGTGGAACTTGGCGTTGAGGACCTTGTGCTCGATGCCTTCCTTGTTGAGCAGGTTGGACATGTGCTCGGAAGTTTCGATGGTTGCAGTACCCACCAGGACCGGACGGCCGTGGGTCATGCACTCCTTGATGTCGGCAACGATTGCAGCGTACTTCTCCTCGGCGGTCAGAAACACCAGGTCGTTGAAGTCTTTACGCGCCAGCGGCTTGTTCGGCGGGATAACCATCACCGACAGACCGTAGATCTGATGGAACTCGAACGCTTCGGTGTCAGCGGTACCGGTCATGCCGGACAGCTTGTTGTACAGGCGGAAGTAGTTCTGGAAGGTGGTCGAGGCCAACGTCTGGCTCTCGGCCTGGATGTTGAGCACTTCCTTGGCTTCGATGGCCTGGTGCAGGCCTTCGGACAAACGACGACCGGGCATGGTACGGCCGGTGTGTTCGTCGACCAGCACGACCTGGCCGTCCTGGACGATGTATTCGACGTTGCGATGGAACAGCTTGTGGGCGCGCAGACCGGCATACACGTGGGTCAACAGGCCCAGGTTGTGTGCCGAGTACAGGCTTTCGCCTTCGGCCAGCAGGCCGATCTGGGTCAACATCTCTTCGACGAACTGGTGACCGGCTTCGTTGAGCTCGACCTGGCGGGTCTTCTCGTCGATGGAGTAATGACCTTCTTTGGTCACCACGCCTTCCACTTCCTCGATATGTTGCTCAAGGCGCGGGATCAGCTTGTTGATCTCGGTGTACAGGCGCGAGCTGTCCTCGGCCTGACCAGAGATGATCAGCGGGGTACGGGCTTCGTCGATCAGGATGGAGTCGACTTCGTCGATCACGGCAAAGTTGAGTTCGCGCTGGAATTTTTCTTCCATGCTGAACGCCATGTTGTCGCGCAGGTAGTCGAAACCGAATTCGTTGTTGGTGCCGTAGGTGATGTCGCAAGCGTAGGCGGCACGTTTCTCTTCCGGCGGCTGGAACGGCGTCACGACGCCGACAGTCAGGCCGAGGAATTCATACAGCGGGCGCATCCAGTTGGCGTCCCGGCGGGCCAGGTAATCGTTCACCGTCACAACGTGCACGCCCTTGCCGGACAGTGCGTTGAGGTAAACGCCCAGGGTTGCCACCAGGGTCTTGCCTTCACCGGTACGCATTTCGGCAATCATGCCTTCATGCAAGGTCATGCCGCCGATCAACTGCACGTCGAAGTGACGCATGCCCATGACACGCTTACCGGCTTCGCGGGCGACCGCAAAGGCTTCGGGCAGCAATTTGTCGAGGGATTCACCTTTGGCTATGCGGGCCTTGAACTCTTCGGTCTTGGCGCGCAATTGCTCATCCGACAGAGCAACCATCTGCTCTTCGAAGGCATTGACCAGCTGCACCGTCTTGAGCATGCGTTTGACTTCGCGCTCATTCTTGCTTCCAAAAAGTTTCTTTAACAAAGGCGCAAACATATCGGCAGGTTCTTCCACACATTAGGGATGAAGGGGCGCCCCGTAAGTCGCCCGAGCAGCCCTCACGGCCGCATGCGAACGAGCATTCTACCCGGAAACGAGGGTGAGGAAAGTGGCGTTGTTCCACGATGCAGACACAGCGTTCCAGGAGGGCTTGTCTAAAATAAGGGCTTTTTGCTGAACTTCAACCCATTCGAGCGAGAAGTTACTTATTGATTTAATGGATAAACTGCCAACAAAGCAATGACCACGGTGCCGCACACGCTTTCTGCTACCATGGCGGCTCTGTTACCTAAGGTGTCTAGATCATGGCATTTCGCCCTCTTACGGCCCGAGCTCCCGCCGTGCTGCTGCGCGAAGCCAAGCCTTTAAAAGCCATCTTTGGCCATGCGCAACGCCTGGGTCATCTGCAACGCCTGCTGGAAAGCCAATTGCAACCTGCGGCCCGCGAGCACTGCCATGTGGCGTCGTGGCGGGAAGGGACGCTGCTGCTGATCGTCACCGACGGGCATTGGGCAACCCGCCTGCGCTACCAGCAAAAACGCTTGCAGCGCCAACTACAGGCATTTGATGTGTTTGCCAGCCTGCTACGCATCCAGTTCAAGGTCCAGCCACCGACCGTACAGCAAGGCGCGGTGGGGCATACCATGGATTTGTCGGTGAATGCCGCCGAGACGATCCAGGCCACGGCGGACGGGATTACCGATCCGAAGTTGCGCGCGGCGCTGGAGCGGTTGGCCGCGCATGCCAAGCCCAAAACCTGAAAACCGCTCCCACAGCTGGATTGCATAGACCTTGCTGGCTACTTACGCTTGCTACCGCCAAGCAACGAGCCCAGCAACCCGCGCACCAACTGGCGACCCATCTGATTCGCCGCCTGCTGCATCGCCGACTTCAAGGCCTTGCCCGCTGTAGTTCCCAGAAACGCCCCGGCCTTGTCGGTGAAGCTCGGCTCTTCTGCGACAGGTGCAGCACCCGCCTCCGGTCCCAACTCTTTACGCGCCATCAGCACTTCATAGGCCGACTCACGATCAACCGGCTTGTCGTAGCGTCCCAACAGCGATGAGCTGGCAATCAAGGCCGCACGCTCGGCTTCGGTCAACGGCCCGATCCGCGATTGCGGCGGTGCTACCAGCACCCGCTGGACCACCTCAGGCGTACCTTTTTCCTGCAGCGTCCCCACCAGCGCCTCACCCGTACCCAGCTCGGTCAACACCGCCAGGGCCTCGAACGCCGGGTTAGGCCGGAAGCCATCAGCCACCGCCCGCAGGGATTTTTGTTCCTTGGTAGTGAACGCGCGCAGGCCATGCTGGATCCGTAGACCCAGTTGCGCCAGCACGTTGTCCGGCAGATCGCCTGGCGACTGGGTGACAAAATACACCCCCACGCCTTTGGAGCGAATCAGCCGCACCACTTGCTCCAGACGGTCCTGCAACGCCTTGGGCGTATCGGCGAACAGCAAATGCGCCTCGTCGAAAAACAGCGCCAGCAGCGGCTTGTCGGCATCGCCGCGCTCCGGCAATTGCTCGAACAACTCGGCCAGTAACCACAACAGGAAGGTCGCATAGACTTTTGGCGACTCGTGTACCAGACGGCTGGCATCCAGCAGATGAATGCGTCCACGCCCGTCGCTGGCCGGCTGCAGAATGTCTTCCAATTGCAACGCCGGCTCGCCGAACAGGGCTTCTGCGCCCTGCTGTTCCAGCACGGCCAGGCGACGCAGCAAAGCCTGGCTGGAGCCGGTCGTCATCAAGGCCGCGTCATCACCCAGCAGTTCTGGGTTGAACTTGAGGTGATTGAGCAGGGCCTTGAGGTCCTTGAGGTCCAGCAGCAGCAAGCCCTCGCGATCCGCCACCTTAAAGGCGGCATACAACGTCGACTGCTGGCTGTCGGTCAGCTCCAATAGGCTGCCCAGCAGCAACGGGCCCATTTCACTCAAGGTTGTACGAAGCGGATGACCGGACTGACCGTGGATATCCCACAGTGTTACCGGATACGCCTTAGGCGCGTAATTAAGGAAAGGCATGCCGGCGATACGCTCGGCCACCTTGCCCTGGGGATTGCCTGCGGCGCCCAGGCCACACAGGTCACCCTTGATATCGGCGGCGAACACCGCGACGCCAGCATCACTGAACGCCTCCGCCAGCCGTTGCAAAGTCACGGTCTTGCCCGTGCCGGTGGCGCCGGCGATCAGGCCATGGCGATTAGCCAGGCGCATGGCCTGGGCAATGGGTTGGCCTTCGAGATCTGCGCCAATAAGAAGTTGCGAGGAGTCAGGCATTTTGTCACCCATGGTTAATCTTTAGCGCTGCACGGTCGATACAGACAAAGCGGAGACCAGAAAAGTCCTTAAAACAGAACAGATAATTCCTACACACCAAATGGAAATATCACAGTTTTTTTATCGCTGCCATTTTGCGCGCCTACACAAGAATGCGCCTCGGACATTAAGACCTTAGCGGACACGACAAGCCATGAATAAAAATCTGCGCTTCAGCCACAAAATCCTGCTTGCAGCCGCCCTTATCGTCATTGCCGCTTTTGCGTTGTTCACGTTATACAACGACTATCTGCAACGTAACGCGATTCGCGACGACCTAGACAATTATCTACATGAAATGGGTGATGTCACCGCCAGTAATATCCAGAGCTGGCTGGCCGGGCGCATTGTGCTGGTGGAGAACGCCGCCCAGAACATCGCCATCAATCCCGAGCCGGCCGTTGTCGCCAGCTTGCTGGAACAGAAAGCCCTGACATCGTCGTTCATGGCCACCTACCTGGGGGACAGCCAAGGCGGCTTCACTATTCGCCCCGATGCCAAGATGCCCGACGGCTTCGACCCACGCGTGCGTCCCTGGTACAAAGGCGCCCAGGCCAGCAATGGCTCGACCCTGACCGAACCCTATATTGATGCAGCCACCGGCCAACTGATCATTTCCATCGCCACGCCCAGCAGCAAGGCCGGACAAAGTGTCGGCGTGGTAGGTGGTGACCTGAGCCTGCAGACCCTGGTCGATAATATTGGTGCCCTGGACTTCGGCGGCATGGGTTATGCGTTTCTGGTCAGCGCCGACGGCAAGATCCTGGTCCACCCGGATAAAACCCTGGTGATGAAAACCTTGAGCGAGGTTTACCCGAATCAATCCCTGAAAATCAGCGCTGACTTCAGTGAAATTGCGGTCGATGGCAAAACCCGCATCGTCACCTTCGCCCCGATCAAGGGCTTACCGTCAGTGAACTGGTATATCGGTCTGTCGGTAGATAAAGACAAGTCCTTCGCAATGCTCAGCGAATTCCGCACTTCTGCCATCATCGCCACCGTGATTGCCGTGGCGATCATCATCGCGTTGCTGGGCATGCTGATCCGCGTGTTGCTGCAACCGCTGCACGTCATGACCCGCGCCATGGAAGACATCGCCGATGGCGAAGGCGACCTGACGCGCCGCCTCAATATCCAGAACCACGACGAGTTCGGCATTCTCGCCAAAGCCTTCAATCGCTTTGTGGAGCGGATTCACACGTCTATTCGCGAAGTGTCCTCCGCCACCGGCCAGGTCAATGAAGTGGCATTACGCGTGGTCAGTGCCTCCAACTCGTCGATGGTCAACTCTGACGAACAGGCCAACCGCACCAACAGTGTCGCGGCAGCCATCAACCAGCTGGGTGCCGCAGCCCAGGAAATTGCCCGTAATGCCGCCCAGGCCTCGCACCAGGCCAGCGATGCACGCCACCTGGCCGAAGATGGCCAGCAAGTGGTGGAGCGCAATATCAAGGCCATGACGCAACTGTCCGAGATGATCAGCGCCTCCAGCAGCAATATCGAGGCACTCAACAGCAAAACCGTGAATATCGGGCAGATCCTCGAAGTGATCACCAGTATTTCCCAGCAAACCAACCTGCTGGCACTCAACGCGGCGATTGAGGCTGCGCGTGCCGGGGAAGCCGGGCGCGGGTTTGCGGTCGTGGCCGACGAAGTGCGCAACCTGGCCCATCGCACGCAAGAGTCGGCGCAACAGGTGCAAAAGATGATCGAGGAGCTGCAAGTCGGCGCCCGGGACTCGGTCAGTACCATGAGCGAAAGCCAGCGCCACAGCCTCGACAGTGTGGAAATCGCCAACCTGGCAGGCGAACGCCTGAGCAGCGTGACCCAGCGTATCGGTGAAATCGACGGCATGAACCAATCGGTGGCCACCGCTACCGAGGAACAGACCTCGGTGGTGGAATCGATCAACATCGATATCACCGAAATCAATACGCTCAATCAAGAAGGCGTGGAAAACCTGCAGTCGACCTTGCGTGCCTGCTCCGACCTGGAGCAACAAGCGGCGCGCCTGAAACAACTGGTGGGCAGCTTCCGTATCTGAACCCGAACACGCTGTTCCTACATTCAACCTGCTTTGTTGCCCGGCATTGTGGCCGGGTCGAGCTTGTCGGGCGGCTCCGACTCTTCCTGCAATTGCTCCCACAATCGCGCAGCATCCGGAAAGTCCGTGCCATCCTCGGTACCCAGGGCATCCGGGTCATAGCGGCTCAAACAGCCCTCGCCCAACGTGGCAGGTGCTCGGGAAGTGGCTTTATCCAGGGGATCACTCATCGTTCGATCCTCGCAGTTGACACCAATAAAAAAGGGCCTGGGTGATTTAACGCCCAGGCCCTTTTGGCTTCAACTAAAAACAGTCGATCAGAACACCACGGTCTTGTTGCCGTGCACCAGCACCCGGTCTTCCAGGTGATAGCGCAAGCCACGGGCCAGGACCATTTTCTCGACGTCACGACCGAAGCGCACCATGTCTTCAATGCTGTCGCTGTGGCTGACGCGTACCACGTCCTGCTCGATGATGGGACCGGCGTCCAGCTCTTCGGTGACATAGTGGCAGGTTGCACCAATCAGCTTCACGCCACGCAAGGACGCCTGGTGATAGGGCTTGGCACCGACAAACGACGGCAGGAAGCTGTGGTGAATGTTGATCACCTTGCCTGCATATTCACGGCACAGTTCTGGCGGCAGGATTTGCATGTAGCGCGCCAGTACCACTACGTCAGCTTCATGCTGCTCGACCAGACGCGAGACTTCGGTGAAGGCTGGCTGTTTATTCTGCGAGTCAACCGGTACGTGGTAGTACGGAATACCATGCCACTCAACCATGCTGCGCAGGTCGTCGTGGTTGGAAATCACACAGGCGATTTCACAGTCCAGTTCGTCGCTGTGCCAGCGGTGCAACAAATCCGCCAGGCAATGGGATTCGCGGCTGGCCATCAGGACCACGCGTTTTTTCTGCTCGGTGTCGGTGATGCGCCATGTCATCGAAAACTCTTCGGCGATAGGCGCAAACGCCTCGCGAAACGCTTCGAGGCCAAAAGGCAGCGTGTCGGCCCGGATTTCGTGGCGCATGAAAAACCAACCACTGAGATTGTCCGAGTGATGACTCGCTTCGGTGATCCAGCCATTGTGGGAGGCCAGAAAGTTACTGACTTTAGCGACGATACCAACCCGATCCGGGCAAGCAATCACCAGACGAAAAGTGCGCATTAGGGGCAAACTCCAGAACTTCGCAAAGGCCGCCATTCTAGCGACACCGTAGAAAAACTGCAGTATTCCTCAACGCTTATTCGAGCGATTCCTTGCGGTGCCCCTAAACTGCGTACGGTTTTTACCTGAGCATTATGTCAACACGAGCATCTGTTACGGCAATTAGCCAAGATTTAATGAGAATATCTTTAGCCGCTTGTACGCACTAAATAATGCACTCACTCCCACCTTCCCTACAAACAAGCAAAGTAAATTACATAAAACCGAGCTTAAATGTTTACTTGGGGAAACTGTCTGACTATTATTAGGCCACTATCCCTGTCCCTCAGCGCCCCGCATAAGGTAGTCCACATGTCCCTGATCAACGAATACCGTGCCACCGAAGAAGCTATCAAAGAGCTGCAAGCCCGTTTGAAGAACCTGTCCCAAGACGACAAACTGCAAACCGAGCTGGAATTCGAAGGCAAATTGCGCACCCTGATGGGTGAGTACTCCAAATCCCTGCGTGACATCATCGCGCTGCTGGATCCGGAATCGAAAGTTAAAGCACCACGCGGCGCGGTAAAAGTTACCGGCACCAAGCGCGCGCGCAAGGTCAAGCAATACAAAAACCCGCACAACGGCGAAGTGATTGAAACCAAAGGTGGCAACCACAAGACTCTGAAAGAGTGGAAAGCCAAGTGGGGCGGTGACGTGGTTGAAGGCTGGGCTACCCTGCTGGGCTAAGGCTCGCCAGGTCGCCACCTGATTCGCGACACAATAAAAAACGCCAGTTCGCTGGCGTTTTTTTATTGCCGTCTTTTATAAAGTGCCGATTACAGACTCAGGCGCTGGCGTAAAGCGTCAGCATATTCCTGCCATTCATCCAGTACCTGACGCTGAAACGATGTAGCACTAACGTCCAATTCAAGCCTGGCTTTATTGAAACTCTCAAGGGTATTGGGCGCACCGTAATCCGCGTCTGACAAGCGTTGCTGACAGAATAGTTTCCAGCGTTGTTGCTCTTCATCGTCCAAGGTGTACGCAAAGTTACGGGCACGATACCGAAACAATAATTCCGGCAAACGATGATCATCAAAAGGCCACTGCTGGCGTGCTAATTGCGCAGGCTCCGCAGTCCGGACTTGTTCACATAACCGCCGATCCCGATCACCAATAAAACCATCGTAGAGCTGTTGCTCCGGGTCGGTGCTGGCAGCGAAATCTTCTTCGGCATAAATCGCTGGCAATTTATCCTGCCAAAGTTCCTGTGCGTCAGTTAGCCGCAGTGCCCGGGCCTGATATTCACTCATATCCAGATTCAAGCGCTGCTGGTCTTGTGCCCGCAACACACTCAGCGGCGCAACCACCGGGCAACGATTGATGTGTATTAGTTTGAGCGGCACCGGCAACTCACCTTCGGCCAACTCATCGCGTCGGGTATACAGACGCTGGCGCAGGGTTTCGGCATCCAGGTCCAGCAACCCCTGCGGGTCGAGCCCCAGGTCACAGACAATCAACGCGTTGCGATTGCGCGGATGCCACGCCAGCGGCAGGACGACCCCCAGGTAATGGCGTTCGGCGGAGAAACGCCCGGAAATATGCACCATAGGCTGCAACAGGCGGATTTGATCCATGACCCGCTGCTTGCTGCGCAGTTGAAACAACCACTCGTACAACTTGGGTTGCTTGTCCCGGACCAGGCGCGCCAAGGCGATGGTGGCACGCACGTCGGCCAAGGCCTCGTGAGCCTGGCCATGGTCGATCCCATTGGCCGCCGTCAAGCGCTCCAGCTTGAGGGTCACGTGCCCGTCCTGCTCGGGCCAGACGATACCGTCGGGACGCAGGGCATAAGCCGTGCGCATCACATCGATCAAGTCCCAACGACTGTTCCCGCCCTGCCATTCCCGCGCATAAGGGTCGAAAAAGTTGCGATACAAACTGTAGCGGGTCATTTCATCGTCGAAACGCAGGGTGTTGTAACCCGCGCCGCAGGTGCCGGGGGCCGCCAGTTCGGCATGCACCCGCGTCATGAAATCGGCTTCGGCCAGGCCTTTTTCCGCCAGTTGGCCGGGGGTAATGCCAGTGATCATGCACGCAGCCGGGTGCGGCAGGATATCCTCGCTGGGCTGGCAATAGAGGTTGACCGGCGGCCCTATCTCATTGAGGTCAAGGTCGGTGCGAACCCCGGCGACCTGCAGCGGGCGGTCGCTGCGTGGGTTGATGCCGGTGGTTTCATAGTCGTACCAGAAGATCGAGGTCACGGGCTATTCCTGTGCTGAAGACCGACAAAGTCTAGGCGCTGGATGCCGCCCAGGGCCAGCGCCATATGCACTGGATAAACATTCAGTGAAACCTTGGCGCATTTTCTGGTGTTACTTCCAGCGACGACACTGCTAGCATCGGCCTCTCAACTTGCCGGCCAGCCGATGAGGTTGCCCATGCCCAGCCACGCCGCACTGCCAGGGAACGCAATGCCCACCGCCCCATTGGACACTCGCTACCAGATCGAGACCCCCGAAGGTATCGACCTGCCCTTGCGCCCCGCCGGGCTGATGCCCCGGGCACTGGCATTCGGCTTCGACCTGGGCCTGCGCGGCCTGATCCTCGGCATCCTGTTCATCGCCTTGGCGTTTCTCGGCAACCTGGGCATCGGCCTCGGCTCGATCCTGCTGTTTCTCGTCAGTTGGTGGTACATGGTGCTGTTCGAAGTGCTTAACCAGGGCTGTTCACCGGGCAAGCAGATCATGGGCCTGCGCGTGGTACAGGATGACGGCACGCCCATTGGCTGGTCCGCCTCCTTGATCCGCAACCTGCTGCGCTTTGTCGATATGTTGCCGTTCGGCTACTTCCTCGGCGCCATCAGTTGCCTGCAACATCCCCACTTCAAGCGCCTGGGCGACATTGCGGCCGGGACACTGGTGATTTATCGCGAGCAGCCCCTGGCCCGGCCACACGTGCCCCAGGCCCCGGCATTGCGCCTGCCCTTTGCCCTTGAGCTGAACGAGCAGCGGGCGATCCTGGGTTTTGCCGAGCGCCAGGCCGATCTCTCCGCCGAACGGACCCACGAGCTGGCGGCGATTCTGGCCACGCCCCTGCAGGTTTCCCCCGCACGCGCCGTGGAACAACTCAATGGCGTGGCCCGTGGCCTGCTGGGGCCTTCATGAAACAGAGCCTGTTCGAAACCCGTCACCAGCCGCATTGGCAGGCCTTCGCCACGCAAGTGACACTGCTTGAACAAGGCAAGGCCAAGACCCAGGACCTGACGCACTTCCCCCATGATTACCGACGCCTGTGCCAACACCTGGCGCTGGCGCAGGAGCGCGGCTACAGCAGCTACCTGGTAGACCCACTGCAACAACTGGCCCTGCGCGGCCATCAACAACTGTATCGCCATCGCAGCCAACTCGGCGCCAAGACCCTGAGCTTCCTGCTGGCCGATTTCCCCCGCACGGTTCGCGAACAGTGGCGCTTCGTGCTGGTGGCCTGCCTGCTGTTCTTTGGCAGCCTGATCGGTATTGCGCTGCTGGTCTATCTGTTCCCCGACCTGATCTACGCCATCGTCAGCCCCCAGCAAGTGACCGAGATGCAGGGCATGTACGACCCCGACGCCAGCCGCCTGGGGCGCGCGGCCGAGCGGGCGTCGAGTGAGGATTGGATGATGTTCGGCTACTACGTCATGCACAACATCGGCATCGCCTTCCAGACCTTCGCCGGCGGCTTGCTGTTTGGCCTGGGCAGCGTGTTTTTCCTGTTTTTCAATGGCCTGATGATCGGCGCCATCGCCGGGCACCTGACAGAAATCGGCTACGGGCAAACCTTCTGGTCCTTTGTCATCGGCCATGGTGCCTTTGAACTGACGGCCATCGCCCTGGCCGGCGCGGCTGGCCTGCAATTGGGCTGGGCCTTGATCGCACCGGGTGCGCTGCCCCGGGGTGAAGCCCTGCGGCTGGCCGCCCGTAAAAGCGTGCAAATGATCTGTGGGGTGATTGTATTCCTGCTGATTGCCGCCTTTATAGAAGCCTATTGGTCCTCCACAACCGCCGTGGAGCCTTGGGGGAAATACCTGGTGGGCGCCACGCTCTGGGCGATGGTGATCGCCTATCTGCTGTTCGCCGGCAGGAGTCGTCATGCGCCTGAGTGACGCCAGCGTGGTGATCCGCCCTCGCTCCACATGGGAGGCCATGGACCTGGGGGTATTGCTGGCCCGTGAGCACCGTGTGCTATTGATGAGCAGTTGGGCCTTGGTGAGCCTGCCGATCTTTGCCCTGATCAGCCTTGTACTGTGGGACTACCCGTCTGTAGCCGTGCTGGTGTTCTGGTGGCTGAAACCCGCCTTTGAGCGCCTGCCGCTGTATATCCTGTCCAAGGCGCTATTTGGCGAGACACCCACCCTCAAGCAAGCGCTGCGCCAATGGCCGCGCCTGCTCAAGGGGCAACTGCTGGCCAGCCTGACCTGGAGACGCTTTAGCCTCAGTCGCAGCTTTGTCATGCCCGTGGTGCAACTTGAAGGCCTCGCAGGCCAGGCCCGCCAACAGCGGTTGGGAGTGCTGCAACAACGTAATGCCGGCGCTGCACGCTGGCTGACGCTGATCGGCATACACCTGGAAACAGCCCTGTGGATTGGCTTGATGGCGCTGTTCTACCTCTTCCTGCCACAACAGGTAGAGCTGGACTGGGACTGGCAGCAACTGGCGCTGGCCAGCAGCCAGGACTGGCTCTGGCTGGAACACCTGAGCAATGCCTTCTACGCCC
Source organism: Pseudomonas sp. 25 R 14 (assembly GCF_900004755.1). Taxonomy (NCBI): domain Bacteria; kingdom Pseudomonadati; phylum Pseudomonadota; class Gammaproteobacteria; order Pseudomonadales; family Pseudomonadaceae; genus Pseudomonas; species Pseudomonas sp. 25 R 14. The sequence continues at coordinate 65,193 of NZ_CVTS01000062.1, read as the reverse complement.
TGATTCTGGTGCTCTGGGAGCCAATCTATGTGGCGTGTGGATTCAGCCTCTACCTGAACCGGCGTACCGTGCTTGAAGCCTGGGACCTGGAATTGGTGTTCCGCCGTTTGCGCCAGCGCCTGGGATCGGCAGTGGCCGTCCTGCTGCTGGCTGTCGGCCTGCTGGTGGTCCCGCCAACACCCCACGCCATGGCCGATCAACCCCAGCCCGCGAAACCGTTGAGTACGCCCGCCGCCAGCCAGGCGATCAAGCGCCTGCTGGAACACCCCCCCTTCAAGAACCCAGAGACCGTTACCCGCTACCGTTTTGGCGAGGACAAGACCACCGACAAAGCCAAGCCCACAGGTGATGCACGGCTGCCTGCCTGGCTTGAGTCCTTATTCAAAAAGCTCAACAGCGACACATTCAAGTCCCTGGCACTCGTCATGGAGGTGCTGTTGTGGGGCCTGCTGATCGCAGGTATTGGCCTGGTCGCCTGGCGCTATCGCGACTGGTTGCACGCCTTTGTCAGCCGTCGCCGCGCAGCCCGCCCCACGCCAACGCAACCGATGCCGTCACAACTATTCGGCCTGGACATGGGTGTGGAAACCTTGCCCGACGATATCGCCAGTGCCGCCGAGCAACTCTGGGCCACGCAACCCCGTGAAGCCCTTGGCCTGCTGTATCGCGGCCTGCTTAGCCGGCTGCTGCATGACTTCAACCTGCCACTGAAAAACGCCGACACCGAAGGTCAGGTCCTGGAACACGTGCGCCATTTGCAACATCCACAACTGCTGGCGTTCAGCGACGACCTGACCCGGCACTGGCAAAATCTCGCCTATGGCCATCGCGTACCGACGCCCCTGGCCCAACAACAGCTCTGCACCCATTGGCGCAGCTTGTTCAACAGCGAGGCCGCGCAATGAACCGGCTGCTGATCTGGCTCGGGTTGATCCTGGCGTGCCTGCTGACGGCAGGAGGCTTCTACGCCTGGCACAAGGCGATCCCCTATGAGGAAGTCGTCGATCGCGGCCCATCCCCCGAAGCCCAGGCCAATCCCTACCTGGCGGCGGAACATTTCCTCAGCCAGCAAGGCCTGGCCGTCGAGCACGCCCAAAACCTGGAGCGCTTGGCCACCCTGCCCGCCAAAGGCAGCAGCCTGCTGTTGCTCAGCGAGCGCAGTAACATGACCCCACGCCAGGTTGAACAACTGCTGGAGTGGACCAAGGCCGGCGGCCATCTGCTGCTGGTGGCCGAAGCCATCTGGGATGAAGAAACCCAGGACAGCGGCGACCTGCTGCTCGATCGACTGCAGTTGCGCCAGGCCTTCAGCGATGATTTCGACCAGCCGGCTCCCGCTCGCAAGGGCAAGAAACCGGACCTGACACGGCTCTATGTCGATAACGAAACCGCACCGGCGTTTTTCAGTTTCGACACGGATTTCAACCTCATCGACCCCAGGCACCTTGCACAGTTTTCGGCCAACAGCGCCAAGTCCAGCCACCTGATGCAACTCAATCTCGGGCACGGTCGGGTGACCGTGATCACCGACAGCGAGCTGTGGAAAATCCCGGCCATCGGCTTGCACGACAACGCCTGGCTACTGTGGTACCTGACCCAGGGCAGCGATGTCACCCTGCTGTCCAATACTGATGTCGAGAATCTGTTCAGCCTGTTGCTGCGTTATTTCCCCCAGGCCCTGGTGGCACTCGCCGCCTTGATTCTGCTGGGGTTGTGGCGCGCCGGAGTACGCCAAGGGCCCATCCAGGCGCCGGCCCCGAAAGCCCGCCGCCAATTGCTGGAACACCTGAATGCCAGTGCCGACTTCCTGCTGCGCCGCAGCGGGCAAAACAGCCTGCTGCAAGCCTTGCAGCGCGATATCCAGCGCACCGCGCGCCGCCGCCACCCCGGATTCGAGCAACTGGATACCGCCGGACAATGGCAGGCCCTTGAACGCCTGACCCGTCAACCCGCTTCAATTATCAGCCAGGCCCTCGGCCCACTCCCGGCAAAGCGGCTTTCCAGCGCCGACTTCAGCCGCCAGGTGGCCTGCCTGCAAACTCTCAGGAATGCCCTATGAGCGACTCTCCAGTGGACTTATCCAACACCCTCGACACCGGGCGGGCCACCCAGTTGGCCCAAGCGCTGCGCACCGAATTGCGCAAGGCGGTGATTGGCCAGGATGCGGTGATCGATGACGTACTGACTGCGCTGATCGCCGGCGGCCATGTACTGCTCGAAGGCGTTCCCGGCCTGGGCAAGACCTTGCTGGTACGCGCCCTGGCCCGCTGCTTTGACGGCGACTTCGCACGTATCCAGTTCACCCCGGACCTGATGCCCAGCGATGTCACAGGTCATGCCGTGTACGACTTGCACACCGAACAGTTCAAGCTGCGCAAAGGGCCGTTGTTCACCCACCTGCTACTGGCGGACGAGATCAACCGGGCCCCGGCGAAAACCCAGGCCGCCTTGCTCGAAGCCATGCAGGAACGCCAGGTCACCCTTGAGGGCGAAGCCTTGCCTATCGGCCAACCCTTTATGGTGCTGGCCACCCAGAACCCCATCGAGCAGGAAGGCACTTACCCGCTACCTGAGGCCGAACTCGACCGGTTCATGCTCAAGGTGCGCATGGACTACCCGAACGCGCAGCAAGAGCTGGATATGGTGCGTGAAGTGACCCGTTCATCCCGCGCCGACATGCTCGACGTACAGCCTCTGCGCACCGTGCTCCAGGCCAATGATGTGCTGCTGTTACAGCAGGTCGCCAGTGAGCTGGCCCTGGATGAGCAGGTACTCGACTACGCCGTACGCCTGGCCCGCACCACCCGCACCTGGCCCGGCCTGATCCTTGGCGCCGGACCGCGGGCCTCCATCGCCCTGGTCCGTGGTGCCCGCGCCCGCGCCCTGCTGCGCGGTGGCGAATTCGTGACCCCGGACGACATCAAGAGCTGCGCGCTAGCGGTGTTGCGCCATCGGGTACGCATCGCCCCGGAGCTGGATATCGAAGGGCTGGAAGTGGATCAGGTGCTGACCCAACTGCTCGACCAAGTGTCGGCACCCCGCCAGTGACCTGCCCATGAGACCCACTCGCCTGTTGCTGGCCTGGCTCGCGGTGTTGCTGGGTCTGAACATCGCCCTCGGAACGGCCATGGCCCTGCAATTCAAGGTGCCGGTCACCCTGCACTCCGTGGCCTGGGGCCTGCTCCTGGCGCTGTTGTTGCTGACATTGCTCGATGCGGCCCGCCTCAAGCGCCGCCCCTCGCCACGCCTGCGCCGGCAGATGCCGGGCAGCCTGGCTTTGGGGCGCTGGAGCGAGGTGCGGATTACCCTGGAGCATGACTATCCACAGCCGCTGATCCTGAAGGTGTTTGATCACGTACCGGATGGATTGAGCATGCAAAACCTGCCGCAGTCCATCGCCCTGCGCCCCGGTGAGCACAGTGACCTGGGCTACCGCCTGCGACCCTTGAGCCGCGGGCATTTCAGCTTCGAACGCTGTGAGGTGCACCTGCCCAGCCCCCTGGGATTGTGGACAGCAAAACGCCAGGTGCCGGTCAAGGATGCCACACGGGTCTATCCGGATTTTGCCCGCCTGTACGGTGCTCAGTTACTCGCCGTGGATAACTGGCTCAGCCAACTGGGTGTACGCCAGCGCCAGCGTCGCGGCCTGGGCCTGGAGTTTCATCAACTGCGGGAGTTTCGCGAGGGTGACAGCCTGCGCCAGATCGACTGGAAGGCTACCGCACGGCAACGCACGCCGATTGCCCGGGAATACCAGGATGAACGCGACCAGCAGATTGTCTTCATGCTCGATTGCGGCAGGAGGATGCGTAGCCAGGACGGCGAACTGTCGCATTTCGACCACGCCCTCAACGCCTGCCTGCTGCTCAGCTATGTAGCCTTGCGCCAGGGCGATGCCGTGGGCCTGTGTACCTTCGCCAGCGACCAGCCGCGCTACCTGGCGCCGGTCAAGGGCAGTGGCCAATTGAACCAGTTGCTCAACGCGGTATACGACCTGGACACCACCCGACGAGCCGTTGACTACCAGGGCGCGGCCAATCAACTGCTGGCCCGCCAGAAACGCCGGGCGCTGGTGATTGTCGTGACCAACCTGCGTGATGAAGACGACGAGGATCTGCTTACCGCAGTCAAGCGCATCGGTCGCCAGCATCGGGTATTGGTCGCGAGCCTGCGCGAAGAAGTGCTGGATCAAGTGCGCCAGGCCCCCGTGCAAACCCTACCGCAAGCGCTGGCCTACTGTGGCAGTGTCGACTACCTCAATGCCCGGGAAGAACTGCATGACCGCCTGAAAGCGCAGGGCCTGGCGGTGCTGGATGCCCACCCCTCGGACCTGGGAGCCGACCTGGTCACCCGTTACCTGGGTTGGAAAAAAGCCGGCGTGCTATGAAGGGCGTATGGCGCTAGGCCGAAGTCTGCAAGGGGTAAAAACTGAAGTACTGCAACAACGCGACCATCAGTTGCCCGTACTCGGCGGGTGCCTGCAGCAGGATGAACCCCGAATCGTAATGTAGGGGGTTAATATCTTCACGACTCCACAGGCAAGTGGCCGTAAAATCAATGGCATGCATATCCCCCTCAGGTCCGGGGATTTTCAAGCGCAGCTCAAAATCCACGTTGACCATCATGGGTAATTGGCTGATCAGCATCAGCCCTTCACTGGAGATGTTGCCCAAGTAACCGATGGGCTTATCCGTGAAGCGGTTGAATACCTGTAAAAAGCCGGGCAATTGATGCCGCTCAATTCGTCGGTCGGTAAACATGCTGAGATCGCCGTCCAATGGCCATGACTCTGGCCGCTCCTGTGATACGGGTCGGAGCGCTGCCTGCAACGCCCCGCTCTCCCTGGATCTCGGTACGACATCACGTTAGCTGCGCCGAAACTCGGGTTTTATATCTGTTTGACTTGAAAGTTGTACAAACGGACATCCAAAGAATAGCCTAACTCTGGCAAGAGGCCAGCTATGAAATGACAAATGTCATTACAAGGCTGCTGGGCGTGCTCGTGCCGGGCTTGCACCGGGGTAATGCCCCAGTTGTTGCAGCGTGTCCAGGCGTGCGCGAGCGCGGAACGCGTATTCGCTCGCCGGGTATTGGCTGATGATGAACTGATAGGTCTGCACCGCGTCCACAAACAACTTCTGCCGCTCCAGGCACTGCCCACGCAGCATCGAGACCTCCGGCTGCACGTAGCGACGGGAGCGGCTTTCACGGTCGACCTGGGACAACTCCAACGTGACCCGTTCGCAGTCGCCTACGTTGTAGGCACGGTAGGCATTGTTCAAATGATGGTCCATCGACCAACGGGTACAGCCGACAACACTGACGGCCAGGGCAGCAATGATCAAAACTCGCATGGGGTGTTCTCCTGTCTTGAGCAGTGTATCGACCCTTGGGCGAAAATCTTCAGGGTTGTTCGTCCCGCTCCTTAGAGTGAAAACAAGCGAATCGATAATAAGTAGTGCAAACGAACAATGACTACAGCCAAAGAGCATAGTAGCCTTCCCCAGCGCTAGAACTCAGGAGTCCGTGCATGTCCGTCCGTCGTACCAAAATCGTCGCCACCCTTGGCCCGGCCAGTAACTCGCCGGAAGTCCTCGAACAGCTGATTCTGGCTGGCCTGGACGTTGCCCGTCTGAACTTCTCCCACGGCACCCCGGACGAGCACAAGGCTCGCGCCAAGCTGGTACGTGACATCGCCGCCAAGCATGGCCGCTTCGTCGCGCTGCTGGGTGACCTGCAAGGTCCGAAGATCCGGATCGCCAAATTCGCCAACAAGCGCATCGAGCTGAAGATCGGTGACAAGTTCACCTTCTCCACCAGCCATCCGCTGACCGAAGGCAACCAGCAAGTCGTGGGTATCGACTACCCGGACCTGGTCAAGGATTGCGGCGTCGGCGACGAACTGCTGCTGGACGATGGCCGAGTGGTCATGCGCGTCGACACCGCCACCGTCACCGAGCTGAACTGCACCGTGATCATCGGCGGCCCGCTGTCCGACCACAAAGGCATCAACCGTCGTGGTGGTGGCTTGACCGCGCCAGCCCTGACTGAAAAAGACAAGGCTGACATCAAGCTCGCCGCCGAAATGGAAGTGGACTACCTCGCCGTGTCCTTCCCACGCGACGCCGCCGACATGGAATACGCCCGCCAACTGCGCGACGAGGCCGGCGGTACCGCCTGGCTGGTGGCGAAGATCGAGCGCGCCGAAGCCGTGGCCGACGACGAAACCCTCGACGGCCTGATCAAGGCATCCGACGCAGTGATGGTTGCCCGTGGCGACCTCGGCGTGGAAATCGGTGATGCTGAGCTGATCGGCATCCAGAAGAAAATCATCCTGCACGCTCGTCGCCACAATAAAGCGGTGATCGTGGCGACCCAGATGATGGAGTCGATGATCCAGAACCCGATGCCCACCCGTGCCGAAGTGTCCGACGTGGCCAACGCCGTGCTCGACTACACCGACGCCGTGATGCTCTCGGCGGAAAGTGCGGCCGGCCCGTACCCGCTGGAAGCGGTCCAGGCCATGGCGCGTATCTGTGTCGGCGCCGAAAAGCACCCGACCAGCAAGACCTCCAGCCACCGCATCGGCAAAGTGTTCGAAAGCTGCGACCAGAGCATCGCCCTGGCCGCCATGTACACCGCCAACCACTTCCCGGGTGTAAAGGCGATCATCGCCTTGACCGAAAGTGGCTACACGCCGTTGATCATGTCGCGTATCCGCTCCTCGATCCCGATCTACGCGTTCTCCCCGCACCGCGAAACCCAGGCCCGTGCGGCCATGTTCCGTGGCGTGTACACCGTACCGTTCGACCCGGCGTCCCTGCCGCCTGAGCAAGTCAGCCAGGCTGCCATCGACGAACTGCTCAAGCGTGGCGTTGTGGAGAAAGGCGATTGGGTGATCCTGACCAAAGGTGACAGCTATCACACCATCGGTGGCACCAACGGCATGAAGATCCTGCATGTTGGCGACAAGATGGTCTGAGTGACCTGCTGAAAGCAAAGGCCCTGTCATGTGAGTGACAGGGCCTTTTGCATTTCTAATCAGGGTGAGGTGGTGGTTGCACTGGCGCTTTCGCGGGCAAGCCCGCTCCCACACTTGAAATGCATCCCCATGTGGGAGCGGGCTTGCCCGCGAAAGCGTCAGTCCAGCCACTTCGATTTCAGCGCTGGGCAATAAACCCCGACAACGCCGCAATCGCCTCCGGCGACCTCAACCGCTGGGTAAACAGCGCGCCCTCCTCCTCGATCACCTGGCGCAACTGCTCGCGATCAACGCTCTTCATCAACTGTTTGCTGATCTGCACCGCGCCCGGCGCCAGGCTCTCGAAACGCTCGGCCACCTCCCGCGCCTTGGCCAGCGCGGCTTCGCCACTGTCCAGCGCTTGTGTGGCAATGCCCCACTGCGCTGCTTGCTCGCCGCTGAATCCTTCGCCCAGCAGCAACAATTCGGCAGCCTTCGCATGCCCAAGCAAACGCGGCAGGATCAGGCTGGAGCCAAACTCCGGGCACAGCCCCAGGTTGACGAACGGCATGCGCAACCGGGCATCGCGGCTGACATACACCAGGTCGCAATGCAGCAACAGCGTCGTGCCAATGCCCACCGCAGCACCGGCCACGCCAGCGATCACAGGTTTGCGGCAATTAAGCAGGCTTTTCATGAAGAGGAACGGTGGGCTGTCCAGGTCCGTAGGCGGTTGTTGCAAGAAATCGCCAATGTCGTTGCCGGCGGTAAAACACTCGCTGCTGCCCTGGATCAGTACCGCATTGACCGTGTTATCAGCATCAGCCTGCTCCAACGCCTCGGCCAACTGATGGTACATGGCGCGGGTCAGGGCGTTTTTCTTGTCGGGGCGATTGAGCTGCAGAATCAGCAGCCCACGGTCACGTTGCAGCACAATGGCATCGGTCATGGTGAGTCTCGCAGATTGGAATCAGCGCTCAACCACGGGGCAGGAACACATCGGCCAGCAGTTGATTACGCGGCAGGCCCGCCAGGAACAGGCGCTTGGAAAAGGCCTCGACACTGTCGGGATGCCCGCAGAGTAAGGCCAGGGTTTGCCGGGAAACAAGCCGCAGTTGCGCCAAAGCACCGGCCAACTGCGCCGCTGTCCACAGCTCGACGGTGAGGTTGTCATGGCTGGCGGCAAGCTGGGCCAGGGGTTCGGCCAGATAATGCGCGCCCGTATCATGAGCCAGGTGAATCACGCGGATGGCGCCCTGGTGATCCTGGCGCAAGGCTTCGCGCAACACGCCCCACAAGGGGGCCAGGCCGGTGCCGGATGCCAGCAGCCACAGCGGCCGGGATTGCCAGTCCGGATCGTAGTGCAACGCCCCGCCGCGCAGTTCGCCCAGGCGCAGTTGATCACCGGCCTGTAGCTGCCGAGCAAGATCACTGAACTCGCCGGGCAAGCGGCAATCAAGGTGGAACTCCAGGAACGGATCGTCCTGGGGCAGGCTGGCCAGGGAATATGGCCGCGCCACCGTACCCGCCCACAACACCAGGTGCTGGCCGGCCCGATAACGCAGCCCACGCTCCGGTTGCAGGCGCAGGCGCAGCACCGTCGGGCTCAACCAGTCCGCGCTCAGTACCGTTGCCGCTGCACCATCGCGCAAGGGGTCAAAGGCTTCAACCTGCACGTCACCCGTGACCTGGCACTGGCAGGCCAGGCGCCAACCGTCCTGGCGTTGTGCCGGGCTCAAGGCATCGGGCTGCTTGTCCTCGACCTCACCCTGGCACCGCACCAGGCAAGCGTGGCAACTTCCGGCGCGGCAGCTGTAGGGAACGGCCACACCGGCCTGGTTCAAGGCATCCAGCAGATTGCTGCCGGTGGAAACCGACCAGTGGCGTGCGCCGACGTGCAGTTCAGGCATAAAACTCTTCAACTGTAGGAGCGAGCTTGCTCGCGAATGTCGCTAACGATAGCGCGGGCTGCCTGACGAAACCCACCAGATTCACGTTTTTCGCGAGCAAGCTCGCTCCTACAGCTAAATCGAGCCAGCCATTCGTGACCATCGTCGGGTGTATCGGCCACCGCGCCGGGTTATACTGCCGCGCCTTTTTAGCGTCGCGCCTGCACCACTTGGCGTGCCTTGGAAAGGTGGCTTCAGCCGACCGACGCAACACTGAAGCCACCTTTATTGAATGTTCCCTTATAGAGGAGCGCGACTCATGACCGTGATCAAGCAAGACGACCTGATTCAGAGCGTTGCCGACGCCCTGCAATTCATTTCCTACTACCACCCCGTTGACTTCATCCAGGCGATGCACGAGGCCTATCTGCGCGAAGAATCGCCGGCAGCCCGTGACTCCATGGCCCAGATCCTGATCAACTCGCGCATGTGTGCCACCGGCCACCGCCCGATCTGCCAGGACACCGGGATCGTCACCGTGTTCGTCCGTGTCGGCATGGACGTGCGCTGGGATGGCGCCACCATGAGCCTGGACGACATGATCAACGAAGGCGTGCGTCGCGCCTACAACCTGCCGGAAAACGTCCTGCGGGCCTCGATCCTCGCCGACCCGGCAGGTAGCAGGAAGAACACCAAGGACAACACCCCTGCGGTGATCCACTACTCCATCGTCCCGGGTAACACCGTGGAAGTGGACGTGGCGGCCAAGGGTGGCGGTTCCGAGAACAAGTCGAAAATGGCCATGCTCAACCCGTCCGACTCGATCGTCGACTGGGTGCTCAAGACCGTTCCGACCATGGGCGCCGGCTGGTGCCCACCGGGCATGCTCGGCATCGGCATCGGCGGCACCGCCGAGAAAGCCGCAGTGATGGCCAAGGAAGTGTTGATGGAATCCATCGACATTCACGAGCTGAAAAAGCGCGGCCCGTCCAACCGTATCGAAGAGATGCGCCTGGAGCTGTTCGAGAAGGTCAACCAACTGGGCATCGGTGCCCAGGGCCTGGGTGGCCTGACCACCGTGCTCGACGTGAAGATCATGGACTACCCGACCCACGCCGCCTCCCTGCCGGTGTGCATGATCCCCAACTGCGCTGCCACCCGTCACACGCACTTTGTGCTCGACGGTTCCGGCCCGGTTGCCCAGGAAGCGCCACCTCTGGACGCCTACCCGGAAATCGTCTGGGAAGCCGGCCCGTCGGCGCGTCGGGTCAACCTCGACACCCTGACCCCGGAAGATGTGCAGAGCTGGAAACCGGGCGAAACCGTGCTGCTCAACGGCAAGATGCTCACCGGTCGCGACGCAGCGCACAAGCGCATGGTCGAGATGCTGAACAAGGGCGAAACCCTGCCGGTCGACCTCAAGGGTCGTTTCATCTACTACGTCGGCCCGGTCGATCCGGTGCGCGAAGAAGTGGTTGGCCCGGCTGGCCCGACCACTGCTACGCGGATGGACAAGTTCACCCGCCAGATCCTTGAACAGACTGGCCTGCTGGGCATGATCGGCAAATCCGAGCGTGGCCCGACCGCCATCGAAGCAATCAAGGACCACAAGGCCGTGTACCTGATGGCCGTCGGCGGCGCGGCTTACCTGGTGGCGCAAGCCATCAAGAAGTCGCGTGTGGTGGCGTTCGCCGAACTGGGCATGGAAGCGATCTACGAGTTCGACGTCAAAGACATGCCGGTGACTGTTGCAGTCGACAGCAACGGTGAGTCGGTACACATCACAGGTCCTGCCATCTGGCAGCAAAAGATCAGTGAGAGCCTGGCGGTAGAAGTGCAGTAAGCACCTCCCAGCAAGGATAAAAGGCGACTGTGGCTCCATGCCGCAGTCGCCTTTTTTGTGGTCGCTGCAAACGCAGTCATGTGGGAGCGGGCTTGCTCGCGAAAGCGCTGAATCAGGCGCTGGATGCGTTGAATGACACACTGCTTTCGCGAGTAAGCCCTCTCCCACACAAGCCCAGCTGTCACACCAGCCCGTTCGCCACAAGATCCAAGCGGCACATGTTATGGTGCTCGCCCCCTACTGCAGCTGCTCATTCTCGTATGATCGCGATCCCTCGCCCATTGCGTCTGACCTTCTACTCCCTGCTGATTATTGCCGGTGCCGTCCTGGCGGCCAGCGTGGCCATCCGCCAGGCCGAACGCCAGTCACTGGTGGACGATGCCGGGCGCGCGAACCAGCAGTTGGCACTGTATGCCAACTCCTTGCACACCCTGATCGAACGTTACCGCGCCCTGCCCGCCGTGCTGGCCCTGGATTCGGAAATGATCCGCGCCTTGAAAGGCCCACTGGATCCGGCGACCCAGGACGTGCTCAACCACAAGCTGGAACGTATCAACGGCGCCGCGCAGTCTTCGACCCTGGAATTGATGGACCGTACCGGGCTGGCCGTGGCTGCCAGTAACTGGCGCCTGCCCAGCAGCTATGTCGGCCACAACTATGCGTTTCGCCCCTACTTCAGCCAGACCCGCAGCCAGGGCACCGGGCGTTTTTATGCGGTGGGGGTGACCACCGGGATCCCGGGGTATTTCCTTTCCAGCGCGGTAGTGGATGAGCAGGAGCAGTTCATTGGCGCCATGGTGGTCAAGCTGGAGTTCCCGGAACTGGAACGCGAGTGGGCCCAGGGCGATGACCTGCTGCTGGTCAGTGATGCACGGGGCATTGTATTTATCGCCAATAAACCCGGATGGCGTTACCGCAACCTGCGCCCGCTGTCGGCCAACGATCTGGCTGAGCTCAAGGCCACGCGCCAATACGACAAGAAACAACTGCTGCCCCTGGACACTCAGACCTTGCAGCGTTTTGACGAAAACAGTCACCTGGTGCGTGTGGCCGGCCCCGCAGGCAACGCCAACTACATCTGGGAATCCCTGCCCCTCAAAGCCGAAGGCTGGACCCTGCACTTACTGCGCAAACCCCAGGTCGCCTTTGAAGATCAGCGTAATGCTGGGCTCGCCGCCGCCGGCCTGTGGCTGGCACTGGTGTTCCTGCTGTTGTTCCTGACCCAACGCTGGCGCCTGGCCCGTTTGCGCCAGCGCAGCCGCGAAGAACTGGAGCGCCTGGTGGAAGAGCGCACCCAGGCCTTGCGCACCGCCCAGGATGGCCTGGTGCAATCGGCCAAGCTGGCAGCACTGGGACAGATGTCTGCGGCCCTGGCCCATGAAATCAACCAGCCACTGACTGCCCAGCGCATGCAACTGGCCACCTTGCGCCTGCTGCTCGATCACGGGCGCATCGATGACGCTTACCAGGCGCTGACGCCCCTGGACGATATGCTCACCCGCATGGCAGGCCTCACTGGCCACCTCAAGACCTTCGCCCGCAAAAGCCCCAGCGGCCTGCGCGAACGCCTGGACCTGGCGACCGTGGTCGACCAGTCCCTGCATTTGCTCGACGCCCGCCTGCGCGACGAAGCCATCAGCATCGTGCTCGACCTGACCCGCCCAGCCTGGGTGCGTGGTGATGCCATTCGCCTCGAACAAGTGCTGATCAACCTGTTGCGCAATGCCCTCGATGCCATGGCCAACGCGCCGCACAAACGCCTGGAAATCCGCCTGCATGCCGATCAACAACTGTGGCACTTGAGTGTGAGCGACAGCGGCGGCGGCATTGCCGAGGAACACCTGAATAATGTGTTCGACCCGTTCTTCACCACCAAACCGGTGGGTGACGGCCTCGGGCTCGGGTTGGCGGTGTCCTACGCTATCGTGCATGAACTGGGGGGACGCTTGAGTGCTGCCAACCACGGCGACGGCGCCGTCTTCACCCTGACCCTGCCCATTGCGCTGGAGGCGCCGGACCTATGCTGAACGCGGTGATCGTGGTTGATGACGAGGCCAGCATCCGCACGGCCGTCGAACAGTGGCTGAGCCTCTCTGGTTTTGAGGTGCAACTGTTCAGCCGTGCCGAGGACTGCCTGGCTCACCTGCCCAGGGATTTCCCCGGGGTGATTCTCAGTGACGTGCGCATGCCGGGCCTCAGTGGCCTGGAGCTGCTGGCCGAGGTGCAACGACGCGATGCCGACCTGCCGGTGATCCTGCTGACCGGTCATGGCGACGTCCCCATGGCCGTCGAAGCCATGCGCGACGGCGCCTACGACTTCCTCGAAAAGCCCTTCAGCCCCGACGCCCTGCTCGCCGGCCTGCGCCGAGCCCTGGACAAGCGCGGCCTGATCCTGGAAAACCGCCGCCTGCACCAACAGGCCGATCATCGGGCCAAGCTCGAATCGAGCCTGCTGGGGGTGTCCCGCAGCCTGCAAACGTTGCGACGCCAAGTCCTGGATTTGGCGACCCTGCCGGTTAACGTACTGATCCGTGGCGAAACCGGCAGCGGCAAGGAGTTGGTCGCCCGTTGCCTGCACGACTTCGGCCCCCGGGCGAAGAAGCCGTTTGTCGCCCTCAACTGTGCGGCGATCCCCGAGCAACTGTTTGAAGCCGAACTGTTTGGCCATGAAAGCGGCGCCTTCACCGGCGCCCAGGGCAAGCGCATCGGCAAACTGGAGTACGCCGACGGCGGCACGCTGTTTCTCGACGAGATCGAAAGCATGCCCCTGGCCCAGCAGGTCAAGCTGCTGCGGGTGCTGCAGGAGCAGAAACTCGAACGCCTGGGCTCCAACCAGAGCATCAAGGTGGACCTGCGCATCATCGCCGCGACCAAGCCCGACCTGCTGGACGAAGCCCGCGCCGGCCGCTTTCGTGAAGACCTGGCTTATCGCCTGACCGTTGCGCAATTGCGCCTGCCGCCGTTGCGCGAGCGCCGCGAAGACATTCCGCTACTGTTCGAACACTTCACCCAGAGCGCCGCCGAGCGCCTGGGCCGGGATGCCGCGCCACTCAGCGGGCCGCAACTGGGGCGGCTGCTGAGCCATGACTGGCCGGGCAACGTGCGCGAGTTGGCCAACGTTGCCGAACGCCAGGTGCTGGGCCTGGGTGAACCGGAGCCGGAAGGTATCGAGGCAGGGCAATCCCTGGCCGCGCAGCAGGAAGCGTTCGAGGCCCACTGCCTGAAAGCCGCATTGACCCGGCATAAAGGCGATATCAAGGCCGTGCTGGCCGAGCTGCAACTGCCACGGCGCACCTTCAATGAAAAGATGCAGCGGCATGGGCTGACCCGGGAGATGTTTCTTGCGATGGATTGAGGGGGCTCATGAGGACAACCGCCATAAGCGGATTTCCGCTCACCACCAAAAAAACATCAGCGGCTTTCCGCTCAAAAAAATTCCTACACCCTTCTAGAACGGGCCTTCAGCCAATTGGCACAGCTCCTGCTATAGCCCCAACCAGGCTGCGCTGACGCGCGCTCCACAAAAACAATGACATGAAGGATCCTTCAATGGATAACTCCAATTCCCTGCCTCTGGGGTCGGCTGCCGTGCCGGCAAAAGAACGCACTACCTCCAGCCGGATCAAGTCGATCTTCAGCGGATCGGTCGGCAACATGGTCGAGTGGTACGACTGGTACGTCTACGCCGCCTTCTCGCTGTACTTCGCCAAAGCCTTCTTCCCCAAAGGCGACACCACTGCCCAACTGCTCAACACCGCCGCGATCTTCGCCGTGGGCTTTTTGATGCGCCCGATTGGCGGCTGGTTGATGGGCCTCTACGCTGACAAAGTCGGGCGTAAAAAGGCCTTGATGGCCTCGGTCTACCTAATGTGCTTCGGCTCATTGCTGATTGCACTGAGCCCTGGCTATGAAGTCATCGGCATCGGCGCGCCGATCCTGCTGGTATTTGCCCGTTTGCTGCAGGGCCTGTCGGTCGGCGGCGAATACGGCACCTCAGCCACTTACCTCAGCGAGATGGCGACCAAAGAACGTCGTGGTTTCTACTCCAGCTTCCAGTACGTGACCCTGATCTCCGGCCAGCTCATAGCCCTCGGCGTGCTGATCGTGCTGCAACAAACCCTGACTACCGAACAACTGTACGCCTGGGGCTGGCGTATCCCGTTCGCCATTGGCGCCCTGTGTGCGGTCGTAGCGCTGTACCTGCGACGCGGCATGGAAGAAACCGAATCGTTCACCAAGAAGGAAAAAGCCAAGGAAAGCGCCATGCGCACCTTGATGCGCCACCCCAAGGAACTGATGACCGTGGTCGGCCTGACCATGGGCGGCACCCTGGCCTTCTACACCTACACCACCTACATGCAGAAGTACCTGGTGAACACCGTCGGCATGAGCATTTCCGACTCCACCACCATTTCTGCAGCCACACTGTTCCTGTTCATGTGCCTGCAACCGATCGTCGGCGGCCTGTCGGACAAGATCGGTCGCCGGCCGATCCTGATCGCCTTCGGTATCCTCGGGACGCTATTCACCGTACCGATCCTCACCACCCTGCACACCGTGCAGACCTGGTGGGGCGCGTTCTTCCTGATCATGGCGGCGCTGATCATCGTCAGCGGCTACACCTCGATCAATGCCGTGGTGAAGGCCGAACTGTTCCCTACCGAAATCCGCGCACTGGGTGTAGGCCTGCCTTACGCGCTGACTGTGTCGATCTTCGGCGGTACCGCTGAATACATCGCCCTGTGGTTCAAGAGTATCGGCATGGAAACCGGCTACTACTGGTATGTGACGGCGTGTATTGCCGTGTCGTTGCTGGTCTACATCACCATGAAAGACACCCGCAAGCACTCGCGGATTACCACGGACTGACCGTTCGCCTGGTGTAAAAAAGGGGCCATGTCAGCCAATGACATGGCCCCTTTTTTCATCGTGTCAGGAAAGCTCTGCCACCGGCTGGCGGCTATCCCTGCGCTGTACATACCAGGCGCCGGCGATCATCACCAGCAGCACCGCCGCCAACACCGCCGACGAGCCAACGGTGCCAAAGTCCAGGCCGCCCTTTTCATGGGGTTTGGTCAGGAAGTCCCCAAGGGTCGCACCAAAGGGACGGGTCAGTACAAACGCGACCCAGAACAACACCACCGACGAAACCGTCGTGCAGTACTTGAGCGCCACCACCAGCAGGATGCTCGCGCCGATCAACATGGCGCCCCCGGCAAAGCCCAGCCCCGAGTCATCGGCGAGGAAATCCCCCAGCGCCGTGCCCAAGGTGTTGGAGAGCAGGATGGCGACCCAGTAAAACAGCTCGCCACGCGGGGTCTGGACCTTGTTCACGTTCAACGAATCGCCGCTCAAGTGCCAGAGGGCAAAGATCATCAGCAACAGCACAATCAGGATCATCGAACCAGAAGCGTACCCAAGGCCCAGGGTACGATCCATAAAGTCAGACATTGTGGTGCCCGCCGTGCTCGTCGACAGGATTACGATCCAGTACAGCACCGGGTTGTAGGTTTTCGACCACAACTGTGTCAGCAAGGTGATCAGGAACACACTGAGCAGGATCATCGAACTGATCGCATACCCGACGTTCAGGGTCATCGACAACAAGTCCCCAGCGGTTTCGCCCAGGGTGGTCGCACAGATTTTCATGACCCAGAACGCCAGGGTGATCTGAGGAAGTTTGTTCATTGTGCAGAAGGCTCCAGAGTTCAGTCTCGAAAGGCCGACTCATGGGGGGTATCGACCTGGCGTGCAGACTGGCCGTGCAGCTGTGAAAAATAGGTGGGCGATGAATGAAAATTCCATACGGTCTGTGGAAATCCTGCCCTTGGGGTTGCACTATTGCGCTTTTCCCCGCAACAGGAACACCGGCCATGCCTGACGACATCCACTTCTACGAACCCGCCAACGGCCACGGCCTGCCCCACGACCCGTTCAATGCCATCGTCGGCCCACGGCCGATTGGCTGGATTTCGTCCCAGGACAACGAAGGCCGCCTGAACCTGGCGCCCTACAGTTTTTTCAACGCATTCAACTACATTCCACCGATCATTGGTTTTTCCAGCGTCGGGCGCAAAGACAGCCTGAAGAATATCGAACAGACCGGCGAGTTTGTCTGGAACCTGGCCACGCGCCCACTGGCCGAGCAGATGAACCAGAGCTGCGCTGCCGTTTCACCTGAGGTCAACGAGTTTGAACTGGCCGGGCTGACGCCGGTGGCGTCCAAGGTGATTGCCGTACCACGGGTGGGCGAGAGCCCGGTGTCGTTCGAGTGCAAGGTCACGCAGATCATTCAACTGCAACGGGCCGACAAGGAACTGGTACCTAGCTGGCTGGTGCTCGGCGAAGTGGTCGCGGTGCATATCGCCAAGTGGTTGCTCAAGGACGGGGTGTACGACACCGCTGCTGCCGAGCCGATTTTACGCGGTGGCGGCCCGGCGGATTATTTCCAACTGGGCCCGCAAGCGCTGTTCAAGATGTACCGCCCAGGCGCCACCAAACCCTGACTGAAATGCAATCAAAACTGTGGGAGCGGTGGTGTGCTTTAGTTGGTTGCGGTCGCCCAGGCCAACTGGCCCTCTTCATCGATATCGATCAAGCGCTCCAATTGCTGGGCCGCCGCATCATCGGCGTCATCGGCAGTCTTGAACAGTTGGCCATCAAGGATCTTGTGAAAGCGCGGTGCGCTCATGCCATCCAGTGCCTTGACGGCAATGGCGGCGCTATAGCCACCCTGGTCTTCGCGCACGAGGGCGGAAACAGCTTCGTGGTGGGCAAACTCTTTACGTGCCATGTTGCAGGTCCTGGCCAATGGAAAGTCGGCCATTCTAAACCCTAACCGGCCAGTTGCAGGTACTCGCCGTAGGCATCCAGGGCAGACGCGTCGGTGAAGGTCCGGAAGTCCATGCTGCGCACGACCCTGTCGTTCAACAACTCGGTAAACAACATCAGGGCCGGCGAGCTGAAGTAGGCACTCATGGCTTGCTCGCTGCTCCAGAAACCTGAAACCAGCCATACGTCGGGGTCAATCTGGGAATGCTGCAACGAGAACTGCAGGCAACCCTGAGCCTGGCGGCCCGGTTCGATCAAACTGCTCAAGCGTGCACCCAGTTCGGTGCTGCACCCGCTACAGGCGCGGATAAAGGCCATATGGCTCGCGGGAATGGGGGTGGACATGTTCGACTCTCCCGTTGAGAAGTGATGCTCGGCAAGCACTGTGAGGGCGTGTTGCCACAGGATCAAAGATACGGGCGCGGGTGCGGGCAGAGTTAGTCGATTCCTGCTGGCTTATTGCACAATCCTGCCAGAGGCGTAGATAGACAGTTCGGCCCCAGGCTTTACTCAGAGTCCATACGCCTTGTTTCAGGCAGATGACAGGCCGTATTGCTTGCCTGATTCAAGAGACGCCGCAGGATCAGGCAAGGATTGTGCAGAATCGACATAACGCGATTGCAACTGCCACCGCTAAGCTAAGCCCATCCAAGAAGCATGCAGAGGACGCCCCATGCCGTCGCCCGAACACCCGCCCATTCCCCTCGATGCCGAAATGGAGAAGCAGCGCGCCGAACTGGCCGGCATCGTGCACCGGCATACCTGGGAAGACGGTTCCTACGGCACGTCGATCACCTCGCTGTACCTCAACCGCCACAACACACCGCGCGACTTCATGCCGGTGCTGGTGGAGCCCGCCCTGTGCATTCTCGCCAACGGCAGCAAGGAAGTGCGCCTGGCCGATGAAATCTTTGCCTATGACCCGCTCAACTACCTGGTGTTCTCGGTCGCGATGCCGGTGGCCGGGCGGATCATCGATGCCACGCCCGAAGATCCCAACCTGTCGGTACGGATCAATATCGACCCGGCGCAACTGACTGCCTTGATTGCCGAAGCCGGCCCGATGGGGGTGCCCACGCGCCCGACATCCCGTGGGATGTATGTCGACCAGATCGACACCCAACTGCTCGACGCCGTACTGCGCCTGGCGCGTTTGCTGGATACGCCCAAAGACATTGCGATGCTGGCGCCATTGATCAACCGCGAAATTCTCTACCGTTTGCTGCGTGGGCCCCAGGGTTATCGGCTGTATGAAATCGCCGTGGCCAACAGTCAGAGCCACCGGGTCAGCCGTGCGATCACCTGGTTGAACAGCAACTACGAGCAGCCGCTGCGCATCGATGACTTGGCCAGGGAAGTGAATCTCAGCGTGTCGACCCTGCATCACCGCTTCAAGGCCATCACCGCCATGAGCCCGTTGCAGTACCAGAAGCAGCTGCGTTTGCAGGAAGCACGGCGGCTGATGATCGCCGAGGGCCTGGAAGCCTCGGCGGCCGGTTATCGGGTGGGGTATGAAAGCCCATCGCAGTTCAGCCGGGAATACAGCCGCCTGTTTGGCGCGCCACCGCTTAGAGATTTAGCCAGACTGCGCCAAAGCATCTGACCCACCGCTTCAATCGGGTGTGCGGGGCAACTGCAAGGTCACCCGTAGGCCACCTTCGCGCAAATTCTGCAGGCTGACTTCGCCGCCATGGCTGTGGGCGATGTTGCGCGCAATCCCCAACCCCAAGCCATAGCCCTGCTGCTGCCCGGCCAGGCGAAAGTGCGGTTCAAAGACCTGTTCCAGGCGCTGCTCCGGCACCCCCGGTCCTTCGTCATCCACATGCAGGATGAACTGCGCGCCATCGTCTTCGATATGCAGATGGGCGTTCTGCCCATACTTCAAGGCGTTGTCGATCAGGTTGCCAATGCAGCGCTTGAGCGCCAGCGGCTTGCCCGAATAGGCCGTCAGCGCCCGACCATGCTGGGTCACCCGCCCATTGCCATTGGGCGCCAGGTACGGCTCCACCAGGCAGTCGAGCACATGATTGAGGTCCACCGGCTCGATGTTCTCGTGGATATCGGTGTCCTTGACGCACTGCAACGCACCTTTGACCAGCAGTTCCAGCTCGTCCAGGTCACGGCCGAACTTGGCTTGCAGCTTCTCGTCCTCCAACAACTCCACACGCAAGCGCAGCCGTGTGATCGGGGTGCGCAGGTCGTGGGAAATCGCACTGAACAACTGGCTGCGCTCGGTCAGGTAGCGGCTGATCCGTTCGCGCATGGCATTGAACGCACGGCCCACTTCCACCACTTCGCTGCCGCCGCCTTCGGCCACCGGCTCTACGTCGGCCCCCAGGGACAGGTCCCGCGCCGCGCGTGCCAGACGCTTGAGCGGGCGGCTTTGCCAATGCACCAGCAACCCGATAAACAGCAGCAGAAACCCGCTGGTCAGCACGATAAACCACACTTGCTGGGACGGCAGGCCTTGCTCTTCAAGGCTGGTGTAAGGCTCGGGCAAGAGCGATGCGATGTACAACCACTCGCCAGCCGCCAACTGGATCTGCGTGACCAGCACCGGTGGATTGACCGGTTCCAGGGTCAACGCGTAATGCGCCCAGGAACGTGGCAGCTCATCGAGTTTCAAGCCGGCATTGAAGATGCGCAGGTCTTCGGCGCTGACAAACTCCACCGAAAAATGCACGTTGCTGCCCAGGGTCTGGCGCAAGACTTCATCCACGGCACCGAGCACCGCAAGCTTGCGTGGCGTTTGCGGCAGCACTTCCATATCCAGCGGCTTGTCATTGAGCGTCACCACAAAACGCGTGCCGCCCATGCTGCGCAATTGGTCCAGCACCAGCGGCCGATAAGCCACTGGCAACGAGCGGAAATAACTGACGCTGGCAGTCATCGAATGCGCCAGGCTACGGGCACTGGTGACCAGGCCTTCAAGCTGGGTGGCGCGCAACTGCGACACCCAGATCACACTGGACAAGGCCTGGGCAAACAGCACGGCCAACAGGGTCAGCAGCAGCATGCGCCCCAATAATGAACGCGGGACCGGAATGCGCCGGCGTTCAGTGGGCATTGCTGGCAACCACACTGGCCGCCAGTTGGTAACCGCTGCCACGCACGGTGCGGATCAGCCGTGGAGGTTTCTCGGTATCGCGAAGGCGTTGGCGCAGACGGCTGACAGCCATATCGACAATCCGGTCGAGGGGCATCAGGTCGCGGCCACGGGTGGCGTTGCCAATGGTGTCGCGATCAAGGATTTGCTGCGGATGATCGAGGAACAGCTTGAGCAGGGCAAAATCGGCCCCGGAGAGGATGACTTCCTCGCCGTCGAGGTGGAACAGCCGGTGGCTGATCATGTCCAGCCGCCACTCATCGAATACCAGCACATCACCACCGCTGCGCTCCTGGCCAAACTGGCAGCGCCGCAGCAATGCCTTGATCCTGGCCTGCAACTCACGCGGGCTGAAGGGCTTGCCAATGTAATCGTCGGCGCCCAGTTCCAGGCCGATCACTCGGTCGGCCTCATCGGAACTGGCGGTCAGCATGATGATCGGCACCTGGGCCTGGCGCGGGTGTTGGCGCACCCAGCGGCAGAGGCTGAAACCATCTTCGTCCGGCAGCATCACGTCGAGGATCACCAGGTCGCACGGTGCCTCGTCCATGGCCTGGCGAAACCCTGCGCCATTGGACACACCCCGCACCTGGAAGCCGGCGCGACTGAGGTAGGTTTGCAGCAACTCGCGGATTTCCTCATCGTCGTCGACGAGGAGAATGGATTTACTGATTACGCTCACGGGGGCCTCCTTGTTGTTATGGGGTGCTCTCTAGGGCCTCATCGCGGGCTTGCTCGCGATCGGGCCATCACTGCCTACGCAAAAGCCTGCTCCAACGCCACACCCGCTCCAGTCAACCCGGAATACGGCGCCGTCACCAACCACACCGGAATACCCTTGAAGTAGTCACTCATGCAGCCTTTGTCAGCAAAACTCTTGGCAAAACCACTGTTGATAAAGAAATCGGCAAACCGTGGGATCACCCCGCCTACGATGTACACGCCACCCCGGCCACCCGTGGTCAGCACGTTATTGCCCGCCACGCGGCCCAGCCAGATGCTGAACTGATCGAGGACTTCCAGCGCGACCGGATCGCCGGCCAGGCCCGCCGCCGTAATCGCCTCGGGCGTTTCGAGCACGGCCTGATGACCGTCCACCGCGCAGATCGCCCGGTACAGACGCGGCAGGCCACCACCGCTCAGGGCGGTTTCAGCACTGACATGCCCGATTTCGTTGTAGATGTGCTGCCACAACTGGGTTTCCCGCGGGCTGCTCAGGGGCAGGTCGACATGCCCACCCTCCCCTGGCAACGCCGCCCAGCGGCCTGCGCCCAGATCCAGCAAAGTGCCGACACCCAAGCCAGTGCCCGGGCCAATCACCACCGCCGGGCGCAACGGCTCCGGCGTGCCTGCGCACACCACGCGATACTCATCGGGTTGCAGGCGCGTCATGCCCAGGGCCATGGCCGAAAAATCATTGACCAGCAACAACTCGTCCACCTGCAGGTTTTTGCAGAACGCAGCCCTGCTCAGGCGCCAATGGTTGTTGGTGAACTTGAACTCATCACCACTCACCGGCCCCGCCACCGACAGGCACACCGCGCCAATGGAACCTGGCGCCAGGCCTTCCTCCTTGAGGTAGACCTGGATCGCATCCTCGGGGCTGGCGTGATCTACCGTGGCCAGCACCCGGATCGAATGCAGTTCCTGGTCCCGCCACAACGCAAACCGGGCGTTGGTACCGCCGATGTCACCAACCAGCGCAAGCTTCACTTAAGTGTCTCCAGGGCAGAGGTAAAGGCGCTGGCGCCCTGCTCTGCGGAGCTTGCGGCCAGACGCATGAATGCAAACAGCTCACGCCCCGCCCCCACGTTATTGCCCAAAAGGCCCGTGGCAGGTGTGCGCGCGGCAAATTCTCCGGCGTCCACCTTAAGCTCCAGGGTGCCTTTGACGCCATCGACGCGAATGATATCGCCATCCATGACCCGCGCCAGCGGCCCGCCGCTCTGGGCTTCGGGGTTGACGTGAATCGCGGCCGGGATCTTACCCGAGGCGCCGGACATGCGCCCGTCTGTCACCAGCGCGACCTTGAAGCCTCGGTCCTGCAGGACACCCAGGAACGGGGTCATCTTGTGCAGCTCCGGCATGCCGTTGGAGCGCGGGCCCTGGAAGCGCATCACCGCGACAAAATCCTTCTCCAGTTGGCCGGCCTTGAACGCATCGGCCAGGTCTTGCTGATCCTGGAATACCACCGCCGGCGCTTCGACGATTTGATGTTCAAGGGCCACAGCCGAGACTTTCATCACTCCGCGGCCAAGGTTGCCTTCCATCACGCGCAGCCCACCTTCGGGGGAGAACGCACGGGCCACCGGGCGCAGGATGGTTTCGTCGAGGCTTTCGATCGGGCCGTCGCGCCACACCAGTTCGCCGTCCACCAGGAATGGCTCCTGGGTGTAGCGGCTCAGGCCACGGCCCGCGACGGTGTTGACGTCTTCGTGGAGCAAGCCGGCTTCCAGCAGTTCGCGGATCAGGAACGACATGCCGCCCGCCGCCTGGAAGTGGTTGATGTCAGCCTTGCCGTTCGGATAGACGTGGGACAGGGTCGGCACCACCTCGGAGAGGTCGGCCATGTCTTGCCAGGTCAGGATGATGCCCGCCGACATGGCGATGGCCGGCATGTGCAGGGTGTGGTTGGTGGAGCCACCGGTGGCGTTGAGGGCCACGATGGAGTTGACCAGGGATTTTTCGTCGACGATCTCGCCAATCGGCGTGAAGTTACCGCTGGCCTTGGTCAGGCGCGTGACCTGGTGCGCGGCCTCACGGGTCAGCGCATCACGCAGCGGCGTGTACGGGTTGACGAACGAAGCGCCCGGCAAATGCAGGCCCATGACTTCCATCAGCAACTGGTTGGTGTTGGCGGTACCGTAGAAGGTGCAGGTGCCTGGGCTGTGGTAGGACTTCATCTCCGATTCCAGCAACTCTTCGCGGCTGGCCTTGCCTTCCGCGTAACGCTGGCGCACATCGGCTTTCTGTTTGTTGGAGATCCCCGACGGCATCGGCCCGCCCGGCACGAAGATCATCGGCAGGTGGCCATAACGCAGGGCGCCCATCATCAGGCCGGGGACGATCTTGTCGCAGATGCCCAGCATCAGCGCAGCGTCGAACATGTTGTGGGACAGCGCTACCGCCGTGGACATGGCAATCACTTCACGGCTCAGCAGGCTCAGCTCCATGCCGGGCTCGCCCTGGGTCACGCCGTCGCACATGGCCGGGGTGCCGCCGGCAAACTGACCGACGGAGCCAATCTCGCGCAGGGCCTTTTTGATCTGTTCGGGGAAATGTTCGTAGGGCTGGTGCGCCGAGAGCATGTCGTTATATGACGAAACAATTGCCACGTTGGCCGCATTCATCATTCGCAGACTATTTTTATCTTCAGTGCCGCATCCGGCCACGCCGTGGGCAAAGTTGGCGCATTGCAGCTTGCCGCGCATCGGCCCGTCGCTGGCCGCGCCGCGAATCAGCGCAAGGTACGCCTCACGGGTGGCCCGGCTGCGGGCGATAAGGCGTTCGGTGACCTCAAGTACGCGGGGATGCATGTGTAGAACTCCAGGCTAACGGATGTGGCGACCTGAAAGTCTATGCTGGTCAAAAGCCCGCCGCGCAAAGGTTGGCAGGGAGTTACTTGACCAATCGGACCAGTTGATTCAGGTCACTCGTTGTAGATTGAACAAAATATTGCCACTAAAAAGGCTTGTTTTCTATTTTTATGCGAATAATCTTGTAATTCTTACAACAAATCGACGACAGGCGCTTTTCAAATGACTCTTCGAATCGCAATCAATGGTTTTGGCCGTATCGGCCGCAACGTCCTGCGCGCACTTTATACCCAAGGCTACCGCCAGGATTTGCAGATCGTCGCCATCAATGATCTGGGCGACAGTTCGATCAATGCCCACCTGCTTAAATACGACACCGTCCATGGCACTTTCGATGCAGAGGTCGCCCACGATCAGGAAAGCCTGACCGTCAATGGCGACCGGATTGCCGTCAGTGCCATTCGCAACCCCGCCGACCTGCCGTGGGCTGCACACAAGATTGACGTGGTATTCGAATGCACCGGCCTGTTCACCGACCGTGACAAGGCCGCCGCCCATATTAACGCCGGCGCACGCAAGGTGATCATCTCTGCCCCCGCCAAGGGCGCGGATGCGACGGTGGTCTACGGGGTAAACCATGACATTTTGCGTCAATCGCACCAGATCATCTCCAACGCGTCCTGCACCACCAACTGCCTGGCACCGGTCGCCCAGGTGCTACACCGCGAGCTGGGCATTGAAAGCGGCCTGATGACCACCATCCACGCCTACACCAATGACCAGAACCTGACCGACGTCTACCACACCGACCCATACCGCGCCCGCTCGGCCACGCAGAACATGATCCCGAGCAAGACCGGCGCCGCCGAAGCCGTGGGCCTGGTGCTGCCGGAACTGGCGGGCAAGCTGACTGGCATGGCGGTGCGGGTGCCGGTGATCAACGTGTCGCTGGTGGACCTGACCGTGCAACTGAAAAAAGAAGCCACGGCAGAGGAGGTCAATGCACTGCTCAAAGAAGCCAGCCAGCACTCGAAAATCCTTGGCTATAACACCCTGCCGCTGGTTTCCAGTGACTTCAACCATAACCCGCTGTCGTCGATCTTCGACGCCAACCACACCAAGTCCAGCGGCAAGCTGCTCAAGGTACTGGCCTGGTACGACAACGAATGGGGCTTCTCCAACCGCATGCTGGATAACTGCCTGGCGCTGTGTAACGCCGAGTAACCCGCTGAAAACCTGATTGACCCAATCACTGTAGGAGCGAGCTTGCTCGCGAGAAACGCAGAGGCACCACGCTAACTCAGAATGCCAGCGTTATCGTTGACGACCTTCGCGAGCAAGCTCGCTCCTACAGGGTTGAGCGGAATACAGCAAAGTGCCACTTGCCATTTGCGCTGATGATAAGCATTATCATTCGCTACCAATCGGTCTGGTACCCTCGTGAGCCTATCTCGCTTCAACCAAGTCTTCCTCAGCCAACGGCTGGTGCTGTTGCGAACCTTGCAGCGGATGGTGAACAACCACAGCACCGCCGAGGACCTGTTGCAGGAAACCTACCTGCGCGTCACTCGGGCCCTCAGCGAACGCCCCATTGACCATCTCGAACCTTTTGTCTTCCAGACCGCACGTAACCTGGCGCTGGACCATCTGCGCTCGCGTCGGATTCAATCGCGCACCTTGCAGGAAGATGTCCCAATGGATGTCCTGCAAAGTGTCGCCTCCCCGGTCACCACCCCTGAAGATGCCGCCCACGCCGAGCAATTGCTGGAGCACCTGAGTGTCAGCCTTGGGCAGTTGAGCGCCCGCCAGCAGCAAATCTTTATCCTCAGCCGCCTGCACGGCTGCAGCTATCAGGAGATCGCCGACCAGTTGCAGGTGTCCTTGAGCACTGTGCAAAAGGAACTGAAATTGATCATGGCCATCTGCATAGGTGTGGCCGAACGACTCGATCACCCTTAAGCTTTGTCGGGACAAGCCGACAGAAATGTCACAAAAATACGTAAGACATTGAATAAAACGTGGCGAAGACCCGAGGAACACCGTGACGGACCCGAACAACCTGCACCCCCATGAGTTGGCTCATGAGGTGTTGCAACATGCGGCCATGGACCAAGCCCTCGACTGGCTGATTGTCTTGCAGTGCCCGCAGCCTGGCCAGCAAGCCGAGTTTCAGGCCTGGCTGGCTGCCGACCCGAGTCACGCCCAAGCCTTCGCCAAAGCCCAGGCTGCCTGGGGCGGTGCGCCTGTGCACAGCGCCGCCGTGGCCCTCAATGCACCACGCAAACCCAGCGCCTGGCGGCGGATCAAGCCGCACTGGAAACCCCTGGCCACGGCGGCGGTGTTGCTGCTCGGGCTGTTCAGCTTCAGCAACCTGCCGGTGCGTCTGCAGGCCGACCATTTGACCGTGGTCGGCGAGCGCCAGCGCCTGCAACTGGATGACGGCTCCAAGGTGCTGCTCAATACCAATTCGGCGTTTTCCAGCACCATTGATGAGCATCAGCGTATCGCCCGCCTGTATCAGGGCGAGGCGTTCTTCGAAGTCGCGGCCAGCCGTGGCCTGCCCCTGCAAATCGACGCCGGCCCGGTGCGCGCCA
Organism: Pseudomonas sp. 25 R 14; assembly: GCF_900004755.1. Lineage (NCBI taxonomy): Bacteria > Pseudomonadati > Pseudomonadota > Gammaproteobacteria > Pseudomonadales > Pseudomonadaceae > Pseudomonas > Pseudomonas sp. 25 R 14. The sequence continues at coordinate 38,433 of NZ_CVTS01000062.1, read as the reverse complement.
GCGTCAGCGATACGGCATTTGCCGTGCGTTACCTCAACGGTGAGGCGCAGGTCCAGGTGCAACGCGGGGATGTCGACCTGAGCACCACCTTCGGCAATAACCGGGTGCGCCTGAGTGCCGGCGAGAGCATCCGCGTCGGCCCCAAGGGCTTCGGCCAACCGGCCAAGCTCGATGCCACCAAGGAGCTGGCGTGGGTCCAGGGCCGGTTGATCTTTGAAAACTGCCCGATGAGCGAGGTGCTGGCTGAGCTGCGGCGCTATTACCCGGGCTGGATCGTCAATACCAATGAGCAATTGGCCAGCGTCGCCGTGACCGGCAATTACCGCCTGGACCAGCCGCTGGACGTGGTGCGCTCCCTGGCCCACATCACCTCGGCCAAGCTCTCGGAGTTCCCGGCGCTAGTGATTCTCAACTGAGAATAATTATTTTTACTCGATAGCCCCTGCTGGTACGTCTCGTCTTAGCCAATGCAACTGATTCCTATTTGATTCAGGTTCGCAACTATAAGACTCGTCCCTCGGAGCGCTCTCGATGTCCTCTCGTTTCAACCGCCGGTCCTCTTCGCCCACGCTGTGCCTGCTGACCGCCGCGATCCTGCTGGCCGGCAGCCCGGTGCTCACGGCCAATGCGGCCGAACCCGCTGCGCGCAGCCACGCCAATTACACCTTCAGCATCGAGCAGCAATCCCTGGTATCGGCGCTCAACGCCTTTACCGCCGTCACCGGCTGGCAGATCGGCCTGCCCGCCGAACTGGGCCAAGGGGTTTCCTCCCCGGGCGCGCGCGGTTCGCTGACCCCGGAAAAAGCCCTGGACCGGCTGTTGGTGGGGACCAACCTGAACTACCGCAAACTGGGCAATAACAACATCGTCCTGGAAAAGCGCACGGCGGGCAGCGCGATCACCCTGCAACAAATGACCATCAGCGCCACCCGCACGGAACAGGCGGTCGATAGCGTGCCCAGCACCGTCAGCGTGCATGAGCGCGAGGAACTGGACCGCCAGAACGTCAACTCCATCCGTGAACTGGTGCGCTACGAGCCCGGTGTCTCGGTCGGCGGCGCCGGCACCCGCTCCGGTAATTCCGGCTACAACATCCGTGGCATCGACGGTGACCGCATCCTCACCCAGGTGGACGGTGTAGAGGTCCCGGACAACTTCTTCAACGGCCCGTACGCCAAGACCCGCCGCAACTATGTCGACCCGGAAATCGTCAAGCGCGTGGAAATCATCCGCGGCCCAGCCTCGGCCCTGTACGGCAGCAGCGCCATCGGCGGCGCCGTCAGCTACTTCACCCTCGACCCGGACGACATCATCAAGCCCGGCCAGGACGTCGGCGCGCGCCTGAAGACCGGCTACAGCTCGGCCGACGAAAGCTGGCTGACCTCCGGCACCGTCGCAGGTCGCGTGCAGGACTTCGATGGCTTGCTGCACCTGAGCCAGCGTAATGGCCATGAGATGGAGTCCTACGACGGCAACAACGCCACCGGCCTGGCCCGCACCGGCGCCAACCCGGAAGACGTGCGCACCACCAACGTGCTGGCCAAGCTGGGCTGGAACTATGGCGAAGACAACCGCCTGGGCCTGACCTACGAGAAGTACAAGGACGACCGCGACATCAACCAGAAAAGCGCGGTGGGCGGGATTTTCCTCGAAGGCCAGGGCATGAATATGTACCGTGACCGTCGCGGCAACGACACCATCACCCGCGAACGCTTTGGCCTGGAAAACAAGTTTTCCCTCGACTCGCCGTTTGCCGATCACATCAAGACCAGCCTCAACTACCAGATCGCCAAGACCGACCAGGCCACCAGCGAAATCTATCAGGTCGGGCGCCGCGTACTGCGGACCCGCGACACCCTCTACGAAGAAAAGCAGTGGGTGTTCGACGCACAGTTGGACAAGGCCTTCGTCATCGGCGACACCGATCACCTGCTGACCTACGGCACCACGATCAAGCAGCAGAAAGTCACCGGCTCCCGTGAAGGCGCGGCGACCTGCCTGGCCGTCGGTGCCGGCTGTACCGCCATCGGCGCACCGAGCCCAACCCCTGCCGACAGCGTGAAAAAAGCCAGCGATTTCCCGGACCCAACCATCAACAGCTACGCGCTGTTCGCCCAGGATCAGATCAGCTGGAATGACTGGACCTTCTTGCCGAGCGTGCGCTACGACTACATCCAGCTCAAACCCAAGCTGACCGAAGAGTTCCTCAACACCACCGACCCGGACCGCAAGTATCCCCACGACGATTCGAACAAAACCTGGCACCGCTTCTCGCCAAAACTCGGCGTGACCTACGCGTTGACCGAGCAATACACCTGGTTCGGCCAATACGCCGAAGGTTTCCGCACACCTTCGGCCAAGGCGTTGTATGGCCGCTTTGAAAACCTTGGCGAAGGTTACGTCGTGGAACCCAACTCCAACCTCAAGCCAGAAACCAGCAAGAGCTATGAAACCGGAATCCGTGGCAATTTCGATGCGGGCAATTTCGACGTCGCCGTGTTCTATAACAAGTACCGCGACTTTATCGACGAAGACAACGCCGTACTGGACCCTGCTGGCAGCACAGTCTTCCAGCCGGGCAATATCAAGCGCGCCACCATCAAGGGCATGGAAGTCAAAGGTCGCTTGAACCTGGACGCCTTCGGCGCACCGCACGGCCTGTATACCAAAGGCGCGATTGCCTACGCCCACGGTCGCAACGACGAAACCGGCCAGCCGCTGAACAGCGTCAACCCGCTCAAGGGCGTGTTTGGCCTGGGCTACGACCAGGACAACTATGGTGCGCTGGTCAGTTGGACCCTGGTCAAGAAACAGAACCGGGTCGACAGCGCCACGTTCTTTACCCCGACCGGCATCAAGGCCAACGGCCCGTTCAAGACCCCGGGCTTTGGCATCGTCGACCTGACGGGTTTCTACAAAGTCACCAACGACCTGACCGTCAATGGCGGCCTGTACAACCTGACCGACAAAAAATACTGGAACTGGGATGACGTGCGCAGCTACGACGGTGTGGGTGAAGCCGGCGTGACCTCGCCGGCCAGCCTGGACCGCCTGACCCAGCCCGGTCGCAACTTCGCGATCAACCTGATCTGGGACATCTGATCCCTGCAACCCCACCCCGCCGGATTTATCGCCAGCGGGGTGAGGTTTTTTTACTGTGACGCGTCTTCTTGTTCGTCTAGTAATAACAGCCTGGCAATAAGGCGCTTTTCCTTCTCAAGGACATCCCATGACCGCTTCCACCACCGCTGAACGTGCAAGCCTGCGCTCCCAGCGCCTGAACCAGATCACCAACGAGCCGCACACCAAGCTCGACGCACTGGTCAAGGCTCACGCCCCATTTGAAACCCAGGCCAACTTCGCCCGTTTCGTCGTCGCCCAGTACCTGTTCCAGTCGGAACTGGTGGCGCTGTACAACGATCCCGAGCTGATCAAGCTGGTGCCTGACCTGGCCGAACGCTGCCGTGCCGAAGCTGCCAAGCTCGACCTCGCCGACCTGGAAACCGCAGTGCCCGCCCCTGTGGCCGGTGCCGTGCAGAACCCAAGCAAGGCCCAAGCCCTGGGTTGGCTGTTCGTGTCCGAAGGTTCCAAGCTGGGCGCTGCGTTCCTGATCAAGCGCGCCGTCGGCCTGGGCCTGAGCGAAACCTTCGGTGCCCGCCACCTGGGCGAACCAGCCGGTGGCCGTGCCGAAGGCTGGAAGAGCTTCACCCGCACCCTCGACGGCCTGGAACTGAGCGCCGAAGAAGAAGCGGCGGCAGAGAAAGGTGCGGTGGATGCATTCGTACGCTTCACCGTGTTGCTTGAACAGGCGTACGCTAGCGCCCCAGAACTGGCCTGACCCACTGCTGGAATGCAATTAATGTGGGAGCTGGCTTGCCTGCGATGCAGGCGCCTCGGTTTATCAGTTGGACCGAGGCGATGCTATCGCAGGCAAGCCAGCGCCCACATTTTGATCGCGCTCCACTTTCAGGTTTTTCGCAACCCATACAAATCGTACCCATGACCGGCACAACCCAATCCTCCTCCAAACTCGCCCGAATCCTGTTCGGCCTGCTGGCCTATGTCAGCCTGGGGATCGGCTTGATTGCGATTGTCGTACCGGGCCTGCCCACCACCGAATTCATCCTGCTGGCTGCCTGGGCTGCCACCAAGAGCTCGCCACGCCTGAGCGCCTGGCTGGAAAACCACCGCCTGTTCGGGCCGATCCTGTTCAACTGGCGCAACGGCAAGATCATCGCGCGCCGGGCCAAGGTCAGCGCCACCGTGAGCATGCTGCTGTGTGCCGGCCTGATGCTGGTGATGCTCGATCACGGCTGGCCGATCTACCTGGCCATCGCAGGGATGAGCCTGGGCAACCTGTGGATCTGGTCACGCCCCGAACGCCTCGCGCAAACCGCTGCCTGAGCGCTACCGCTCATCGCCTGCCCCTCATGAATTACTCGCCGGTGCCGATGTTGCGGGCATAGCGCCGAATGGACTTGGCCGTTGCCCTGCTTGCACACCAATAAGTCCAATCGCGAGTAAGCCCATGTTCGACACCCTCTCCATCCGCTTGAAAATCGTGCTGCTGTCTGGCCTCTGCCTGTTGGGAGTGATTGCGCTGATCGTCAGCCTGAATATCTACCAGGCCAACCAGAACGACCAACTGGTCAGCGCCCAAAGTTCACGCATGCTCACCACCAGCGTGGAGAACCTGCTCCAGGCCAAGGCCGCCGAGCAGGCCGTGCAACTGCAGAAAGCCTTCGGCGAGAGCCTGTTGGTGGTCACCGCCCTCGCCGATCAGGTCAAGGACTTGCGCAACATGGCCGCCAAGCGCTCGCTGGAAGCGGGGGCCGTGCGCGAGGAACTCAACCAGCGGATCAAGACCGCCTTCGAGCGCAATACCAAGGTGCTGGGGATCTGGTTGTCGTTTGAACCCAACGGCCTGGATGGCAGGGACAGCGAATTTGTCGACGACAAACTGCGCGCCTCCAACGAAGTCGGGCGCTTTTCCAGCTATTGGAGCCGCGCCGGCGGTGAAGGCCTGAACACGGTGATGGTGGAAGCGGACCTGACCAAGACCACCCTCAATCTTAGTGGTACGCCCTACAACATCTGGTACACCTGCCCACGGGATACCCGCAGCGTTTGCCTGCTGGACCCGTATGCCGACGAAGTCGCCGGCAAGTCGATGCTGATGACCACGATCTCGCTGCCGCTGCTGGCAGATGGCAAGGTGATTGGTGTGATCGGCGTCGACATTGCCCTGGATGCCCTGCAAGCGGCCGCCAATACCGCGCAAAAAGAGCTGTTCGACGGCACCGGAATCATGGAAATCCTCTCCGGCAGTGGCCTGATTGCCAGCTACAGCGGCGAGCCGGACAAGGTCGGCAAGAGCATCGTTGATGTGCTGGGTGGCGAAGGCAAAGAGATCGTGCAACTGCTGGCCAGTGACACCCGCAAGGTCCGCGAGCAGGACGATACAATCCGTGCGGTGTACCCGGTCAAGCCGATTGCCGAGGCCAAGCCCTGGGGCGTGGTGATCAAACTGCCCAAGGACGTGCTGCTGGCCGATTCGGTCAAGCTGCAAGGCGTGCTCGACGACGCCCAGGCCCGTGGCACACTGCAGGCATTGCTGGTGGGCGCTGCGGCCGGCCTGCTGGGCCTGTTGCTGATGTGGCTGACGGCCACGGGCGTGACCCGCCCGATCAACAGCGTGGCGGCGATGCTCAAGGACATTGCCAGCGGCGACGGGGACCTGACCCAACGCCTGGCCTACACGAAAAAAGACGAACTGGGGGAACTGGTCGGCTGGTTCAATCGTTTCCTCGACAAGTTGCAACCGACCATCGCCCAGATCAAGCAGAGCATCACCGAAGCCCGTGGCACCGCTGATCAGTCCTCGGAAATCGCGCGCCAGACCAGCGAAGGCATGCAGGTGCAGTTTCGCGAGATCGACCAGGTGGCGACCGCCTCCAACGAGATGAGCGCCACCGCCCATGATGTGGCCAACAGCGCCTCAAACGCTGCCAGTGCAGCTCGCGGCGCCGATCAGTCAGCCCGCGAGGGCCTGGCGATCATCGAGCGCAGCACCCGTGACATCACCACCCTCGCCGAAGAAGTCAGCAAGGCAGTGACCGAAGTCGAAGCCCTGGCGGTCAACAGCGAGCAGATCGGCTCGGTGCTGGAAGTGATCCGCAGCATTGCCGAGCAGACCAACCTGCTGGCCCTCAATGCCGCGATTGAAGCCGCGCGCGCCGGGGAAAGCGGGCGTGGTTTCGCGGTGGTGGCGGACGAAGTGCGCAACCTGGCCCGACGTACCCAGGATTCGGTGGAGGAAATCCGCCTGGTGATCGAACGCATCCAGAGCGCGACCCGTGGGGTGGTGACCACCATGCATTCGAGCCAGAGCCAGGCGCAGAACAATGCCGGGCAGATCCAGCAGGCGGTTCAGGCCCTGGGCAAGATCAGCGATGCAGTGACGGTGATCAGCGACATGAACCTGCAAATCGCCAGCGCCGCCGAAGAACAGAGCGCCGTGGCCGAAGAGGTCAACCGCAATGTTTCGGCCATTCGTACCGTGACCGAGACCCTGACCGGCCAGGCGACGGAGTCGGCGGCGATCAGCAGCCAATTGAACGCATTGGCCAACCAGCAGATGAAGCTGATGGATCAGTTCCGGGTCTGAAAACACCGGATACCCATGTGGGAGCTGGCTTGTGTGGGAGCTGGCTTGCCTGCGATAGCATCACCTCTGTGTAACTGATGCACCGAGGCGTCTGTATCGCAGGCAAGCCAGCTCCCACACAAGCAGCTTCAACATTTGGATGTGGTTGGTATCAGAGACCGGTCCAGGCACTGACAAACGCCGTGATGTCTTCCTTTGCCGCCGTACGCGGCGGGTTCTGCGCGGTGCCCAGGTAGAGGAAGCCAATCACCTCCTCACCCGCGCCCAGCCCCAACCCCTTGGCCACATGCGCCGAATACGACAACTCCCCGGTCCGCCACACCGCACCAATCCCCTGGGCGTACGCCGCCAGCAGGATGCCGTGGGCCGCACAGGCGGCCGCCAGCAGCTGCTCGGACTTGGGCACCTTGAAGTGTTCCTGCAGACGGGCAATCACCACCACCACCAACGGCGCACGCAATGGACCGTTCTGTGCCTTGTCGATCACCGCTTGCGGTGCCGCGGGGTCTTGCAGGCGGGCCGCTTCGGCCAGCAGGGTGCCCATTTGCTCGCGGGCCGGGCCTTCCACGGTGAGGAAGCGCCAAGGCCGCAACTGGCCGTGGTCCGGCGCACGCATGGCTGCCGCGAACAGCACTTCGCGCTGTTCGGCAGTGGGGGCCGGCTCCAGCAGGCGCGGCACGGAAACACGGTTGAGCAAAGCGTCGAGAGCCTGCATTGGCCACCTCCAGGAAAAATGTGCGGCCATTCTAGCGGGAATGCATCAGATTGGAGCAAACGATAATTGCTCTTATTCAATCCGCCCTGCCCTGTTAGACTTTGCCCCCTGAATTTCATCCACCGTCGCCCGTCTTTTCAGGATTACCGATGCCCCGTTTGCTTCTTCGCCTGTCTGCACTCTTGATGGCCGTGAGCCTGAGTGCCTGCGATGACGCCCCGCCGCCGACATTTACCCAGGCCGAGCCGGGTGAGGCGCGTTCGGGAGGCAGCACGACGGTAAGGAAGACCGACCAGAATGCCTTCTCGCTGCCGTCGGCCAACTTGGCGCCGACGCGCCGCCTGGATTTCAGCGTCGGCAACAGCTTTTTCCGCAACCCGTGGGTGATCGCCCCGGCCACCACCACGGCCCGTGATGGGCTGGGACCACTGTTCAACACCAACGCCTGCCAGAACTGCCACATCAAGGACGGGCGCGGCCATCCGCCCTTGCCTGAGGCCAGCAATGCGGTGTCGATGCTGGTGCGCCTGTCGATTCCGGATTCACCGCCCTACGCCAAGGTCATCGAGCAACTGGGTGTCGTCCCGGAGCCAGTCTATGGTGGCCAACTGCAGGACATGGCCGTGCCAGGTGTGGTCCCGGAAGGCAAGGTGCGGGTCGACTACACGCCGGTCAACGTCACGTTCAAGGACGGCACGGTGGTCGAGTTGCGCAAGCCAACCCTGCAAATCACTCAGCTCGGCTATGGCCCGATGCATCCGGATACGCGGTTTTCCGCGCGCGTGGCCCCGCCGATGATCGGCCTGGGCCTGCTTGAAGCCATCAGCGATGCGGACATCCTGCAAAACGCCAGCAAACGCCCGGATAAAAATGGCGTGCTCGGCCGCCCGAACTGGGTCTGGGATGATGCCCAGCAAAAAACCGTGCTCGGGCGCTTTGGTTGGAAAGCCGGGCAACCGAACCTCAATCAACAAAATGTTCACGCGTTCTCGGGTGATATGGGCCTGACGACCAGCCTGAGACCCTTCGATGACTGCACCGACGCCCAGGTTGCCTGTAAGCAGGCGCCCAACGGCAACGGCGAAAATGGCGAGCAGGAAGTCAGCGATAACATCCTGCGCCTGGTGCTGTTCTACACCCGCAACCTGGCCGTACCGGCGCGCCGTGATGTCAATGAGCAGCAAGTGCTAGCCGGTAAGAACCTGTTCTTCCAGGCGGGTTGCCAGTCGTGCCATACGCCGAAATTCACCACCGCAGGCAACGCCGCTGAACCTGAGCTGGCCAACCAGGTAATCCGCCCCTACAGCGACCTGTTGTTGCACGACATGGGCGAAGGCCTGGCCGATAACCGTACCGAATTCAAGGCCGGTGGCCGCGACTGGCGCACGCCGCCGTTGTGGGGCATTGGCCTGACGCAAAATGTCAGTGGCCACACCCAGTTGCTGCATGACGGCCGCGCCCGCAACCTGCTTGAAGCCGTGCTGTGGCACGGTGGTGAAGCCCAGGCGGCGCAACAGCATGTGTTGTCATTTAGCGCCGAGCAGCGCGCCGCGTTGCTCGCGTTCCTGAATTCTCTATAAGCTTTGCCCCAATTAATGAAGGGAGCTCGACATGTTCCGTCCCAAGTTGTTGTTCACCAGCCTTGCCGCCCTCGCCCTGGGCGCCTGCTCGCCACAGGATCCGCAAGCGGTTACCTCGGCCGCCATCGCCAAGCAAGTGATCCTGCCGACCTACAGCCGCTGGGTCGAAGCTGACCGGCAACTGGCCGTCAGTGCCCTGGCTTACTGCCAAGGCAAGGAATCCCTGGAAACCGCGCGCGCCGACTTCCTTCACGCGCAAAAAGCCTGGGCCGAGTTGCAACCGCTGTTGATCGGCCCGCTGGCCGAGGGCAACCGCGCCTGGCAGGTGCAGTTCTGGCCGGACAAGAAAAACCTCGTCGGCCGTCAGGTCGAGCAACTGGCCACTGCCCAGCCGCAGATCGATGCCGCCGCCCTGGCCAAGTCCAGCGTCGTGGTGCAAGGCCTGTCGGCCTACGAATACATTCTGTATGACGCCAAGACCGACATCGCCAACGATGCCCAGAAAGCCCGCTACTGCCCACTGCTGATCGCCATCGGTGAGCGCCAGAAACAACTCGCCGAGGAAATCCTCGCCAGTTGGAACAGCACCGACGGCATGCTCGCGCAGATGACCAAGTTCCCGAACCAGCGCTACGCCGATTCCCACGAAGCCATCGCCGAGCTGCTGCGCGTGCAGGTCACGGCCCTGGACACCCTGAAGAAAAAACTCGGCACGCCGATGGGTCGCCTGTCCAAGGGTATCCCGCAGCCGTTCCAGGCCGATGCGTGGCGTAGCCAGTCGTCCCTGCAAGGCTTGCAAGCCAGCCTCGCGGCGGCCCAGACCGTGTGGGTCGGGGTCGACAACAAGGGCCTGCGCGGCCTGCTGCCCGCCGACCAGAAGCCTTTGGCCGAGAAGATCGACGCTGCCTACGCCGCCTCACTCAAACTGTTCGACAGCAACCAGCGTTCGCTCAATGAACTGCTGGCCGATGACGCCGGGCGCCAGCAACTCAACGACATCTACGACAGCCTCAACGTCGTCCACCGCCTGCATGAGGGCGAACTGGCCAAGGCGCTGGGCATCCAACTGGGCTTCAACGCCAACGACGGTGACTGATGATGCTCAGGCGACAGGCTTTGGCCATCGGCAGCGTGCTGCTCAGTGCAATCACCCTGGGCGGCTGGACGCTGTTCAAGCGCAAGGGCGACAGCCCGCTGCTGCTGTCGGCCCGGGATGATGCCGACGGCAAGCACTACGCCGTCGGTTATCGCCTGGACGGCAGCCAGGTGTTCGCGACCCAGGTCGGCCAGCGCTGCCACGACATCATCAACCACCCGACCCTGCCCATCGCCCTGTTCGTGGCCCGCCGCCCGGGCACCGAGAGCTACCTGGTAGACCTGCGCGACGGCACGCTGCTGCAAACCGTGACGTCCCAGGCCAACCGGCACTTCTATGGGCATGCGGTGATCCACAAGAGCGGCGACTGGCTGTACGCCACGGAAAACGACACCACCGACCCCGGTCGCGGCCTGTTGGGGGTATACAAGTTCGAAGGTGAGCGCCTGGTACACCGTGGCGAGATCTCCACCCACGGCATCGGCCCGCACCAGGTGTCGTGGATGCCCGATGGAGAAACCCTGATCGTGGCCAATGGCGGCATCCGCACCGAGGCCGAAAGCCGGGTCGAGATGAACCTCAACGCCATGGAGCCCAGCCTGGTGCTGATGCAGCGTGACGGTACGCTGTTGAGCAAGGAAACCCTCGGCCAGCAGATGAACAGCGTGCGCCATATGGGGATCGCCAGCGACGGCACGATCCTCACCGGGCAGCAGTTCATGGGGCCTTCGCAGGAGCGATCCGAATTGTTGGCAATCAAGCGTCCGGGGCAACCGTTCGTGGCGTTCCCGGTGGCGGATGAGCAGTTGCAGGCCATGGGGCACTACACCGCCAGCGTGGCTGTGCACAGTGAGTTGCGCCTGGTGGCACTGACCGCACCACGGGGCAATCGCTTTTTTATCTGGGACATGGACAGCGGCGAACTGCGTCTGGACGGGCCGTTGCCCGACTGCGCCGGCGTGGGTGCGGTGGCAGACGGGTTTGTCGTGACCTCGGGCCAGGGCCGTTGTCGCTTCTACGATTGCCGGCAGCCACAACTGGTGGCCAAGCCCCTGGAATTGCCCGCCGGGTTTTGGGATAACCATCTGCATCTGGTCTGAAACCACTGCATCGCTCCCGGGCTGACACCTGGGAGCCCATCCCCAGAACAAATCCTACGCAGCCTGCGAAAGCGCCCTCAACGAGGGACCAGCCTTCTTACAGGTACTCGCGAATTTCCGCCTTATAGCACCCGCCTTTCTCGTGAAGACTGCGTGGCTCAGCGTGCGCCCCCCGCACCACGTCACCCTCACAAGGAAGAACCTATGCCGGGCCGCCGGATGATTACCATGCTCAGCATTGTCCTGTTGGCCGTGCTGATGCTCGCCAGCTATAAGGCATTCTGGGTTTACCAACAGTTGCAGCTGCTGCATGCGCCCAAGCCGCCCGTCAGTGTGGCGGTCGCCAATGCCGTCGAAAAAACCTGGCAGCGCCAATTGCCAGCGGCGGGAACACTCAAGGCGCTGCAAGGCATCAACCTGAGTATCGAGGTGCCCGGCATCGTCACCCAGTTGCATTTCGACTCGGGGCAAGCCGTCAAGGCCGGGCAAACCCTGCTGCAACTCGAACACCAGACCGAACAGGCCGAGTTGGACGTGGCCCTGGCTGACCGCAGCCTGGCGCGGCAGAATTTCCAGCGCGGGCAGAAACTGGTGGGGATCAAGGCCATCTCCCAAGGCGAGTTCGATCGGCTGTCTGCCGAACTCAACCGCAACAACGCCCTGGTTGCCCAGCGCCGCTCGACCCTGACCAAAAAAAGCATCGTTGCTCCGTTCGACGGCACGATCGGCATTCGCCAAGTCGATATCGGCGACAACCTGCAAAGCGCCACGGTAATCGCCAGCCTGCAGGACACCCAGAGCCTTTACGTGGATTTCCATGTGCCTGAACAAGCCGTGCAACTGATCGAAGTCGGCCAGGCGGTGCAGATTGAAGTTTCGGCGCGGCCAGGGCTGGTCAGTCTCGCCAGCGTCAGCGCCATCAACCCCATTGTCGACGACAACACCCGAAATGTGTTGGTGCGCGCCACCTTGAGCAACCCGTCCAACGACCTGCTGCCGGGGATGTTCGCCCACTTGCAGGTGCTGTTGGCCAACCCGGCCGTGCACGTGGTGATTCAGGAGAGCGCAATCGCCTACAGCCCCTACGGCCAGTATGTATACGTCGTGACACCACGCAAAAACAGCGAGGGACGCGACGAACTCGATGGCGAGGGCAAGCCGGTCCTGATCGCCGAACAACGCCTGGTCGAAACCGGCGAACGGCGCGCCGGCGAGATCGTGATTGCCAAGGGCTTGAACAAGGGCGAACAGATCGTCACCGCCGGCCAGATCAAGCTGCAAAACGGTACCCCGATACGCATCGGTATCGACAAGAACCAGCCTGCTGAACGGCCCCTGACCACTCAGCGGGAGAACGCTGAATGACGTTCACCGACCTGTTTATCCGCCGCCCCGTGCTGGCCCTGGTTGTCAGCCTGCTGATCGTGTTGCTGGGATGGCAGGCCTACGGGCAATTACCCCTGCGCCAGTTCCCCCAGATGGAAAATGCGCTGATTACCGTAACCACGCTTGCTCCGGGCTCCAGTGCCGAGACCGTACAGAGCTACATCACACAACCGCTGCAGAAAAGCCTGGCCAGTGCGCAAGGCATCGACTACATGCGCTCCTCCAGCCGCCAGAATGTGTCCGTTATTTCAATCTATGGCCGGGTCGGTGCCGACAGCGACCGTTTGTTCACCGAACTGCTGGCCAAGACCAATGAAGTGAGGAACCAGCTACCCAGGGAGATTGAAGATCCGGTCCTGAACAAAGTCGCGGCAGACAACACCGCGCTCATGTACCTGAGTTTTTCCAGCGACACCATGAACAATGCGCAGATCACCGACTTCTTGCTGCGGGTGGTGCAGCCTCGGCTGGTGACGCTGCCGGGCATGGCCGAAGCCCAGATCATCGGCAACCAGAGCTTTGCCATGCGCCTGTGGCTGGACCCGCTGAAACTCGCGGGATTTGGCTTGAGCGCCAGCGATGTAACGCAGGCCGTCAAGCGCTACAACGTCCAGTCTATCGCCGGCGACGCCACCGGTGAGTTTGTCGTGACCAGTGTCACGGCCAATACCGAACTGCAAACGGTTGAAGGCTTCAAGGCCATCACCTTGAAAACCAATGGCGACAGCCAGGTACGCCTCGGTGATGTGGCGCGGGTGGAATTGGGCGCGCAGAACTACGACAGTTTCAGTTCATTCAACGGTCTGCCCGCAACTTATATCAGCATCAAGCCAACCCCCGATGCCAACCCGCTGGAGCTGGGCAAGCGCGTACGCGACCTGTTGCCGGACTTGCAGGCGCAGTTACCGCCGCACCTGCAAGCGGATATCGCCTACGACTCGACGCTGTATATCAACGCCTCTATCGACCATGTGCTGTCGAGCCTGATGGAAGCCATCCTGATTGTGGTGCTGGTGGTGTTTTTGTTTCTTGGCTCGTTGCGCTCGGTGGTGATTCCCGTCATCACCATTCCCCTGTCACTGGTCGGCACACTGTTCTTCATGCAACTGATGGGTTACTCGATCAACGTCCTGACGCTGCTGGCCATGGTGTTGGCCATCGGCCTGGTGGTCGATGATGCCATTGTGATGATGGAGAACATCCATCGGCATATCGAAAAAGGCCGATCGCCCCTCGAAGCGGCAATCAAGGGCGCCAGGGAGGTGTGCATGCCGGTGATTTCCATGACGATCACCCTGGCCGCGGTGTATGCCCCCATCGGCTTCCTCCAGGGGTTGACCGGTGCGCTGTTCAAGGAGTTTGCCCTGACCCTGGCCGGCGCCGTGGTGATTTCCGGCATCGTCGCGCTGACGCTGTCACCAATGATGTGCGCCCTGCTGCTGCGCCCTGAAGAACAGCCGCAGGGCCTGCACCTGCACCTGGAGCGACTCTTCGACAACCTGAAACAGCGTTATCAGCGGCGGCTGCATCAGATCATGGAGGCACAGTCGGTGGTCATCGTATTCGCCCTGCTTGTCCTCGGCCTGATTCCGGCCATGCTCACGTTCACCCTGTCGGAGTTGGCCCCCGATGAGGACCAGGGCCTGATCTTCATCCTCTCCAGCGCACCGCAGCCGACCAACCTGGCCTACCTCAACACCTACACCCAGGACTTTATCGAGCAGTTCCAGACCGTGCCCGAGTACCAGGCCTCGTTCCAGATCAATGGCCTGGATGGCGTGCATTCGGGCGTCGGCGGCTTCCTGCTCAAGCCCTGGGACCAGCGCGAGCGCTCACAGATGGAGGTCCTGGTGCCGCTACGCGAAAAGCTCGATAACATCCCCGGCCTGCAAGTCTTTGCCTTCAACCTGCCGTCCTTGCCGGGTACGGGCGAGGGCCTGCCCTTTGGCTTTGTCATCAGTTCCCAGCAGGATCATCAATCGATGTTGGAGGTGGCCGAGCGCGTCAAGCAACGGGCGATCGACTCGGGGAAATTTGCCTATGTGGATATCGACCTGGCATTCGACCGGCCTGAAGTGGTGATCGACATTGACCGGGCCAAGGCCGCGCAGATGGGCGTATCCATGGAAGACCTGAGCCTGACCCTGGCGACGCTGCTGGCCGAAACGGAAATCAACCGGTTTCGGATTGATGGCAATCTCTACAAGGTCATTGCCCAGGTCGAGCGTACCTACCGGGACAATCCGGACTGGCTGAGTCACTACAACGTAAAAACGGCCAAAGGCCAATTATTGCCCTTGTCGACACTGATCACCGTCTCCAGCCAAGAGGTCCGCCCCCGGCAGTTGAATCAGTTCCAGCAGCTCAATTCAGTGCTGGTCTCGGCGTATCCGATTGTGGGCATGAGCAACGCCCTTGAGACCGTGCAAGCCATCGCCCTGGAGGAGGCCCCGACGGGCTACACCTTCGACTACAGCAACGCCACGCGCCAGTTTGTACAAGAGGGGAATGCGCTGTGGGGTACGTTCGGCCTGGCACTGGCAATTATCGGCCTGGTGCTGGCGGCCCAGTTTGAAAGCCTGCGTGACCCGCTGGTGATCCTGGTGACCGTGCCGCTGTCGATATGCGGTGCGCTGATTGCGCTGTTCCTGGGCTGGTCCACGTTGAACATTTACACGCAAATCGGCTTGGTTACGTTGATTGGCCTGATCAGCAAGCACGGCATCCTGATCGTCGAGTTCGCCAATCAATTGCGCAAGGAACAAGGCCTGTCGGCGCGTGCCGCCATCGAGGAGGCCGCCGCTATCCGCTTGCGGCCGGTGTTGATGACCACCATCGCTACCGTGCTGGGGGTGGTCCCACTGGTGTTTTCCAGCGGTGCGGGCGCGGTCAGTCGGTTTGATATCGGCATGGTGATCGCCACCGGCATGTCGATCGGGACGTTGTTCACCTTGTTTGTCCTGCCGTCGGTGTATACGGCGTTGGCCAAGCGCGACAACCGGCTGGAACACACCCTTGAGAGAAAGGACTGACAACCCTTTCTCACCCCTGGACGCCCCGAAACCATTGCGCTTGAGCCTGCCCTCAGGTTGTGAAATTTACCAGTTGGAATCCCCCCGAAACTCGGAGTAATGTGCCAAATCGTTCGTCTTCGTCTGCCTCAGTTTTTTCCAAGGAACCGGAATATGCTGCGTCGTCGCATGCTGATCATGTTGGCCGTTGTGCTGTTGATTGTCCTGCTGCTGGGGGGCTATAAGGCCTTCTCCATTTACCAGCAGATCCAGGTCTTTTCCGCCCCCAAACCGCCGATCAGCGTGGCGGTGGCCACGGCGGTCGAACAACCCTGGCAACAGCGCCTGCCGGCGGTGGGCACGCTCAAGGCCTTGCAAGGGGTGAACCTTGCCCTGGAGATCGCCGGCACCGTCAAGGCCGTGCAGTTCGAGTCCGGGCAGAAGGTCAAGGCCGGGCAACCACTGGTGCAACTGGACAGCGCGGTGGAAGACGCCCTGCTGCAAACCGCCCAGGCCGACCTGGGCCTGGCCCAGCTCGATTACGGGCGCGGCAGCCAACTGGTGGGCAGCCAGGCAATCTCCAAGGGTGAGTTCGACCGACTCTCGGCGCAACTGCAAAAAAACAAGGCCACGGTCAACCAGCTCAAGGCATCCCTGGCCAAGAAACACATCGTCGCACCGTTCAGCGGCACCATCGGCATTCGCCAGGTCGACGTGGGCGACTACCTGGCCAGCGGCACGGTGATCGCCACCTTGCAGGACCTGAGCAGCCTCTATGTGGATTTCTATGTGCCTGAACAAGCGGTGCCCAGACTGGCCGTCGGCCAGGCGGTACAGGTGCAAGTCTCGGCCTACCCGAAACTGACCTTCCCCGGCACCCTCAGCGCCATCAACCCCAAAGTTGAGAGCAGCACCCGTAACGTGCTGGTACGCGCCACCCTGGCCACCCCTGACAATCAACTACTACCGGGTATGTTCAGCAACCTGCAAGTGCTGTTGCCCGACCCACAAGCGCAGGTGGTGGTGCCGGAAAGTGCAATTACCTACACCCTCTACGGCAACTCAGCCTACGTGGTCGCACAGAAAAAGGCCGAGGACGGCAGCCTCGAAAAAGGAGCCGATGGCCAACCGATATTGATCGCCGAACGACGGTTTATCGAGACCGGCGAGCGGCGCGACGGCCTGGTGCTGGTCAGCAAGGGCCTGAGCAGTGGCGAGCAAGTGGTGAGTGCCGGGCAGATCAAGCTCGACACCGGTGCGCATATCGCCATCACCGCGGATAAAAACCTGCCGGCCGCCCCGGGCCAACCCCCGCGCAACGACGGTTCAAGGAACTGAGCCATGGCGTTTACCGATACGTTTATCCGCCGCCCGGTGCTGGCCATGGTGGTCAGCCTGCTGATCGTGCTGCTGGGTTTCCAGGCCTACAGCAAACTGCCACTGCGCCAATACCCGTCCATGGAAAACGCCCTGATCACTGTGACCACCGCGTACCCCGGGGCCAATGCCGAGACGATCCAGGGTTACATCACACAACCCTTGCAACAAAGCCTGGCGAGCGCCGAAGGCATCGACTACATGACCTCGGTCAGTCGCCAGAACTTCTCGGTGATTTCCATCTATGCGCGGATCGGCGCCAACAGCGACCGCCTGTTCACCGAACTGCTGGCCAAGGCCAACGAGGTGAAGAACAAGCTGCCGCAAGACGCTGAAGATCCGGTATTGAGCAAAGAGGCTGCGGATGCTTCGGCGCTGATGTACATCAGTTTCTCCAGCCAGCAACTGAGCAACCCGCAGATCACCGACTACCTGTCGCGGGTGATCCAGCCCAAACTGGCGACCCTGCCCGGCATGGCCGAAGCCGAGATCCTCGGCAATCAGGTATTTGCCATGCGCCTGTGGCTGGACCCGGTCAAGCTCGCCGGTTTCGGCCTGAGCGCCGGTGACGTCACCAATGCCGTGCGCAACTACAACTATCTCTCCGCCGCCGGCGAAGTGAAGGGCGAGTATGTCGTCACCAGCATCAACGCCAATACCGACCTCAAGACCGCCGAAGCCTTCGCCGCCATCACCGTGAAGACCGATGGCGACAGCCGGGTGCTGCTGGGTGACGTGGCCCGGGTGGAAATGGGCGCAGAGAACTACAACGCCATCAGCTCCTTTGGTGGCACGCCCTCGGTGTACATCGGCATCAAGGCCACTCCCAGCGCCAACCCGCTGGATGTGATCAAGGAAGTACGCAAGATCATGCCGGAGCTGGAATCCCAGCTACCGCCCAATCTCAAGGCAGAAATTGCCTACGACGCCACGCTGTTTATCCAGGCGTCCATCAACGAGGTGGTCAAGACCCTGTTTGAAGCCGTGCTGATCGTGATAGTCGTAGTGTTCCTGTTTCTCGGGGCATTGCGCTCGGTGGTGATCCCGGTGGTCACCATCCCGCTGTCGATGATTGGCGTGCTGTTTTTCATGCAGTTGATGGGCTACTCCATCAACCTGCTGACACTCCTGGCGATGGTGCTGGCCATCGGCCTGGTGGTGGACGACGCGATTGTGGTGGTGGAGAACATCCACCGCCATATCGAACAAGGCAAGACGCCACTTGATGCCGCGCTGGAAGGCGCGCGGGAGATTGCCGTGCCGGTGGTGTCGATGACCATCACCCTGGCGGCGGTGTACGCGCCCATCGGTTTCCTGGAGGGATTGACCGGGGCGTTGTTCAAGGAATTCGCCCTGACCCTGGCCGGCGCGGTGGTGATCTCCGGCATCGTCGCCCTGACCCTGTCTCCGATGATGTGTGCCTTGCTGTTGCGCCACGATGAAAACCCCACGGGCCTGGCCCATCGCCTGGACCGGATCTTCGAAGGCCTCAAGCGCCGCTACCAGAGCCTGTTGCACGGCACCTTGAACACCCGGCCGGTGGTAATTGTGTTTGCCTTGATCGTGCTGTGCCTGATCCCAGTGTTCCTCAAGTTCACCCAGTCGCAACTGGCCCCGGACGAAGACCAGGGCATCATCTTCATGATGGCCAGCGCGCCGCAGCCGACCAACCTGGACTACCTGAACACCTACACCGACGAGTTCATCACGATCTTCAAGGACTTCCCGGAGTACTACTCCTCGTTCCAGATCAATGGGTTCAATGGTGTGCAATCGGGGATTGGCGGTTTCCTGCTCAAACCGTGGAACGAGCGCGACCGCACGCAGATGCAGATCCTGCCTGAAGTGCAGAAACGCCTGGAGCAGATCCCCGGTTTGCAAGTGTTCGGCTTCAACCTGCCCTCGCTGCCAGGCACCGGCGAAGGCCTGCCCTTCGGTTTTGTGATCAACACACCAAATGACTATGAGTCATTGCTGCAAGTGGCCAACCGCGTGAAGAAACGCGCCATGGAGTCGGGCAAGTTTGCCTTTGTCGATATCGACCTGGCGTTCGATAAACCCGAGGTGGTGGTGGACATCGACCGCGCCAAAGCGGCGCAGATGGGGGTGTCGATGCAGGATCTGGGCAGCACCCTGGCGACCTTGCTGGCGGAGGCCGAAATCAACCGGTTCACCATTGACGGGCGCAGCTACAAGGTCATCGCCCAGGTCGAACGGGCCTATCGGGATAACCCCGAGTGGCTGAACAACTACTACGTGAAAAACACCCAGGGCGAACTGTTGCCGCTGTCGACCTTGATCAGCGTCAGCGACCGCGCACGGCCGCGACAGCTCAATCAGTTCCAGCAACTCAACTCGGCCCTGATCTCGGGCTTTCCGATTGTCAGCATGGGCGAAGCCATCGACACCGTGCGCCAGATTGCCATCGAAGAAACCCCGGCCGGCTACGCCTTTGACTACAGCGGCGCGTCGCGCCAGTTCATCCAGGAAGGCAGTGCGCTGTGGGTCACCTTTGGCCTGGCACTGGCGATCATCTTCCTCGTGCTGGCCGCGCAGTTCGAGAGCTTCCGTGACCCGCTGGTGATACTGGTGACGGTGCCACTGTCGATCTGCGGCGCGTTGATCCCGTTGTTCCTCGGCTGGTCGAGCATGAACATCTACACCCAGGTGGGGCTGGTGACGTTGATCGGGCTGATCAGCAAGCATGGGATCCTGATCGTCGAATTTGCCAACCAGTTGCGCAAGGACAAGGGCCTGACACCCCGTGAAGCGGTGGAAGAAGCGGCGGCCATTCGCCTGCGCCCGGTATTGATGACCACGGCGGCGATGGTGTTTGGCATGGTGCCGTTGATCTTGGCTACTGGGGCTGGGGCGGTCAGTCGGTTTGATATCGGGATGGTGATTGCTACGGGGATGTCGGTGGGGACGCTGTTTACTTTGTTTGTGTTGCCGTGTGTGTATACGTTGTTGGCTAAGCGTGGTCCCTTGGCGGATTGAGTACATATCCATTTCTGCGGTAACGGTGGCTATTGGTTCCGCCCTTACGGCGGGTCACTTTCGAAGAGCGCGAAACTAACCAAAGCGCTCTTGCCCCACCACTCGGCACCTCGCCTAGGCTCGGTGTGCCCGTCATCCGACATTGATTTGGGGGGGCGCCGCGATGGGCCATCCATGGCCCAGCGCGGCTAAACCGGCGTCCTGCCGGTTTACCCCCCAAATCAATATCGGATGACGGCCAGCGTGGTTT
>NZ_CVTS01000062.1:0-18204 GCF_900004755.1 Pseudomonas sp. 25 R 14 | reverse complement strand
GCGAGGCGGCCTGACAGCCGACCTGATCGTCGAATCGTGCGCGTACCCCTGTGGGAGCGGGCTTGCTCGCGATGGTCGTTAACGATGACGTTGGATACCTGACACCCCGAGGTGTTCTTACTGGCGCCATCGCCGGCAAGCCTACGCCTACAAGGGATATAGCTCAGCGCTCTGGCGCTGCTGTTGCTCGCAAGACACGCAAAAAAACAAAAGGCCCCGCACTGCGAGGCCTTTTATAAGGACATCAATCTCTTCAACTCGCAGGCCTCATCCCTTGGGACAACCCAAACATAAACAGCAACAGCTGATGATCAGGCTGAGTCACCCCCGCGGCCTTGGCGATCCGCGGCAACGGGCATTGCCCGCCACTGTGCTCCGCGCTGAGGACTTCTGTACGAGGCTGCTCCCAGGTAGCCAGAGCCAGGGAAGCGATGCCCAAGGCCCCCAACAGAAACAAACCTCGTGCTATTTCTAGCTTCATTAGGTTAAACCCTTGATAGCGCTGCCAAACGCCGTTTCGTAAAAGTAGCTGAGTTTTTGCCAGTCGGCGGCATTCCACGACGAATGGCGACGTAATTGCTGCATGTCATGGGCAGCGGCGCGCCGGGCGGTCAGGCGTTGGCGGCATTTCTCTAGATCCAGCAGCGCCACTTCGACCGTGGCCTCCTCGCCCTCCCCGCAGACCCGCACAAAGATATGCTTGCTGTACAGGCAGCCATGCTGCCAGCGGCCCTTATGCATGCGTGCCAGGGTTTGCGCCAGCTCCTGGA
The DNA here is from genome assembly GCF_900004755.1 of Pseudomonas sp. 25 R 14. NCBI lineage: Bacteria > Pseudomonadati > Pseudomonadota > Gammaproteobacteria > Pseudomonadales > Pseudomonadaceae > Pseudomonas > Pseudomonas sp. 25 R 14. Next base: position 17,434 of record NZ_CVTS01000062.1, on the reverse strand, counting down.
GTAGGCGCTCGTGTACCCGTTCACCGTATTGTTCGCGGCCACCTGCGGCGTACCAGTTGTCGATTTCGTCGAAGCCATCCAGGGACGCCGTCACCAGCAAGGCAGTCCATTGATATTCGGGATCACGGCGGGCCCCACAGAACACCAGTTCCGGGACGCCTACATTCAGCAAGCGCAGGCCCCTGAGCGCATCACGCTCACGTAGCACCGTCGGCCGCCCAAAGGGATGCAACCAACTGCGGTAGGTATGGCCCGTCTGGCGTTTGCTGTAGAGCAAACGCCCATTGGTACCGATCACCCGCTGTACACCGCTTTCGCCACCCCGACGTCGATTGGGTTCCTCGACCCACTCGCCCTGCTGCCGCCAAAAATAATCAAACCGTTCTTCAGGTGCTACGTGACTGCCTGCTACGTACTCAACGGCCATCCTGCTACCTCTTGCGCAATACATACACTCGCCACATGGCGTACAGCGGTATGAAGTCCAGATATTCCTGGACGCGGAAACCTGCTTGCTCAAACTCAGCTTCAACAGTAGCAGCCGGTAACACAAATCGATTTCGGTAACTCTCCTGCTCACTTTTGTTGCGGCGCTGCACTTCCAGGCGCTTGCGCTTCCAGGCCTTGAAATTGCCATCCACCCACAACGAAATGATCACGCTATCGCGGGTAACTCGTTGAAACTCCTTCAATATCGCCATTCGGTGCGCAGGCTCGCCGATGTGGTGCAACAGGCGCATGCAAAAAATGCTGTCCACTGCGTTATCTGGCAAATCGATATCAAAGGCTGATGTCTGCAAGGGCCGTACCTGCTTGACCACTTCAGCCGGTTGCGCGCCCATGGCGATGTTCAACATGGACTCGGAATTGTCCGCACCGATAATGATCCGGTTGGGTTTTTCAGCCAGCAGCGGCCAGAAACGCCCGGCACCGCACGGCAAATCCAATACCAGGCCCGGCTCGCCGGCCATCGCCAGCGCACCACGGGCCAGTTGCTCGTCACGTTTGTGGGATAGCCGGCGTGCCAGGGTGTCCTGATGTTTAAGCAAGTATTCCTGAGCGTGCTGGTTGTCGTACTTTTCGGAAAATTCAAGCTTGATCGGGGTAGCCATCAACGGGTCTCCTGGACTGATGCCTACAACCTTAAGCAGTCGCACGTCATCCGAAGGTCAACCCTTTGTGAAAAAAACGTCCCGTCCAACCGTAAAGAATTACAAAGTTTTACAGGGAAAAAGCATGGCATGAAGCCATCTTCGCCGAACAGGAGAGAGTCTGCCCCAAGAACAGGGGCAGGAAAGGCATCAGGGTTTGCCGAGGCTCAATTCAACATGGAAGCGACAGCCACTGGGTTCCATGGTGCTGAGACTGACCACCCAGCCCTGGCTCTCGCAGATGCGCTGGACCAGGGACAACCCCAGGCCCAGGCCGTCACCGCGCTTTTCGTTACCGCGCACAAACGGCTCGAACATCGCCTCACGCTTGTCTTCGGGAATTCCCACACCGCTGTCCTCCACCACAAAGCCCGTCGGCTCCAGGGTCAGGCGGATAAACCCATGTTCGGTGTAATGCAGGGCATTGCGCAGCAGGTTGCCCATGACTGCATGCAAGAAGGTGGCGTTGTAGCGGGTATCGAGTGGGTTACCCGGCTGGTAGAACAACTCGATGCCCTTGCGCTCGATCGGGTCGCGCCAGATCCCCAGCAAGCCCTCCGCAACCTCGGACAGGCTGATCTGGGGCGACATCGTGGTGTCGTCATGCTGGGCACGGGCCAGCATCAGGAAGGTCTGCACCAGCTCGCGCATTTCCTCGCAGGCCCGGGCGATCCGCTCGACCTGTTTGCGCCCCCGTGAATCAATAGCCGGGTTTTCCAACAGCAGTTCGCAGGAGCTGGCCAACACCATCAAGGGCGTACGCAACTCATGGCTGACGTCGCTGGTGAACAAACGCTCACGGGTCAGGGCCTGGCGCAGGCGGCCCAGAGTCGCGTCGAAGGCCACCGCCAGTTCGCCGACTTCGTCAGCCGCATAATCCGGGGCCAACGGCGGGGCCAAGCCCAACAACTGGTCACGATGCCGTACCTGGCGCGCCAGGCGCACCACGGGGGCCATCACCTTGCGGGCCAGGACCCAGCCCAGGAATACCGCCAGCGCCAGACTGAGAACAAACCCCACCAGCACCACCGCAAACAGCACGCGCTCGCGCTCTTCGAAATCGCTCTGGTCTTGCAGCAGGACATAGCGGCGACCGTCGACGATCTCGACCATGGCATGGTAGGAAAGCTCTTCGCGAAACACCTCATGAAAGCCCGCGTCCAGATGCCGCAAGTCCTTGGGCAATTCAAAATCGCCAGGTCCGCCGCTGAAGTAGAACAATTGGTCCGGCTCGGGGCGGTGACGCCAGTCTTCGACACTGTCCATCAACAGCAGGCGTTGCAGGTCGCCGCCCAGGCCCGCCGAAATCAATTTTTCTTCCACCAGGTGTACCGTGGCGACGATGCCCATGGCGAAGGCCCCCGCCACCAGCGCGCTCATCAGCGCAAAGGCGATGATGATCCGCTGGGCAAGGCTTTGCTTAAACTCCATCACGGCCCTCGGCCAAGCGATAACCCACGCCATGCACGGTTTGCAGCAGCGGCTTGGCGAATGGCTTGTCGATCACCTGGCGCAGTTGGTGGACGTGGCTGCGCAAGCTGTCGCTGTCCGGGCAATCATCGCCCCACAGGGCCTCTTCCAGCACTTCGCGGCGCAGGACGTGAGGGCTTTTCTGCATCAACACCGCGAGCAACTTCAGGCCGACCGGGTTGAGCTTGAGCAGGCGCCCTTCACGGGTCACTTCCAGGGTATCGAGGTCGTAGGACAGATCGCCAACTTGCAGCTCTCGCCGACCACCACCCTGGGCGCGGCGCAGCACGGCTTCGATGCGTGCGGCCAGTTCCGACAGGGCAAATGGCTTGAGCAGGTAGTCGTCGGCACCCGACTTGAAGCCTTGCAGGCGGTCATCCAATTGATCGCGGGCAGTGAGCATGATCACCGGCGTATCGCGGCGCGCATCTTCACGCAGGCGTTTGCACAGGGTGTAGCCATCAATGCCGGGCAGCATGATATCGAGCACGATCAGGTCGTAATGCTCGGTGGCGGCCAGGTGCAGGCCCGACAAACCGTCCTGCGCACAGTCCACGGTATAACCCTTGAGCCCCAGGTAATCCGCCAGGTTGGCCAGAATATCGCGGTTGTCTTCAACCAATAAAATTCGCATGGGCAGTGTCTCCGTACGCGGTAACGGCCGTGTTGGCTCGCGCAGCTTACGGCCAAGTATGGCTTATCGCTAGACCTGAACGGGCAACCGATTACTGTTTTCAACCGATTAACCTGCTTAACGAGTTTTTCACTATAGGTTCACAAGCTGACCACAGTGCCGGGGCGAATATCGCCGCCCATCGCTCTCAGGAATACAGACATGGGCCTGCCCAAGACTGCGCCAATGCGCTTTTTGCTACTGCTGACCAGCACCTGGCTGGTCATTTTTCTGCTGACCCGCAGCCTACTGCTCATCACCCACCTGGATGAGGTCAGCGGCAACCTGCTGCCGGTGTTCGGCGTGGGCCTGCTTTACGACCTGGGTTTCCTGGCCTATGCCGCACTGCCCCTGGGCCTGTACCTGCTGCTATGCCCACCGGCTTTATGGCGGCGACGCGGCCATCGCTGGTTCCTGCAAGGTGTACTGACCGTCAGCCTGTTCGCCATGCTGTTCACATCCGTGGCCGAATGGTTGTTCTGGGATGAGTTCGGTGTGCGCTTCAACTTTATTGCCGTGGATTACCTGGTGTATTCCGATGAAGTGTTGAACAACCTGCTGGAGTCCTACCCGATCGGCAAACTGCTGGGCCTGTTGGCAATCCTGGCGATTGTCTTGAGCCTGGCCTTGCGCAAACTGTTCAACGCAGCACTCGACTCGCCTCTGCCGGCCATGCGTGGACGCCTGCTCAATGCCCTGGGATTGCTGGTGGTTGCCGGCCTGAGCCTGCAATTGATTAGCCAGGACAGTCCACGAACCCAAGGCGGCAACGCCTATAACAACGAACTGGCCAGCAACGGCCCATACCAATTCTTCGCGGCGTTCCGCAACAATGAACTGGACTACAGCCAGTTCTACAAAAGCCTGCCGGCCGATGTCGTGGCCCGCCAGCTACGCGCCGAACTCAGCGAACCGAATGCGCGCTTTATCGGCAGCGACCCACTGGATATCCGCCGCGCCATCGACAACCCCGGCACCCTGCGCAAACCCAATATCGTGCTAGTGACCATCGAAAGCTTCAGCGCCAAATACATGGGCAGCAATGGCGATGAGCGCAACTTGACGCCCAACCTCGATGCCTTGCGCAAACAGAGCCTGTACTTCAATAACTTCTACGCCACCGGCACCCGAACCGACCGGGGCCTGGAGGCCATCACCCTGGCTATTCCACCCACACCGGGCCGCTCTATCGTCAAGCGCATTGGCCGGGAGAGCGGCTTTGCCAGCCTGGGCCAACAGCTGAGCGCCATCGGCTATGACAGCGTGTTTGTCTACGGTGGCCGTGGCTATTTCGACAATATGAATGCGTTTTTCAGTGGCAATGGTTACCGAGTGGTGGACCAGAGCAGCGTCGCGGAAGCAGACATCAGCTTCAAAAATGCCTGGGGCATGGCCGATGAAGATCTCTACAGGCAAACCCTGAAGCTGGCCGACGCCGACTACGCCAAGCGGCAGCCGTTCCTGCTGCAACTGATGACAACTTCCAACCATCGGCCTTATACCTATCCTGACGGTCGGATCGATATCAAGTCCGGCAACGGTCGCGATGGCGCAGTGAAGTACACCGACCATGCCATCGGCCAGTTCCTGGAGGCTGCACGCCAGAAACCGTGGTTCGATAACACGATCTTTATATTCGTCGCCGACCACACCGCCGGCAGCGCAGGCAAGGAAGACCTGCCCATCAGCAACTACCAGATTCCGTTGTTCATCTATGCGCCGAAGTTGATTGAGGCCCGTGAAAGTGCACAACTGGCCAGCCAGATCGACCTCGCCCCGACACTCCTGGGCCTGTTGAACCTGAGCTATGAATCGACGTTTTTCGGGCGCAATCTGCTGCAGGACAACCCTCTGCCACCTCGCGTGGTGGTCGGCAACTATCAGCACCTGGGCTTGTTTGACGGTACCAACCTGGCAATCCTCAGCCCTCGCCAAGGCCTGCGCCGCCATGACCAGGCCCTGGGTGAAAGCCAGGAATCCAGGAGCAACAGTGATGATCCGTTGATTCAGCGCGCGATCACTTACTACCAGGCGGCCAGTTATGACTTCAAGCAACACTTGCTGAACTGGAAGTTACACAAGAACGCGGCAGCCCTGTAGGAGCGAGCTTGCTCGCGAAGAACCTGAGGGCGATGCGTTTGTTCATGGTGAACGCATTATCGTTGACGTTCTTCGCGAGCAAGCTCGCTCCTACACAAGGCACATAAAAAAGCCCCGCCAGCATGACGCTGGCGGGGCTTTTTCAGTACAGGGGTAAGGCTGGCTTACATCATGCCGCCCATGCCACCCATGCCGCCCATGTCTGGCATACCGCCGCCAGCGCCTTCAGCCTTCGGCTTGTCAGCAATCGCAACTTCGGTGGTCAGCAGCAGACCAGCAATCGAAGCGGCTGCCTGCAACGCCGAACGGGTCACCTTGGTTGGGTCCAGGATACCCATTTCAACCATGTCGCCGTATTCGCTGGTTGCAGCGTTGTAACCGTAGTTACCTTTACCGTTCTTCACTTCGTTGACCACAACACTTGGCTCGTCGCCGCTGTTGGAAGCGATCTGGCGCAGTGGGGATTCAACGGCGCGACGCAGTACAGCAATACCGACGTTCTGGTCAGCATTGTCGCCTTTGAGGTTAACCAAGGCTTCCAGCGCACGGATCAGCGCAACGCCACCGCCAGGTACCACGCCTTCTTCGACGGCTGCGCGGGTTGCGTGCAGGGCGTCTTCAACGCGGGCTTTCTTCTCTTTCATTTCAACTTCGGAACCAGCGCCAACCTTGATTACTGCTACGCCGCCAGACAGCTTGGCCAGGCGCTCTTGCAGTTTTTCACGGTCGTAGTCCGAGGAAGTTTCGGCAACCTGGGCGCGGATCTGGTTGATACGCGACTGGATGTCGCCTTCAACGCCAGCACCGTCAACGATGATGGTGTTTTCCTTGGAGATGGTCACGCGCTTGGCGCTACCCAGGTTTTCCAGGGTGGCACTTTCCAGGCTCAGGCCGATCTCTTCGGAGATAACGGTACCGCCGGTCAATACGGCGATGTCCTGCAGCATGGCCTTGCGACGGTCGCCGAAGCCCGGAGCCTTGACGGCTGCGACTTTAACGATACCGCGCATGTTGTTCACAACCAGAGTCGCCAGGGCTTCGCCTTCGACGTCTTCGGAAACGATCAGCAGTGGGCGACCGGCTTTGGCAACGGCTTCCAGCACTGGCAGCATTTCACGGATGTTCGAGATCTTTTTGTCGACCAGCAGGATCAGCGGGCTTTCCAGCTCGGCAACCATGGTTTCTGGCTTGTTGACGAAGTACGGGGACAGGTAGCCACGGTCGAACTGCATGCCTTCTACAACCGACAGTTCGTTTTCCAGGCCAGTGCCTTCTTCAACGGTGATCACGCCTTCTTTACCGACTTTTTCCATGGCTTCGGCAATGATGTCGCCGATGGAGCTGTCGGAGTTGGCAGAGATGGTACCGACCTGAGCGATGGCCTTGGTGTCAGCACATGGCTTGGACAGGTTTTTCAGCTCAGCAACAACGGCGATGGTCGCCTTGTCGATGCCGCGCTTGAGGTCCATTGGGTTCATGCCGGCAGCGACGGCTTTCAGGCCTTCGTTGACGATCGACTGAGCCAGTACGGTGGCGGTGGTAGTACCGTCGCCTGCGTCATCGTTGGCACGGGAGGCAACGTCTTTGACCAGCTGCGCGCCCATGTTTTCGAAACGGTCTTCGAGTTCGATTTCTTTTGCTACAGAAACGCCGTCCTTGGTGATGGTCGGAGCGCCGAAGCTCTTCTCGATGATCACGTTACGGCCTTTCGGGCCCAGGGTCGCTTTTACTGCGTCAGCCAGGATGTTGACACCGGTGAGCATTTTCTTACGGGCGGAATCGCCGAATTTAACTTCTTTAGCAGCCATGATCGATATTCCTTAAATACTTTGTAGTAACGGGAAAATGAGCGGGAAATCAGCCTTCCAGTACAGCGAGAATCTCGTTCTCAGCCATGACCAGCAGGTCTTCGCCGTCAACTTTCACAGTGTTGCTGCCGGAGTAAGGACCGAATACAACCTTGTCACCGACTTTGACGGCCAGCGCACGCACTTCACCGTTTTCCAGAGTCTTGCCTGGGCCTGCAGCGACGATCACACCGTGGTTGGCTTTTTCAGCAGCCGAACCTGGCAGAACGATACCGCCAGCGGTTTTCTTTTCTTCTTCGCTGCGACGGATAACGACGCGGTCGTGCAGAGGACGAAGCTTGCTCATTGTCGATCTCTCCTAATTGTAAGTTTCATCGGCCGGTATCAGTACCGGCTGGTTGTATTCCGGCGGGGCCGGTCGCGGTTCGCCAAGCGAAACGCGGAAGTCTGTCTGGTGTCGCCACCAGAAACCTTGCGGTGACCGTTACATAAGGGCGTATATGCTTATTACAAGGGCCACAGGTGAAATTTTTTGTGTCTGGCGAGCCCTTGAAAACGCCACGGCACCCGAAGATGCCGCGCCAGGGTAAGCGTCACTTGGAGTCGCGGTGCTCGAACTCGCCTTCGATCACATCACCTTCACGCCCCAGCGGCTGGCGAGGTGCCGGGCCGCCTCGGGGTTGCAGGTCATCGGCAAAGGCGCGCTGGCGGATTGCCGCTTCTTCGGCTCGCTGGCGCATCTTGCCTGCCAGCAGTCGACGGGTGAATGGCAACAGCAGGATCAGGCCCAGCACGTCACTGACAAAACCAGGCACGATCAGCAGGCCGCCGGCCAAGGCCATCATCAGGCCTTCAAGCATGGTCTGGGCTGGCAGTTCGCCACGATTCAAGCTTTCACGGGCACGCAGTGCAGTGGCCAGACCGGCGATACGCAGCACGAACACGCCGAGCATCGAGCCGAGAATGATCAGCAGCAGCGCCGGGAAAAACCCGATAGCACCACTGACCTTGACGAATACGAACAGCTCCAACACCGGGAACAGCAGAAAGAGCAATAAAAAAGGGCGCATCAAATGGTTCCTCAACGCAAGAATGTCTTGCTACCAGACCTTAGATGACGTCGCCCTTTCGTGAATTCAAGCTTCGGTCGTGGCTTTTTTCGGCCAAGCCTCGGCGTGAGCCAGGAAAACCAAGGCCTCGCGCACTTGTGTCGGCGTGTTGCAAGTCGCTGCAAAAGGCAGCCAGTGAAGGCCCTGGCCAATACGCAGGTGCATGCCTTCGCTGTCGATACCGGCCAGTTGCGCCGCCTCGAATGTCGGCAGGCCGGCCAATTCGACATAGTGGGCAATGGCCTTGGTGTGATCGCTGTTCATGTGCTCGATCATGCTCAGTTCGGCCTTGCCGGCGAACGGGTTGGCCAGGGTCAGTTGATCGACCCAGTGGATCGCGCCAAAACCGCCGATGTAGCGATGACGCACCGGCTTGAGCACCCAGAAATCAAAGTCATGGGCCTTGTGGTAGTTCGCCGAATCCGGGAAATACCGGTAGTAACGCTCGGCGGCTGCGGCAATGGCCGCCTCGTCGTCGAGCTTTTCAGCCTCGGCCAGGTAAGTCAGGCGCCCCACGGCCTGCACGTCATCAGCCTCGCGCTCACCCACCAGCAACGAGCACTTGGGATCTTTTTGCAGGTTATGGGTGTGCTGGGCGATACGGCTGATCAGGATCAGCGGCCGGCCCTCTGCGTCCAGGCAGTAAGGCACTACCGAACCAAAGGGAAAACCGGGCATGGCCTTGGAGTGCGTGGCGAGCGCCCCACGGTATTCCTTGAGCAGTAGTTCTCGGGCATTCTTGGCAACGTGGACGCTCAACTTATGACTCCTTCGATAAGATCCGTCACAAAACGGACTTGGACAACCGCTTAAATCTGCTCACAGGACATGCGAATGCATCTCAACGACAAAGTAATCATTATCACCGGCGGTTGCCAGGGTTTGGGCCGCTCCATGGCCGAGTATTTTGCAAGCAAAGGTGCCCACCTGGCGCTGGTGGACCTCAATCAGGAAAAACTCGATGCCGCAGTGGCTGCATGCCAGTCCCATGGGGTCATGGCACGCAGCTATCTATGCAACGTGGCAGATGAAGAACAGGTCACTCATACCGTGGCACAGATCGCCGATGATTTTGGTGCGATCCACGGTTTGATCAACAACGCAGGGATCCTGCGCGACGGTTTGCTGCTCAAGGTCAAGGATGGCGAGATGACCAAGATGAGCCTCGCCCAGTGGCAGGCGGTGATCGACGTCAACCTGACCGGCGTGTTCCTGTGCACCCGCGAAGTGGCGGCGAAGATGGTGGAATTGAAGAACCAGGGCGCCATTATCAACATCTCGTCGATTTCCCGGGCGGGCAATGTGGGCCAGACCAACTATTCGGCGGCCAAGGCCGGTGTGGCCGCAGCCACAGTGACCTGGGCCAGGGAACTGGCGCGTTATGGCATCCGTGTGGCGGGAATTGCGCCAGGCTTTATCGAAACCGAGATGACCTTGGGCATGAAACCCGAGGCGTTGGAGAAGATGACGGCGGGGATCCCACTCAAGCGCATGGGCCGGCCGGAAGAGATCGCCCATTCAGCGGCGTATATCTTCGAGAACGACTATTACACCGGGCGCATCCTGGAATTGGATGGCGGCTTGCGGTTGTAACTGACACCGCACACTCTAATGTGGGAGCGGGCTTGCTCGCGAATGCGGTGTATCAGTCAGTACATTTGATACTGGCATACCGCATTCGCGAGCAAGCCCGCTCCCACATTTTGGTCTGCATTTCACGCCGTAACTGCGTTACCAGGTCACGCCAAAACCTGCGGTGTAGCGGGTCTTGCTCAGGTTGCTGTCCGCACTGCCGCTGATGATGTCGCGCTCGGCCTTGAGGTTGAGCGAGGCCCATTCAGTGACCTTATATCGCAGGCCCATTTCCGCATCGAGGGCGTAGTCAGCCGGGCCAGCCAGGGGTTTGCCCACTTCGCCGTTGGTGAAGAACTCCACGGTCTTGCCGACCAGGTAGCGGTTGTAATCCCACTTCATCGCCAGGGAATAGAAGTTGTCCTTGCCGCCGTCCTGGTATTCATAATCGGTGCGGTTGAGCAGCGAACCCAGGGAGAAAGCGCCCAACTCATCGTCCCAGAACTGATAACCCGGGCCGGTACCGATGGTGCGCTGGCGGCGCAGGTCTTCGACCTTGTCGTGCTTGTAGGTCAGGCGCCCCTGCCAGAACCACTGATCGGTGATAAAGCGATCCAGCGCGTACTCGGCGCTCCAGTTATCGGTGGTGACCACATCGTTCTGGAATTCGCGGTTGTATTCGCCTTCGGCAATATGACGCCATTTGCCATGACGGGCGGAGGTCTTGAAGTCGATGTCATAGTCGTCGGTGTCTTTTTCCGCACGCTTGTAGTCCAGCGCCACATCGACATTGCCTTTCCACACCAGATCCTCGATCACAGGCTTGGGCTTGATGATCTGCTGGATGCTGGCCAACTCCACGGTCTTGGGGGCTTCCCCATTGGCCAGGACCACCTTGCCATCTTCGGCCGCCTGCAGGGATTTGGCTTTTTCGCCACTGTAGGCATCTTGCTTGACCAGCAGCTCTTGGTCGCTTTCCAGGGTTTTCACCTGCTTCCAGTCCACCGGGATCGCGCCCGCGTATTCGGTCTGGATCAGCAGCTTGCCGCCGTCGAAAACCTTGATCTTGCCCGTCAGGCGATCACCGTTTTTCAACCAGACCGTATCGGCCAGCACAGGGGTAGATGCAGTAAAAACAGCGAGGCATAGCAAGGTTCTGGACAACATAAGCGATTACGGGGCTCAAGTTTGGCGAAAAAAGGGGCATTATCGGCGTAGCGCAAGTCTTAGCAAGGACTGACTCAAGGTTTTCTATTGAGTTCAATTCTCATCGCCATTTTTACAGACGTTTCTTACATATCCACGACTAATTTCAACCGAGCCGCCTGAACAGTGAACGAGCCCGCCGACACTCCACAAAACCCGGCCGAAATGCGCCGTACCGCGCTGTACCTGACCTTGGCCCAAGTGCCCGAAGGGTGTGTGGTGAGTTACGGCGAGCTGGCGCACCTGGCCGGGTTGGGGCGTGCCGCACGCTTCGTCGGCCGCACGCTGAGCCAGCTTCCCGACGGTTCGAAGTTGCCCTGGCACCGGGTGGTCGCCGCCGGCGGTCGGATAAGTCTGCCAGTGGGTAGCGCTTCGGGCGACGAGCAACGTGCGCGTTTGCGCAGCGAAGGTGTCAGTATCCTGAACAATCGCGTTGATATTCAGCGCCATGGCTGGCGTCCGGTAGAGCACAGCGGTTAGAGTGCGCGCTTTGTTTCCGTAAATCTGAGGCAGACTCCAGCCCATGCCCCGTAAAACCTGGCGCGCCGCGCTCGCTGCCTATGCCAGCCCCTCGACGTTAGTGCTGCTACTGCTCGGCTTTGCCGCCGGTCTGCCTTACATGTTGGTGTTTTCGACGCTCTCGGTCTGGTTGCGTGAAGCCGGTGTGGCACGCGAGACCATTGGCTATGCGAGCCTGATCGGCCTGGCGTATGCGTTCAAGTGGGTCTGGTCGCCACTGCTGGACCAATGGCGCCTACCGCTATTGGGCAAGCTGGGGCGTCGTCGTTCCTGGCTGGTGCTGTCCCAATCCCTGGTGATTCTCGGCTTGATCGGCATGGGCTTCTGCGACCCGCAGAAACACCTGTCCTGGCTGATCGCCATTGCCGTTATCGTCGCATTTGCCTCCGCCACCCAAGACATCGCGGTGGACGCCTATCGCCTGGAAATCGCCGATGACAGCCGCCAGGCTGCCCTGGCCGCCAGCTACATGTCCGGCTATCGCATCGCCGCCCTGCTGGCCACGGCGGGTGCGCTGTTCTTTGCCGAAGGTTTTGGTTCCACCGGCTTCAACTATAAGCACTCGGCGTGGACTGGCACGTATGTGCTGTTCGGGGTGCTGATGATCCCAGCCCTGCTCACCAGCTTTTTCATGCGTGAGCCCGATGTGCCGCTGCGCACCCAGTTGCAGGCCGGGCGCTATACGTTTGCCCACCAACTGATGTCGGTATTTGTGCTGATCATCTTGTTGGTGTCGGTACCGGCGATGTTCACCCAGTTGTACAACACCGACTTTGCCAGCGTGCTGTTCGAAGGCGTGAGCCTGCTCGACCTGCTGCTGGAAGACCGCGCATTCCTGCGCGCGATCCTCTATATCATCCTCACCGCCCTGTGCCTCTCGGCCATGGGTCGCCGGGGCCTGGCGCCGGTGCTGACGCCGGTCAACGACTTTATCCTGCGCTACCGCTGGCAGGCTCTGCTGCTGCTGGGGCTGATCGCTACCTACCGCATGTCGGACACGGTGATGGGCGTGATGGCCAACGTGTTCTATATCGACCAGGGGTTCACCAAGGACCAGATCGCCAGCGTCAGCAAGATCTTCGGCCTGATCATGACCCTGGTCGGTGCCGGCATGGGCGGCCTGTTGATCGTGCGGTTCGGCATCCTGCCGATCCTGTTTATCGGCGGCATCACCTCGGCCGGCACCAACCTGCTGTTCCTGATGCTCGCCGGCATGGGCGCCGACCTGCAGATGCTGATCTTCACCATATCCCTGGACAACTTCAGCTCGGGCCTGGCGACTTCGGCCTTTGTCGCCTACCTGTCGAGCCTGACCAACCTGAAGTTCTCCGCCACCCAATACGCGCTGCTCAGCTCGATCATGCTGCTGTTACCGCGGCTGATCGGCGGCTACTCGGGGGTCATGGTGGAAAAGTTCGGCTATCACAACTTCTTCCTGATCACCGCACTGCTCGGCGTGCCGACGCTGCTGCTGATTGCCTTGCATTGGTACCAGGAAAGCCGGCGGATCCGTTTGAATCCCCCCGAAGAAGACTGACACCTGCTGGGGTAGGCTTGTGTGGGAGCCAGTGCCCCACAGAAATCCCTTCACCACCTGATGCCTGTACTCTGGCGGCGACCGCCCGTACAATCCCAGGTCACTTCAAGTCCAAGCAACCGACAACGGCCTACCATGCGTACCAGTCAATATTTGCTCGCCACACAGAAAGAAACGCCTTCCGATGCGGTCGTGATCAGCCACCAGCTGATGCTGCGCGCCGGCATGATCCGCAAACTGGCCTCTGGCCTGTACACCTGGCTGCCCATGGGCTTGAAGGTGATGCGCAAGGTCGAAGCGATCGTTCGCGAAGAAATGAACGCCGCCGGCTCTCTGGAAGTATTGATGCCGAGCACTCAGCCGGCTGAACTGTGGCAGGAATCCGGGCGCTGGGAAGAGTACGGCCCCGAGTTGCTGCGCTTCAAGGATCGTCATGGCCGCGACTTCTGCGCTGGCCCGACCCATGAAGAAGTGATCACCGACCTGATGCGCAACGAGTTGAGCAGCTACAAACAGCTGCCCCTCAACCTCTATCAGATCCAGACCAAGTTTCGTGACGAAATCCGCCCACGCTTCGGCTTGATGCGTGGCCGCGAGTTCATCATGAAGGACGCCTATTCGTTTCATGCCGACCAGCCTTCGCTGCAAGTCACCTATGACCGCATGCACCAGGCCTATTGCAACGTGTTCACCCGCCTGGGCCTGAAATTCCGCCCGGTCGAAGCGGACAACGGTTCCATCGGCGGCGCGGGCTCCCATGAGTTCCACGTACTGGCAGAGTCTGGCGAAGATGACATCATCTTCAGCAACGGTTCCGACTACGCGGCCAACATCGAGAAAGCCGAAGCCGTGCCACGGGAAACTTCCCGTCCTGCACCGGCTGAAGAGCTGCGCCTGGTCGACACCCCAGACACCAAGACCATCGCGGCCCTGGTCGAGAAATTCAATCTGCCGATTGAAAAGACCATCAAAACCCTGATCGTGCATGCCGAAGAAGAAGGCAAGCTGATCGCCCTGGTTATCCGTGGCGACCACGAGCTCAACGAGATCAAGGCTGCCCAGCAACCTGGCGTCGCCAGCCCGCTGGTCATGGCCTCGGACGCCGAGCTGCGTGACGCCATTGGCGCCGGCGCCGGCTCCCTGGGCCCGCTGAACCTGCCACTGCCGATCATCATCGACCGTTCCGTCGCGCTGATGAGCGACTTCGGCATCGGTGCCAATATCGACGACAAGCACTACTTCGGCGTCAACTGGGAACGTGACCTGCCGGTACCGACCGTGGCCGACCTGCGCAACGTGGTTGCCGGTGATCCAAGCCCGGATGGCAAGGGCACCCTGGAAATCAAGCGCGGTATCGAAGTGGGGCACATCTTCCAGCTGGGCAACAAGTACAGCAAGGCGATGAAGTGCGAAGTGCTGGGCGAAAACGGCAAGCCGGTGACCCTGGAAATGGGCTGCTACGGCATTGGCGTTTCCCGCGTGGTGGCGGCTGCCATCGAGCAGAACCATGACGACAAAGGCATTATCTGGAGCGACACCCTGGCGCCGTTCCAGATCGCCCTGGTACCGCTGCGCTACGAAACCGAGCAGGTTCGCGAAGCCACCGACAAACTGTATGCCGAACTGACGGCCGCCGGTTTCGAAGTGCTGCTGGATGATCGCGACAAAAAAACCAGCCCGGGCATCAAGTTTGCCGACATGGAACTGATTGGCATCCCTCACCGGATCGTGGTCAGTGACCGCGGCCTGGCCGATGGCAATCTGGAATACAAGAGCCGGACCGAAGCCGAAGCCCAACCGTTGCCGGTGGCTGACGTACTGCCCTTCCTTCAGGCGCGTATTCGTCGCTGAAAACCAGATCAAGAGAAGTCATGTTCAAGCGAAACACCAAAGCCCTGGGGGGCGCCGCCTTGTGCGGCGCCCTGCTGGTCAGCGGCTGCGCCAATCAGATGTCGCAGCGTAGCGAACACGAGGAACGGATCGAGCGCAAATTGCTCGACCACAGCCTGCAGATTGATGTCGGCGACCCCAAAGTGCTCGAACTGCCGCAACGCCGCGTGCGCATTCATGAACAGCGGACTTTCGAAGTCACTGAGTTTGAAGTCACGCGCCACTATGATCGCTATACGCCCTACCAGCCCTGGCGCGAACTCTATGAGATCCCGCTGGGTGCCGTGGCAGTCGTGGCGGGCGCCGGGGCCAACGTGGCGAACATCTTTGCCCTGGGCAACCTGCCAGACAGCATGACCCATGACTGGATCAGCTACGGCGTGGCCGGGCTCAACCCGTTCATGAACGTGCAGTCCCATGGCCGGGCGCAACAGAACCTGGCAGGTATCGATGAAGTCCAGCGCGACCGACGCCTGGAATACACCAGCCTGCCGTGGAGCGAGCGACCGGTGCAAGTAAAGGCCGGCAAGCAGACCCACGAGATGACCACCGACCGCAACGGTGTCCTGCGCCTGAACCTGTTGGACAGCCCGTTTGCCGAACAGGACCTGAGCCAGGTCCGCACCTTGCGGATCAGCATTGAAGATGCCCAGGACGATGTGCATTCGGACTCGTCCCTGGCCATCAGCAGCACCCTGCGCGGCAAACTGCTGGAAGCCCACGGCTTGATCTACGACGACCTGGAGGATGACGAAGTCAGCCAATGGGTGCATCGGGTCAAGCGCTTGTCGGAACTGGGACTGGAAGAAGAAGCCAGCGAATTGGAACAGAGCCTGATTGAACTGACACGCAATGATCCCGAATTGCAGCAGGAATTTCTCAAGGCACTGACCAAGGATGGCGGCCGGCTGGTGGCGGATCCCGGCATCCGCTGACCCTCTGTAGAAGCCGGCTTGCCGGTTCCTACAGGGACAGCTCCAACTGTTCATTGCCCAGGCTCAAGTCCAGCAGCCGCACACCAATCCCCAGCAACCGCACCGGTTTACCACCGCGATTGAACGCCTGGGTCAGCAACTGTCGATAACTCTCCAGGTCCCGCCCCGCTCCCGCCTGCTCCAGCGTCGTTTGGGTAAAGTCATGGAACTTCACTTTGACAAACGGTTTACCCGGGCGATAACTGCTGTCGATACGCTGCATCCGCCCTGCCAGGGTCTCCATCAGTTCTGGGAGTTTTTCCAGGCAACTGGGCAAGTCCGGTAGATCGACATCGTAGGTATTTTCCACACTGATCGATTGCCGGCGGCTGTCGTTGTGTACCGCACGATCATCAATCCCACGCGCCAAACTCCATAACCGCTCACCAAAACTGCCGAATTCGCGCACCAGCGCCAGCTTGTTCCACTCGCGCAATTGCAGGCAATCTTCAATCCCCAGGCGCGCCAGCTTGTCGGCGGTAACCTTGCCGACACCATGCAACTTGCTCACCGGCAACTGCGATACGAAGTCTTCCACCTGGTCAGGGGTGATCACAAACAGCCCATTGGGCTTTTTCCAGTCACTGGCGATCTTGGCCAGGAACTTGTTGGGGGCCACCCCGGCAGACACCGTGATGTGCAACTGATTAGAGACCCGCCGGCGGATATCCTGGGCAATGCGCGTGGCGCTGCCGCCGAAATGCGCACAATCGGACACATCCAGGTAAGCCTCATCCAGCGACAGCGGCTCGATCAGATCGGTGTAGTCACGAAAAATCGTCTGGATTTCCTTCGAGGCTTCTTTATAGGCATCCATGCGCGGCTTGACGATGGTCAGGTCGGGACACAACTTCAATGCATGGCGTGAAGACATCGCCGACCGCACCCCGTAGGCCCGGGCCTCGTAGTTGCAGGTGGCGATCACCCCACGCCGATCCGCCGAGCCCCCGACCGCCAGGGGCTTTTGCGCCAGGCTCGGGTTATCCCGCATTTCAATGGCCGCGTAGAAGCAATCACAGTCGACATGGATGATTTTGCGCTGCGTCATATAGAGAGGCGTAATCGGGACATAAAGTAGACGGATCGCCAGTATCGCACTCACACCTGTATATAGCACCAGTACTTTGAATCATCTGACAAAGTGGCAGGAAAAAACCTCATTGAATTTGTTTTCTCAATCGAAGAGCCTCCCCCAATAGAGCTGAAGGCCACAGCCAGACTGGGCCGAAGCTCCTTTTCCAGCGCCCTTGGAGAGCTAACCAATTGAAGCACAAGCGCTTTTCTTTGAATCAACGGTTGACACACCGCCATTCCTCTGTAGAATGCCGACACACAGACGCGGGATGGAGCAGTCTGGTAGCTCGTCGGGCTCATAACCCGAAGGTCGTCGGTTCAAATCCGGCTCCCGCAACCAAACATCAAAAA
>NZ_CVTS01000060.1:565-781 GCF_900004755.1 Pseudomonas sp. 25 R 14 | reverse complement strand
TATCAGTGACAATCGTGGTGACTTTGTCAGTACCTGGAACCAGGTTCTCGAAATGCTCGCCGCCAGTCACTTCCTTGATGCCGGTAGTAACAGTCTGGTCGCCTTTGTACACATCGTCCGGAGCCACAGCCGAAACAGTACCGCTCGACTGGTTCACGCCGATGGTGATGGTCTGGTTGTTATCCAGGGTCACCGTCAGTGGGCCAGTGGTGTTGG
>NZ_CVTS01000060.1:293-515 GCF_900004755.1 Pseudomonas sp. 25 R 14 | reverse complement strand
TGGTGTTGGTGACTGGCTTGCCATCCTTGTCGACCAGGGTCGCGGTGTAGACGATCTCGCCGCCTTCACCCACGGTTTTGGTGGCCGTCAGGACCACATCGACTTTGTCGATGGTGTCGTTGATGGTGGTCGTTGCGCCGTTACCGGCCACTTCCAATTTCTCGAAGTTGCCACCAGCGGTGCCGGTGATCTGGACCGTCTGGGTGCTCTTGTCGATGAACA
>NZ_CVTS01000060.1:0-243 GCF_900004755.1 Pseudomonas sp. 25 R 14 | reverse complement strand
TGGTGTTATCGGTATCGGTACCTGGGGTATCAGTGACAATCGTGGTGACTTTGTCAGTACCCGGAACCAG
Source organism: Pseudomonas sp. 25 R 14 (assembly GCF_900004755.1). Lineage (NCBI taxonomy): Bacteria > Pseudomonadati > Pseudomonadota > Gammaproteobacteria > Pseudomonadales > Pseudomonadaceae > Pseudomonas > Pseudomonas sp. 25 R 14. The sequence continues at coordinate 173 of NZ_CVTS01000060.1, read as the reverse complement.
GTTCTCGAAGTGCTCGCCGCCAGTTACTTCCTTGATGCCGGTAGTAACAGTCTGGTCGCCTTTGTACACGTCGTCCGGCGCCACAGCCGAAACAGTACCGCTCGACTGGTTCACGCCGATGGTGATGGTCTGGTTGTTATCCAGGGTCACCGTCAGTGGGCCAGTGGTGTTGG
>NZ_CVTS01000064.1:64909-125609 GCF_900004755.1 Pseudomonas sp. 25 R 14 | reverse complement strand
TTGCAGATGGGCGATGGCCTGTTCCACCGGCCCGCCGGGCGCGGCCTGGACGATGACGAAGTTGACCAGCAGGATAATCACCAGCGTCGGAATGATCAGCAGCAGGCGCCGCACGATATAGGCAAACATCAGTGCGTACCTCGGGTCTTGTCCAGCTCGGCTTTCATCTGTTCATTGGTCAAGGGTGTCGGGCTGACTTCCCACCATGACTCCAGCGCTTCGTCGTTGCTGGCCGCGATGGCCGGGCGTCCGAAGCGGTTCCACCAGGCGGCCGAGGTCCCGGGCGGGTAGTAATTGGGGATCCAGTAGTAGTTCCATTGCAGCACCCGGTCCAGGGCATGGGCGTAGCTGAGCATCTGCGCCTGGGTGGTGGCGCGCACCAGGCCGGTGATCAGGGTGTCGACCGCCGGGTTCTGCAAGACGAAGTAGTTGTTGGCACCTCGGTCGAACGCGGCGGCTGAGCCAAAGTAGTTGTACAGCTCAAGACCTGGCGAGGTGGTGACGGGAAAGCCGCTGACGATCATGTCGTAGTCGCGGCTCATCAGCCGGTTGACGTACTGCGAGGAGTCGATGCGCCGGATGTTCAGGGTGATGCCGATCTGCGCCAGGTTGCGCTTATAAGGCAATAGCAGGCGTTCAAGGCCGTTTTGCACATTGAGGAAAGTGAACTCCAGCGGCTCGCCGGCGGCATTCACCAGTTTGTCGCCCTTGGGCGTCCAGCCTGCTTCTTCCAGCAGGGCCAGGGCTTGCAACTGCTTGTCGCGGATCATCCCGCTGCCGTCGGTGGTTGGCGCCTTGAACACCTGGGTGAAGACTTCGTCGGGGATTTGCCCGCGCAAGGGTTCGAGAATCGCCAGCTCCTGGGCGTCGGGCAGTTGCGTGGCAGCCAGCGGGCTGTTGGAAAAGTAGCTTTGCTGGCGGATGTACAGGTTGCGCATCATCTGCCGGTTGGCCCACTCGAAATCCCAGAGCATGGCCAGGGCCTGGCGTACGCGGCGGTCCTGGAACATCGGTTTTTGCAGGTTGAACACGTAGCCTTGGGACGATTGCGGCGCGTCCTTGGCCAGGTGCGCGCGTTGCAGGCGGCCATCATCCAGGGCCGGGCCGTTGTAGCCGATGGAGTAGCCGGTGGCGGAAAATTCACGGTTGAAGTCGTAGGCGCCGCCTCGCAGGACCTGGCGGGCGACTTCGGTATCGCCGAAGTACTCCAGGCTCAGGCGGTCGAAGTTGTACAGGCCGCGGTTGACGGGCAAGTCCTTGCCCCACCAGTCGGGGTCGCGCTGGAAGGTGATGGTGCTGCCGGAGTTGATCTTGCTGACCTTGTACGGGCCACTGCCCAGAGGGGCTTCATAACCACCGCCGTTGGCAAAGTCGCGATCTTTCCACCAATGTTCGGGAAACACCGGCAGGGTTGCGACATCCAGGGGCAGGGTACGGTTTTCATTGCTGGAAAAGTCAAAACGCACTTGCAGGGGACCTTCCACTTCGACGTGCTTGACGTCGGCGAATAGCGTGCGAAAGCGCAGGCTGCCCTGGGTCATCAGCAGGTTGAAACTGTAGCGTACGTCTTCGGCGGTGATGGGCTTGCCGTCGGCAAACCGCGCCTTGGGGTTGAGGAAAAACCGCAGGAACAAGCCGTCCTCGGCGCGCTCCATCTTTTGCGCTACCAGGCCGTAGACCGTATAGGGCTCATCCAGCGAGCGGTAGGCCAGGGGCGAGTACACCCAACCGTCCACTTGGCTGACGCCGATGCCTTTGTCGATATAGGGCAGCACATGGTCAAAACGACCGACCTCAAGGGCCGAACGCTTCAGGCTGCCGCCCTTGGGCGCCTCGGGGTTTACATAATCGAAGTGGCTGAAGCCGGCAGGGTACTTGGCGGGTTCGCCGTAGACGGTCAGTGCGTGTTGAGGGGCCGCGAGCGATGCCGTGCTCGCCAGCAGCAGGGCCAGGGTAGAGCCAACTAACGTGAGGAAGTCCAGTCGCATTATCAGCCTTGAGCGCCGGGTGAAGAAGGAAGGGGACTTGTACCCTAACCGCGCGCGGGTCGCCAGTCACCCCGCCGGGGCACAAACACAACGGCCCACCAAAAGGCGGGCCGTTGTGGTTTGCTAAGACGCTGATCAGTCCTGGCGGCTGGTCACTTCCAGCAGGTGGTAACCGAACTGGGTTTTCACCGGACCTTGCACGGTGTTGACCGGGGCGCTGAATACGACAGTGTCGAATTCCTTGACCATCTGGCCTGGGCCGAACGAACCCAGGTTGCCGCCATCACGGCTCGATGGGCAGCTGGAGTTGGCTTTGGCGATTTCTGCGAAATCAGCGCCGCCTTCGATCTGGGCTTTGAGTTCGTTGCACTTGTCTTCGGTGGCAACCAGGATGTGGCGGGCGGTGGCTTTGGCCATGGTGGGTAACTCCTTGAATAAAAAAGGTGAGCCTACCGGATTCAGGCGGTTATTTCCCGGCAAAGTTCCACTGATTTGCGTCGGTACCTGATGTAAAGCCATCGCCGGCTTGCCGGCGATAGCGGTAGCTCAGGCGTGGTCGCGCAGGCGTTGTGCCGCTTCACGCAACAACTGCTCGGTGCCGTCCCAACCCAGGCAACCGTCGGTCACCGAAACCCCGTAGCGCATCGACGGGCTGAGCGGCTGGCAGCCTTCGAACAGATGACTTTCCAGCATCATGCCGATCAGCGAGGTGTCGCCTTGCAGGCGTTGCTCCAGCACATCATTGAAGACTGCAGGCTGGCGCATTGGGTCTTTGCCGCTGTTGGCATGGCTGCAATCGACCATGATCCGCGTGGCCACTTTGCTTTTGGCCAGGTCGGTCTTGACCTGGGCCACGCTCTGGCGGTCGTAGTTCGGACCACGGTGGCCGCCACGCAACACCAGGTGGGTGTCCGCGTTGCCTGGGGTCTGGATGATCGCCGGATGCCCCTGGCTGTCGACGCCGAAGTGGCGGTGCGGGTGGGCTGCGGAGCGCATGGCGTCACAGGCGATGGCCACGCCGCCATCGGTGCCGTTCTTGAAGCCGACAGGCATGCCCAGGCCGCTGGCCATTTCCCGATGGATCTGCGATTCGGTGGTGCGCGCGCCGATGGCGACCCAACTGAGCACGTCTTCGAAGTAACCGGCGGCCATCGGTTGCAGCAGCTCGGTGGCGACCGGCAAGCCCAGGCGCAGCATTTCGCGCATCAATTCCCGGGACAGGCTGAGGCCAGCGGCCATGTCATCGCTGCCATCCAGGTGCGGGTCGTAGGCCAGGCCTTTCCAGCCAATGGTGGTGCGCGGTTTTTCGACGTAGGCGCGGATCACCAGCAACATCTGGTCACTGACGTCATTGGCCAGTTTCTTCAGATTGCGCGCGTATTCCATGGCGGATTCAGGATCATGGATCGAGCAGGGTCCGACGATGACCAGCAATCGGCTGTCTTCGCCATTGAGGATTGCACGGATAGCCTGGCGATGAGCATTGACTTGCTCGGTCAGGAACGGGCTCAGGGGCAACTGGTGCTTGAGCTCAAGGGCGCTGGGCAAGCGCTGGGTCAGCGCTTCATTGGCGCTGGACAGGGTGGTGACGGGCAGGGCGGCGATGGAGGAGTTCATAGTTTCGGCTTCCTGGGCAAGCGGCGGGCTGTTCCCGCACGCTCTGCCCTACTGGGGTGTTCGACAATTGGCCGTATTGGCTGCGTGTGTTGGCTTGCCACCAATAGGTGACCGATCGGAGGCGGCAGGCTGTCCCGAACGGAGCTTGCTAAATCGCCAGGCGGTGCAGGTGTCGTAACGGTAATAAGTGGTGTAGTTCATGGTGTGATTCCCTTTAAGTTCGGTGTGTAGCAAAAAATGTTCAGGGCTGAAAAAACAAAACCCCCGGTCGGGGAGCCGACCGGGGGTTAGATTTCTCTGGCAGGCGACCCCTTGAGTAGTGGGCGCCGATTTCAGGTATCAGGCGCGCCAGTGGCTAAACCAATACCCAAAATAAAAGCTGACCAGTGCGCTCAAACCGTTCACGCGGGTAGCCACGACCGAACGCTGTGCGTTGGCAGTAGGGCGAGCCTGGGTGAGGGTGAGTTGCAACATGGTGTTTCTCCAAATGATGGGGTGGAGCTTAACTGAGGCACGCTGCTGGATTCAATCAGTAATTTCTATCGCGATGAGTGACTTAGCGCTATGACGCAAGTCCCGATATGCTGGATGGATACTCACACCCATTGCCAGGACGCGACCATGACCACCTTGACCCTTGCCAGTGCCCAAACCTGCTCCATCGCTGGCGACCTGGCAGCGAATATCGAGCGCCACCTGGCATTTATGGTCGCTGCTGCCGAGCACGACGTGCAATTGCTGGTGTTCCCGGAACTGTCCTTGACCGGCTATGAACCTTTCCTGGCAATGGAGTTGGCGATCGCGCCGAACGACGCGGTACTGACGCCGCTGCGGGAAATGGCGCGTGAGCTGAACATGACGGCGGTGGTCGGCATGCCCATTCGCTTGCCGTCGAGCACTGGGGTGCTGATTGGGGCGTTGGTACTGGCCGCCGATGGTTCGTTGGCGGTGTACAGCAAACAACATCTGCACTCCGGTGAAGAACTGGCATTTATGCCGGGACAGGGTGGCGAGGCGTTGGTATGGGGTGATGACCGGATCGCCCTGGCGGTTTGCGCTGACTTTTCCCACGCCAGCCATCCGCGTGATGCGGCGGCGCTCGGGGCCACAGTCTATGCGGCAGGCGTTTTGATCAGCGACGGTGGTTACGCTGCCGATAGTGCGTTGCTCCAGGGCTATGCTGGCGAACACTCGATGGTGGTGCTGATGGCCAACCATGGCGGGCCGTCCGGTGGCTGGGTATGTGCCGGACGTAGCGCGATCTGGGGCGCCGACGGCGCATTGATTGCGGCTGCGTCAGGTGTCGGCGATGCCCTGGTCATCGCGCGCAGGGAGGCAGGCAACTGGAGTGGCTGGTCAGTCGCGCTGTGATGCCATGGAGCACACTGTTATGGCATTCACGCTCAGGGCTGCATCGGATCAACACCTGGCCTTTGCGCGCAGCCTGACGCATCAGGCGATGGATCACTACTATCGACAGTACGATCTGACGTGGTCCGACAAAGGCTTCGATACCGCCTGGGCCGGGCGGGAGAACTGGTTGATCTGCCAGGGCGACAGGTTGCTGGGGTTTGTGAGCCTGAGCCGGGATGATCATGCGTTGTACATTCGCGAACTGCACATTCTTGATGCTTTGCGCTGCCAGGGCGCGGGCAGTTGGGTGTTGGAGCAGATGATCGCCAAGGCGAGGGCGGAAAGCCGGGGTTACTTGCGGTTGACCGTATTCAAGACCAATCCGGCAAAAAGACTCTATCAGCGCAAGGGCCTGAGTATTGTCGCTGAGGAGGGTTGTTTCTGGCGTATGGAGTCTGGCTGGCTGTCCGCAGGCTGAGCAGCACCTTGGCAGAGTATTCCTCTGTGGTGCCTGGAAAAACCCGGCCGGTCCTCAAGGAATCCTGACCTTTTACCCAGGAAACAACCCCGTTTGTCGCTCGGCAGGCGGTCGTAGCGTATTGAAACTCTATATATATGACGCGTTCAGCTAGGTCTGTGCCTTGGTTTTTTGCTAAGGTGTTCAGCAACCTATAAGACCATTTCGCGAGGTGTCTGCTTGATTAGGGTGCTAGTAGTCGATGACCATGATCTCGTTCGTACAGGCATTACACGAATGCTGGCTGACATCGATGGCCTGCAAGTAGTCGGCCAGGCCGAGTCGGGAGAGGAATCCCTGATCAAGGCGCGCGAGTTGAAACCCGATGTGGTTTTGATGGACGTCAAGATGCCGGGGATTGGTGGTCTTGGCGCTACCTGCAAGTTGTTGCGCAGTCATCCGGATATCAAGGTCGTCGTGGTCACTGTCTGTGAAGAAGACCCTTTTCCTACCAGGCTTCTGCAGGCCGGCGCGGCCGGTTATCTGACCAAGGGCGCGGGGCTCGCGGAAATGGTCCAGGCCATCCGCCTGGTATTCGCCGGCCAACGCTATATCAGCCCACAGATTGCCCAGCAACTGGCGATCAAGTCGTTTCAGCCTGTCAGCGACTCGCCATTTGATGCATTGTCCGAGCGCGAGATTCAGATCGCCTTGATGATTGTGGGCTGCCAGAAGGTCCAGTCGATTTCCGACAAGCTCTGCCTGTCGCCGAAAACCGTGAACACCTACCGTTATCGAATTTTCGAGAAGCTATCCATCAGCAGTGATGTTGAACTGACCTTGCTGGCGGTTCGCCACGGCATGGTGGACGCCAGCGCCTGAAATGCAAGCCACTGAAATAACAGCCGCGTTTGATCCGAGTGCATTTCTTGCAACCTGCAGTGGTCGGCCCGGCGTGTATCGCATGTTCGACAGCGAGGCGCGCCTGCTGTATGTCGGCAAGGCCAAGAACCTCAAGAAACGCCTGGCCAGCTATTTTCGCAAGACCGGCCTGGCGCCGAAGACCGCCGCCCTGGTGGGGCGGATCGCCCAGGTCGAAACCACCATCACCGCCAATGAAACCGAGGCGCTGCTGCTTGAGCAGACGCTGATCAAGGAATGGCGGCCGCCCTACAATATTCTGTTGCGTGACGATAAGTCCTACCCGTACGTGTTTCTGTCGGACGGTGACTTTCCGCGCCTGAGCATCCATCGCGGGGCGAAGAAGCAAAAGGGCAAGTATTTTGGTCCATACCCCAGCGCCGGGGCGATCCGCGAGAGCCTGAGCCTGCTGCAAAAGACGTTCTTTGTGCGCCAGTGCGAAGACAGCTTCTACAAGAACCGCACCCGCCCGTGCCTGCAATACCAGATCAAGCGCTGCAAGGCGCCCTGCGTGGGGTTGGTCGAGCCGCAGGAGTATGCCGAGGACGTGCGTCACTCGGTGATGTTCCTGGAAGGGCGCAGCAATGCCCTGGCCGACGAGTTGTCCGGTGCCATGGAGCAGGCGGCCAGTGTCCTGGACTTTGAGCGGGCCGCCGAGCTGCGCGACCAGGTGTCCTTACTGCGCCGGGTCCAGGACCAGCAAAGCATGGAAGGCGGCACCGGTGACGTGGATGTGATTGCGGCCTTCGTCAATCCTGGCGGCGCCTGTGTGCACTTGATCAGTGTGCGTGGCGGCCGGGTGCTGGGCAGCAAGAACTTCTTTCCGCAGACGGGAATCGAGGAGGAGGTGGCCGACGTCATGGCGGCGTTCCTCGGCCAGTACTACGTCAGCAGCCCCGAGCGCGACCTGCCGTCCGAACTGATCGTCAACGTGGTGCACGAAGACTTCCCTGCGTTGATCGAGGCGATCCACGCACTGCGTGGCCGTGAACTGGACATCAGTCACCGGGTGCGCGGCACGCGTGCGCGCTGGCAGCAGTTGGCGGTGACCAACGCCGAACAGGCCCTGAGTGCGCGCCTGGCCAACCGCCAGCATGTGGCCGCACGTTTTGAAGCGCTGGCTGACGTACTCAAGCTTGACGAGCCGCCGCAACGCCTGGAGTGCTACGACATCAGCCATTCCAGCGGCGAGGCGACCGTGGCGTCTTGTGTGGTCTTCGGTCCGGAAGGGCCGATCAAGTCCGATTATCGACGCTATAACATTGAAGGCGTCACCCCTGGCGACGACTATGCTGCCATGCATCAGGCCCTGACCCGACGCTTCAGCAAACTCAAGGACGGCGAGGGCAAGCTGCCGGATATCCTGCTGGTGGACGGCGGCAAGGGCCAATTGTCCATGGCCCGTGACGTACTCAACGAGTTGGCGGTGCCCGACCTGATCCTGCTCGGCGTGGCCAAGGGCGCGACGCGCAAGGCCGGTTTTGAAACGTTGTACTTGAATGATGCGGCCCATGAGTTCACCTTGAAGGGCGATTCACCGGCGTTGCACCTGATTCAGCAGATTCGCGACGAGGCTCACCGTTTCGCCATTACTGGCCACCGCGCCCGACGTGGCAAAACCCGACGCACCTCAACCCTGGAAGGGGTGGCGGGCGTAGGGCCAAAGCGGCGCCGCGAACTGTTGAAACATTTTGGTGGTTTGCAGGAATTGTCCCGTGCCAGCATTGAAGAAATAGCCAAAGCCCCCGGTATCAGTAAAAAGCTTGCTGAGTTGATTTATGCAAACCTACACAGCGAGTAGAATGCCCTCTCACCTCGTAGCCAGTTGTGCCGATGAATATCCCTAATCTGATCACCGTTCTACGCGTCCTGCTCATTCCGATTTTCATTTTGCTGTTTTACCTGCCCTATGAATGGAGCTACATGGCCTCCAGTTCGGTCTTTGCCTTCGCGGCCGCGACCGACTGGCTGGATGGCTACCTGGCACGACGCCTGGAGCAGAGCACGCCGTTTGGCGCGTTCCTCGACCCTGTGGCCGACAAGCTGATGGTCGCCGTAGCCCTGGTGCTGCTCGTCCAGGAACACGGCAACCTGTGGCTGACCCTGCCAGCTGCCGTGATCATCGGTCGCGAGATCGTCGTCTCGGCCCTGCGTGAATGGATGGCCGAAATCGGCGCACGGGCCCACGTGGCCGTGTCCAACATGGGCAAATGGAAAACCGCCGCGCAGATGCTGGCGCTGGTCATCCTGCTGGCCAACCCGTCGAACTTCACCTTCTGGGTCCTGCTGGGCTACGCCTTGCTGCTGATCGCCGCGGGCCTGACCCTGTGGTCCATGCTGCAATACCTGCGCGCCGCCTGGCCCCATCTGCGCACGACGGTTGAAAAGAAATAAAACTTTTTTGAATCAAGGGGTTGACGTGTGTTCTGGAATCTATAGAATGCACACCACCAAGACGCGGGAATAGCTCAGTTGGTAGAGCACGACCTTGCCAAGGTCGGGGTCGCGAGTTCGAGTCTCGTTTCCCGCTCCAAGCATTAAAGAAAAAGCCACTCTAACGAGTGGCTTTTTTTTGCCTGTGATTTGGGGAGTAGACGCTTCGGCGCGTTCTTTGGGCGTTGCGTGATCGAGCTATTCAGTCTGATGACTTTGAACCGCGCCTTTGCAGCAAATCGATTTGATCCGCTGGCACCAAGGTGCGCAAGGTCTTGTAAAGCACGCGGGTTTCCAGCAGGTTCCAGACGCGCAACATGGTTTCCAGCGCATCCAGTGGTTTGCTGATGAAATCCTTGGCTCCCAGGGCCAGGGCGCGCAAGCGTGTGTCGCGGGTGGCGTCGGCGGTGAGCACCAGAATCGGCAAGTATTCGCTGCTTGGGATACGCCGGTTGAGTTGTTCCAGCACGGCGAAGCCGTCGAACTCGGGCATGTGCAGGTCGAGAATCACCAGGTCCGGCTCGAAGCTGTTGAACAGCTCCAGAGTCCGCAACGGTTGGGTGCTGCTCAGCACATTGGTCAGCCCTTCACGCACCAGCAATTGCTCCACTAGATCGAGGTTGGGGCGTTTGTCGTCGATGATCAGAATGCGCAGGTCGGGGTTCACACGGGCTCCGGAAAGTACTGGTCGAGGTGGGCAAGGAACGAAGGAATGTGAATCGGTTTGGTCAGCACGGCGGTCGCGCCCGCGTCACTCAAGGCCTGGCGGGTGAGGTCGGTGGCATCGGCGGTGATCATTAGCACCGGGGTGGTTCGGGTGATTGCGCACCGGCGCAAGCGCTGCAGAACGTTCAGCCCGTCAATGTCCGGCAGCGAGACATCCAGCAGGATAAGCTGTGGCGCATGTTGGGTAGCCAGGTCCAGCCCCAATTGACCTTGCATGCTCGAGAGCAGTTTTATCCCAGGTCGCCGTTGCAGCACGGTTTCGATGAGCGCCAGGCTGGAGAGGTTGTCTTCGATGCACAACACCTTGCCCTGAACTTCGGGGTCTGCAAGTGCAGGGATCAGCGGTCGATTATCGAGCGCGGCAGCGGCTGCCCCGACGGCGTCCTGCAAGTGTACAAACGCCAGCTCCAGGGTAAATCGGGAACCGACGCCGGGTTGACTTTGCACGGTCAGGCTTCCGTTCATCATTTCCAGCAGGCTCTTGCTCAGTGCCAGACCAAGGCCGCTGCCTTCCACATTCGGGTCGGTCTCCAGGCGTTCAAACGGCTTGAACAGGCGAACCAGGCGATCAGCCGCAATGCCTTTGCCGGTATCGCTGATCGACACAGCGATTCGTTGCTGATCAATCTTGACCTCGATGCTGACCTGACCCTCAGGCCGGTTATATTTGATGGCGTTTGACAGCAGGTTCAGCAACACCTGAGTCAGGCGTTGTCGATCGGCGACGATCCCACTGTCAGCGGCCAGGATTGGCAGCGGTGCCAGCTGGATGCCGGCATCGGCGGCCATTGGCGAGACCAGCGTCAAGGCTTCTTGCAAGGCGATTGCCAAGGGCACGGATTCGATGTTCAGCGGCAGGCGTCCGGCTTCGATCTTGGCAATGTCCAGCACTTCATTGATCAGGATCAGCAGGTGCTGGCCGGCACGCAGTATGTGACCGATCTGCGCCTTTTGCCCAGGGGGCGCGTCCATGTCCAGCAGTTGCGCAAAGCCCAGGATCGAGTTGAGCGGGGTGCGCAGTTCGTGGCTCATGCGCGACAGGAATTCACTTTTAGCCAGGCTGGCGCGCTCGGCCTCTTCGCGGGCAGTGCGCAACGCAATCTCGGCGGCGCGGCGATCGGTAATGTCCCGGGTGATTTTAGAGAACCCACGCAACGTGCCGCTGCTGTCGTATTGCGCAGTGATTACCACGCTGGCCCAGAAGCGGCTGCCATTCTTGCGGCAACGCCAGGCTTCCTCCATGTAATGCCCGTCGCGAGTGGCCTCACGCAAGGCCATTTCGGGATGCTGTGGGCACTCTTGCGGCAGGTAAAACATTGAGAAGTGTTGGCCAATGATTTCCTGCTCGGTATAGCCCTTGATTCGCTCGGCGCCGGCGTTCCAACTGGTGACATAACCCTGGGTGTCGAGGGCGAAGATCCCGTAGTCCTTCACGCCGTCTATGATCAGCCGCAAGCGTTCTTCGTTGTCGCGCAACGCGCGTTCACGTTCAGCCAGCAGTAGGCCGGCTTCCACCAGACGAGTGCCCAACTGGCCAATCTCATCGTTCTCCGGCGGTTGTGGCTGCAAAGGTTGCCCCAGGGCCAGGCGTTGGGCATTGCCCTGGACCTGCTGCACCCTGGCTACGATCCCTTTGGACAAAAACAGTACCGCCACGATGGCACCAAATAGTCCGCAGAGGGCGGCCAGTAAGGTTGAGAACAACAGCCGCTGACGGGTCGCGTATGCCGCCGCAGTCCGCTCGGCCAGCAACGTGTCCTCAAGGGTGAGCATGGTGCCGATATGCTCGCGCAATTCATCGAGGATGTATTTGTTATTGACCAGGATGGTGGTGAGCGACTCCGGTTTAGCCTCTCGATCGCGAAGCATTTGCTCCAGCCCATCGATTTTGCTGTTGATCAGCGGTGCGATGGCGGTAAGTTGTGCACGCACCCGTTCATCACGCACATGGCTGTCGAGGCGGCGCAGGGCCGATTCGATCAGGGGCTTGGCTTTCAGATAGCCCGGCAGGAAATCTTCTTGATGTGTAAGCAGATAACCGCGCACGCTGGCGGCCGCTTCGGCGAGCAAGGTGTGCACAGTCTGGATATCGCCTTGCACCAGCAATACCCGGCGCACGTCTTCTTCGGCACGGGCAGTCTGGCGCTCGGTGATGTAGATCAACACCAGTGACAGCAACAGGATCACCAATGGCAGGGAAATCACCACCAGGGCCTTGCCCCGTAGCGGCAGGTCGGCCCAGCGTCCGACATAAAACACCTTCATGGTTGGGTCACCAGGCCCAGAGCAATGCCACGCACCGCAGCCTGGGTTCGGTCAGCCGCCCCGAGTTTGCCGATGACCCGTTCGACGTGGGCTTTTGCCGTGCCGGTGGTAATCCCCAGTTTCTCACCGATCAGGCGATTGCTCATGCCGTTGGCCACCAGCCCAAGTACCTGGCGTTCTCGTGCAGTGAGGTTTTCGGTGGGTGTACCGCCACTCGCATTACGTTCGGTCATGCGTCTTAGCAGGCGGGCGCTGACGGAACGATTGAGGGCTTCTTCACCGGCAGCGACGCGCTGCAGGGCGTCGATCACTTCGTCGCGACTGGCGTCTTTGAGCAGGTAACCGACGGCGCCGGCACTCATGGCCGCCTCAAGATGGTCGGGGCTGTCGTCCATGGTGAAAATCACCACTTTCAGGGTCGGCAGGCGTTGCTGAAGCAGACGTGCAGCGCCCAGGCCGTTGAGCAACGGCATGCGGATGTCGAGGATCACTATATCCGGCAGCAACCGTTCGCACAGCTCGACGGCCTCCTGACCATCGCGGGCCTGACCGACCACTTCGAATTGCGGATGACCGGCCAGCAAGGCGACAAAACCGGTGCGCGTGACTTCATGATCATCAGCGAGCACGAGACGTAGGAGGTGGGTCATTGGGGTGTTCCATCCAGGTTCACGGGTACGCCGACGTGCAGTTGGGTACCGCCGTTGATTGCGCTGGTGCAGGTGAGGCGTCCACCCAACAGGCTGGCGCGTTCCTGCATGGTGACCAGGCCCAGATGTCGAGTTTTGTCGGTATCGAGTTGGCGTTCGGGGGCAGCAAAGCCTTTGCCGTTATCTTTTACCCGCAGCCAGGCCTGACCGTCGTGCAGTTCCAACGCCAGTTGCACCTGTCTGGCGTGCGCATGTTTGAGGATATTGTTGATCGCTTCCTGGGCGATCCTGAACAAACCGATCTCCACCTGACTGGGAAAGCGCACCTCGCAACGCGTTAACCAATGCACGCTGATTCCGGCTTCGCGCAGCCGATCAGCTTCTTTATCGACCGCCTTGAGCAATCCGAAATCGTCGAGCACCGTCGGGCGCAGGCCGCTGATCAGTTGCCGGCCTTCAACCACGCAATGCTGGGCCAGTGCCAGAATCGCCTGCAAGTCTGCCCCGAGGGTGTCCGGCAGTGTCGGGCAGCGGCCGGCAAAACCTTGCAGCCGCTGGTGCAAGCCCGCGAGGGTTTGCGCCAGGCCGTCGTGCAGGTCATAGGCGACGTGCTTACGTTCGTCTTCTTGCGCACAAAACAGCCGTTTGACCAGATCCGACAGAGTGCGATCCCGGGCTTTGAGCGTTGTCAGTAATCGGTCATTTTCAAGGTGCGCAGCCAGCAGGGTAGCGAGCAGTTGCATGGATTCGCTGTCTTCGTTGTCCGGCGCCCGCAGGCTCACGCTGTTGGCCAGCACCAGGGCGCCAAAGGCATTCCCGTCGCCACCGCGTAACGGCACCCGCAGCACATTGGGCAAGGATTCCCCCGGACGATCCTGCCAGTGCGGCGTGCGCATTGTACGGTCGGCGGCGATCTCCAGACTGTTCAGTCGATCACGGCAGCCATGCCGGGCGGTGGTGCTAACGCGTCCGTCGGCGTCCCACTCCAGCAGCATCCCGTGGTCCATCGCGAGGAAGGCGCAAGCCCGTGCCAATACTTGCTCGCGCATGGCGTCCGGGGCCAGCCGGGTCAACTCCTGCCCGGTATGTACCAACAGCCGCAGGCGCGCCGCGCGACTCTCCGATTGCCGATATTGGGTGCGGATGGCCAAGGCACTACCGGGGTCGTGTGGCAGGGTTTGCATGCTTGGGCTCCGGCGTTGGGGCAAGCGCCACGGGCGCAGGGAGGGTCATTAAACCTTGTTAACGGTACGGGGTGCCATCTGCCAAATGGCATAGCTAAATGATTCCGGTTGGCCGATGTCGGGGGGCTGGCGGGTTGGCAAAGTGTGCGCAACGACCACCACTGGAATATCGCAATGAAATTCAAAACCCCGACCATTGCCTTGCTTTTTGCCTTGAGCGCACCGTTTGTTCAAGCAGCGCAGACGTCTCCGTATGTCTACAACGCTGTGGCCCAAGTGCCTGACAGCGTGAAGGACCGTGAGATTGCCGGTTTGTTTGACCGTTGGAACAGCATGTTGCAGACCGGTAACGCTCAATCGGTGGTCGACCTGTACGCGCCGGACGCGGTGCTGCAGCCAACCATGTCCAATCAGCTGCGCACCACGTCGGCTCAGATCAAGGACTACTTCGATCACTTCATAGCGCTCAAGCCTGTAGGCCAAATCAACTACCGCGACATCAGCCTGCTGGGCAGTAACGTGGCCGTGGATAGCGGCGTCTACACCTTCACCCTGACCGAGGCGACCGGCAAGACGCGTCAGGTGCAGGCGCGCTATACCTTTGTCTACGAACAGGTGGACGGCCATTGGAAGATTCTCAATCACCATTCTTCGGCGATGCCTGAAGCCTAGGAGCAATGAGACGTCCGCGCGACGTGACCTTCAATGATCGACCTCACTGCTGCTCAGTTCGAGGTCTTTTTATAGTTCAATGTTATGCGCATCGTTCCCCGCCAAATGCTCGCTGACCGCCCTGATCGCCTCCTGGACCCGCCGGGTAAAGCTGGAGTGATCACGGTGCATCATCAGCAAGCGATCAATGGCCCTCGTCAAGGCCACGTATAGCACGCGTGTTTCATCTTCGTCATCTGCGCCGTTGATGGGCATGTCGTGCAGATAGGGGAGGATAACCAAGCCGAACTCCAGGCCTTTGCTGGAATGCATGCTGAAGATTTTGACTGTATCTGCATCATCGTAGAGTTTGCTGCGGTCTTGGGTGAGGCGCGTGGAGACAAATGGAATGCCAGCGTCCTTCAGGATTTTTTCAATGTGCTCGGCTTGAGCCCAATGTCGTTAAATAACGGCCATGTCGTCCAGTGTGCGCCCCTTGCGTTGTCATGGATCACGCGATGGCCTTCGCCGATGGACCGCGCCAACTGTTCCTGTTGTAAGTCCATCACCTTGATCAAACTCGGCACCGGCGCTTCGTGAGCGTTGAACAGACCAAACTGACCCGGTGAGAGGTTTACTCGTACCTCCGGAAACAAGTGGTAGCGCACTCGGTCAATTTGCTCATCTGTGAGGTGGCAGGCGAACACCTGAGCAAACATCCTGATCAGGCGCGCCTCAAAGCCCTCGCTTTCTACCGCCTCAGTAATTTCATCTCGGCAGATGACTCGCTGTTCAGCCAGCACATTGGCAAGCCCGGCGCTCTCGAACTGCTTACGGGTGATCTCTGTCAGGACCACGCCCCAGCTGTAGGGCATCAGTAAGCTACGCTCGTGAATAGAACCGGCTGGCTGTTGCAATGCCGGATCATTTTGCAGCAGCTTCACGGCCTCCAGGGTGTTGATCCGAGCCTGCGCTAACGGGTTGGCCACGGTTTTCAATTGACCTTCGACACGGATCCTGGCGTGCTCAGCGGTCAGGCTTTCGATGGTCTCCACCTTCCAGTCCTTTACCTCCAGCGCCAGAATCCCTCGTTGCGGATGCATCAGCACGAAGTCCGGCCGCAAGCCTTTTGGGCCTACAGGTACATTGAACCAGCACAGCCAATCGTCCGACAGTTTCTTTTCCAGGCGTTCAGCCAGACGGCGCTCGCCCGCAGTATCAAACCGACAGATGTTGCGGGAGGGAAAATGTAGAGCCATGTCGTATGCCTCGATCATTTGCGTACTCGATATGATTCAGAGCGACGCAAAATAATAAGTTCGCAGCGTGACTGCGCTTTATCAATCGCGGGACGGTCTGTCATGACCGATTTTTTGGCAATGGTGATTCAGGTGCGGATGGCGAGCCTGGCCTTTTGTCTTTGTCCTCGGCATCTATAGCTCTTTCATGCAGTTCGGATCGAGCGATCGAGATGTGCTTGGGTGCCTGGATGCCTAAAGAGACATGACTGTCTATAACGTCAATCACCTTGATCTGAATTTCGTCGTCGATACGTAAGCGTTCGCCGGTCCTCCTAGTGATAAGTAGCAATGGCAGCACCTTTCAAATTGGGGTGAATGTTCGGGCCATTAATTCCATGCATTGTCCGAAATGCATGTAGGAAATTTCCTGCGCTGCGGTTGATTGGGTATCTCAGTTTTAGGCCCTGAAATGTCAGGCCTTTTGATCTCAGCATTTCCCGGTCGGGAGGACGCAAGTCAGGCAGTGGAGTGCCAGTGCCGTTGAGAGTATCCAATGAGGCCAGCGCCTGGATGGGTCAGGCGGTGCAACAGTTATCGGTGGCCTTTCAAGGGCCAGCGTATGGCTCAGCCGGGAGAGCAGCTCACCTTTGAGGTCTGCAGCGTTAGAAGTAAAACGAAGATTAAGGTCATCTACTCTTGGTGCTGCCACCGGCTACTTTGGATGATGTGCGCCTTACCTACCAATAAAAGCGTTTCAAACTGCCAAAGTCTGAGAAGCTAGCTTGATGGTCATACCTATCCTGATGCCCGATGATGATTGGCGTCGTCTCGTTATGTAGTTTGGCGAGTTCGACGGACAGTAAAATGCCACGAGCAATCCGGCGTGTCGCTCTGCGTTTCTGAGCGTGCGGCTAAAAACTAACCTGCACTTTAATTACTCTGCAAATGCTGAGTATTGCTATGGCTAACATAAATATTTATAAAGAGAAATTTGAAATTATTGCAATTAAAAATTAATCAATCGGAAATTTCCTAAAAGAATAATAAATTTAAAATTTAACTGGGCGGTGCCTGAAAAGTGTTTTTTGGGTGTTTTCGATAGTTCAGTAACAAAACCGAAAAGAAAAAACTGCATAACGGTATCTTCCAACTAAGCCAAATGACTCAGGAAGAATCATGCCGTCAACAATCAAAATTTCAGATGTGCGCCTACTTGGCCAATACACTGCTTTGAAATATGTATTTTTTGTCTGGTTGGCTTCACCAGTATCTGCATTAGCCGACATTGATATCGACACCGCTAACGGGCTGATTGACTCCAAAAGAACGGCCTGGTTCAAAGAACTGCAAAGCCATGTCATCACTCGCTACCCACAACCAGGGTCAGAAGCGGCAAACCTTGACCGACTAGGGTCTATCGCCTACGCGCAGGACAGCGGCGACAGATATCGGCTCGCCATCAGCGATGCATCCCAGAAATCTGTCTATAAGAGGGCGATCATGACGCAGTCAGCGCTAGGCTCCCTCACCCCTGAAAAAACACCCGGCGCGCCGCTGGATCTCTCAACCTTCGATTCATACAGTCACTTGGTAGAACTATACAACCGGGCAAGCTACTCATATGACGCTAATGAAAAAAAAGAACGAACTGCAGATTTCATATTAAAAGACCAGTTCCTTCGTGGTCGACCCAAGGACGTGCTTGAGAACTCACAATACATAAAAAATTACCAGTCCATAAAAGGTTCATCCTTCCCCAGCGGCCATACGTGGGATGGCTATGAAACGGCCATGGGCATGAGCCTGGTATTTCCAGAGCGTGGCAGTGAAATCATTTCCCGCGCCTTGCAGTACGGCGAAAGCCGGGTCGTATTGCGGGCGCACTTTCCCACCGACACCATCGCGTCCCGTATCGGTAACTATTATTACCTGTCCAAAATGCTGGAAGACGACACGCTGGCAACGACTTTCTTTGAGCTGAGCAAGGATATTCGCAAACAGGTAGACGCATCGAAACTGTGCTCGGGCACCTTGCGCAACTGCCTTGAGGCTCAAGACTCGCCCTTGACCGATACCCAAGCCAAAGAAAACTACAGCCTCGGTTACTACAATCAAATGCTCGCGCGTGACGCCGTTGTGCTCGCGCCTGAGCATATCCCGCAACAGGCCGGCGCCTTGCTGCGTTTTCGCTTCCCCTATTTGAAATCACCCGAATGGCGGCAGATTCTGGCCAGCACGGCTTATCCCAGCAATTCGCTTGCGGGCTGGACCTTCGATGCCAACAACCCGAATGCCAATTGGGGGCTGATCAACCTGCCTCGGGCTTTTGGCGGCCCCACCTATTTCTATGAAAACTTCACGGTCAACCAAAACCCGGATTCGGATCTGGACCTGGCCGGTTTTTCTCAGGTCGATACCTGGAAGGAAAATATTGGCGGCCCTGGCGGTTTGATCAAAGAGGGCAGTGGAACGCTCATTCTCACGGGCAATAACACCTTTGGTGGTGGCATCGATCTGAACCAGGGCACCTTGCAAATTGGTAACGGCGGTACGCAAGGCTCAGTGCTGGGCAATATCAACAACAAGGGCACGCTGACCTTTAACCGCAGCGATGACGTGGTTTTTGGCGGCGACATCAGCGGTTACGGCAACATCATAAAAGACGGGGCAGGGACCCTCGAACTCACGGGCAGTAACCGTTCCATGGGTTACACCTATATCGACAAGGGTGTACTGAAGGTCAATGGCACGCTGAACCATGCATTGGTTTACGTCGAGTCCGGCGGCCAATTGCAGGGCAGCGGCGAAATCGGTCAGGTTGTCGTCAAGGAAGGCGGGGTGCTCGCGCCCGGCAATTCGATCGGAACGCTACGTATCACTCAAGATCTGGTCTTCAGGCCCGAGTCGGTCTACCACGTCGAGGTCGATGCCACTGGGCGTGCAGACAAGCTGGATGTGGCCGGGCCTGTTGACCTGCAAGGTGGCCGGGTCGATGTCCAGGCGCAGTCCGGTGATTATCGTCCTAGTACCACCCTGGCCATTATCCAGGCGCAAAAAGGTATCAAGGGTCAATTTGCCAGCGTCACCTCCAACCTGGCGTTCCTCACGCCCAGCCTCGCTTACGAACCCAACCAGGTAAACCTGAACCTGTTGCGCAATGATATTCGCCCCGCAGAGTTGCTGCAAAACGAGAACGAAAAAGCCCTGGCCACGCAATTGCTCACCACGATACCGGCCGGCCCGGCGGCAACGTTGCCAGGCGATGGCTTGGCGGCCACCGACGTACAGCCTTCCCCGGTGACCTCTGAACCCTCTGTTCCAACAACCTCCGAACCTGTTGTTGTTACTGTGCCTGACGCACCCCAGCCTGTTTACACTCAACCCCTTCCAACCCAGCCCGTTGCACCGAGTTCCTCTCTTGCTGCCATTGCTCAAGCGATCACGCCACCGGTGCCGAGCATCACAACGAGCGACGAGCTCCCCGTACTCTTTGGTAGCGACGAGGATAAAGTCTTTGGCGGCAGCCTCAGTGGCAACGCCAATCTGATTAAAACCGGTGCAGGTCAGCTCAGGTTGACGGGCGTCAGCGATATGGCCGGGCGCATCGATATCAACAAAGGCACGCTGAGCGCCAATGGCACATTGAGCAACGCGATGCTTTACGTCGAATCCGGTGCTCAGTTGCAAGGTATCGGCGAAGTCGGCGCAGTCACCGTCAAGAAGGGCGGGATCATCGCCCCGGGCAACTCGATCGGCACCTTGCGTGTTGCCCAAGACCTGACCTTCAACCCCGAGTCGATTTACCGGGTGGAGGTCGATGCGGCTGGGCGTACCGACAAACTGGAAGTGGCCGGGCGCGCGGATCTGCAAGGTGGTCTGGTGGACGTCCAGGCACAAGCCGGCGATTACAGGCCCAACACCACGCTGGCCATTATCCAGGCGCAGAAAGGCGTCAGTGGTCAATTTGCCCAAGTGACCTCCAACCTGGCGTTTCTCACGCCCAGCCTTGCTTACGAACCCAACCAGGTAAACCTGAACCTGTTGCGCAATGATATTCGCCCCGCAGAGTTGCTCAAGAACGAGAACGAAAAAGCCCTGGCCACGCAGTTGCTCACCACGATACCGGCCGGTCCGGCGGCAACGTTGCCAGGCAAAGGCTCGGCGGCCAACGACGTACAGCCTTCCCCGGTGACCTCTGAACCCTCTGTTCCAACAACCTCCGAACCTGTTGTTGTTACTTTGTCTGATACATCCCAGCCTGTTATCACTCAATACGAAGAGCCGGTCATCCCACCGCTCGCGACATTGCCAGTCGCTGGCACGGCATCGTCAACTATAACCACACCAGAGCCGGCCCCATCCGCTGCCCTGTTGGACGCAGCTCCCACACCGAACGCTGCGCCGACCCCGTCTCTTACCTGGGCCCAGAAAGAAAACGATGCCTTGATCGGACTCTCCAGGGAAGAGTTCAAGAACATCATGAAACCCATGACGGGCGAGCTGCATGCTTCACTCAAGAATGCGCTGCTGCAAGACTCAAGCTACGTGCGCAACGCCACGCTCAATCGTCTCTACGAGACAGAGCACAACCCACGTGCCCTTGGCGTCTGGGGGTATGCCTTCGATTCCAGAGGGACACAAAACCGGGAGGGCGATGCCGCCAAACTCAATCGTTCGATTCAAGGCGTCATCGGAGGGTTTGATCGACAGGACGAAGAAAGCGGCTTGAAAGCCGGTCTTGCCGCCAGCTATCAAAACAGTTCCGCCTCGCTGTCCACGCAGAGTGCTTCGGCCGACGTCGAAACCTACAGCCTTGCTGCCTATGCGAGCAAACAGTTCGACAGTCTCACCCTGCGCCTCGGCGCGGCCTATGCCTGGCATGAGATCGACAGCAAGCGCGATGTAGCCCACAAGAATGGCTCCACGCGACTCAAAGGCAATTATGACGGCAGCACCCGCCAGGCCTTTGCCGAGCTATCCCACAACATTCACTTCAACACAGTGACGCTGGAACCCTTTATCGGGCTCAACTACGTCCACGTTGAAACCAAAGCATTTTCAGAGAAGGAAAACCTCTTCGCCCTCAGTGGCAAAAAAAGCCGCATGGACGTGACCTCGGCCCGACTCGGTGCGCGCGTGAACGCTGTTCATCCTCTGGCCAATGGCATGGCCGTGCGTCTGAACGGTAGCGCCGGGCTGCAACACGCATTCACGGAGAAAACCACCGACACTCGTTTGAAGTTGCAGTCCCAAGGAGACTTCGTGAATATTTCCGGCTTGCCCGTGCAGCAGGACACGGCCCAGTTGGCGTTCAGCGCTACGTTGGATTTGACGCCGGCCTTTTCCATTGGGTTGAGGTACACAGGCGAAATAGGCCAGCGCTTTCACGACCAGAGCACCTCCGCCATGGCTTCATGGACGTTCTAGGAGCAATCAGAATGCCCCTGCGGTTAGCTAATGACCGCAGGATTGATGAAGCGATCGGCGGCAGCCCAGGCATATCGCTTCCGGGCGTGCGCCTGTCTCGCCGGCTAGCGTGATTCGATTAAGTGAGTTATTTGCTTTGTGGCTTATCAAGCAGGGAGGGTGGTAATGCTAATAAAAAATTTGAAGCGTTCCGCGCGTGGTTCACGCCCAAACGGCGGCTGCGAGCAGGCAATACCTTGCTTGTCATCACGGCAGTCGGACCGTCTTTCTATCCGGGTGATTACTGGACTTGGTTGTTGGGTCCTAGGGTCATACTTCTCTCCAGCACATGGAATCCAGACGCTCACGATAAGTGTTGAGAACTCAGCCCGGTTGGCGCCGTTTTCTCTGGCGTTGATTGAAATGATGTTCGTCGACACGCAGGCTGAACGTCGAGCGGCTGTAACCGCCGTAAGCGCCGCCGCACCAAGTGAAGCTACTGGCGGGACTGAACAGTCGGCCGGCGGTGTTTTTGCGCAGACCTCAGAGTGCATAGGCTAGTAGGCTTGTCTTCGGAAATTTCCTACAGGCGCGTAAGCGGACGCTTATTAGTCTCCTACCAGAACTGGGCAGTACCACTCTTAGCGCTGTGATTACCGAGCTGCGATTTACCGGTACGTGTAAGAGTGAAAGTGATCGCTTATGCCCACGTTAGCTCAGATACGGCCATGGGCGACTGGTTGTTCGCTGGGTCGCTACGCAGCCCCAACGTGCGGCAGCGCTCCGCGCATACCGCGTGATTTAATGATACCGGTTGCTCAGAGATCTTTCGCTTGGTAAGAGCGTGTCTTGGTCAGTGCCAGAAACGGATGAATACGCCATGCTGAATTGCGGTTTGTGGATATCCGTACTACAGCGGCAGGGTCAAAATTAGCGTGTCCCGAGTGAACGCTACTCATAAGGGGTGAAGTTCCATCATCTCGCTGAGCCTTCATGGGCGGCGAAATGGCAAAAATGCCGAGATGTGTAAGAGCGAGACCAAAAAATATAGTTTAAGGTTTTATCTGTTTTTCAATAAAAAGTTGGCAGCAGAGTAAGTCAGAAAAAATGGCAATTTCAAAGATAACAAAAGGAGCCTCTATAATGTTACCTGCCATTCCGCTTGCTTCTGCTTCACTATTATCAATAGCTTGGACAATGATCTTTGCTCATTGTACCTTGTCGAGTTTTATCCAATATATCTTAATGGTGTCGCGCGGCAAACAATAATTCGATTCGTCGGCTCCTACTTTTTTTTGGGGGGGGCTCCATACCCAACGGCTGAATACTCAAGCGAGATTTTTTCGAAACTTAAAGTGTTTGACTTTACGTAATTATTCAGCATATTAGTAGAGTAAATATGAATGACACGCATCAAGTTTTTTAACGGCGAGTCCCTAGGGTTGCTGTTAGTGCTCTCGTACGTCATATTGTCATCTACCAAAGATATAATTTTGGAGCGGCTTCTCAGTATTTCCAATCCGGCCGATTACCTGGTTATAGTTTTTGGCATTGCAGTCGTTATTTATTGGCTAGTTGGTAAGGTTGCGTCGGACGCAAAATCTGCGCGCTTTTCATCGCGAGTAATTCTGCCGGAAATGCTGGCATTAAACGTAGTAACGCTGGGGAATTGGTTTGGACTGTATTATTCATTGAAATACCTATCTGCTCCTGCAGTTTCTGTGCTCTATGCAGGCGTCATTCCTGTAGCGACTCTGATCATCAACGGTGTCATTAGAAACATTGCTGCGCCACGGCGTGAAATTGTTTGTGCGGTTGGATTGTTTTTAACTTCATCTTATTGGTTTTTAGAAAGTTTGTCGGTAGTGATCTATCAACATACGGTCCTGGGGCTGACATTCTTGGTGGGGTCCGCGTGCACAATCGCCTCAACTACTGTTCTCTCAAAAAAACTGTCTGAGTTACAGGTGCCAACCGCCGTAGTGATGGCGCACAGATTTTATCTATTACTAATCGTCGCCTTTATACTTGCGTCCCCTCTTTCCTCCATAATGCGCGTGCTTTTTGACAATGTTTTTATCGTACTTTTTGTGGCTGTGGGTGGAACGGTGGTCAGTTTATGGGCTTTGCAAAAAGGCATTGAGAAGACAGACCCCATGACCACTAACCTTGTGATTTCCGCTGGCCCTGTTATTACGTTGGCTATGTATCCTATTCTCTCGGGAGGAGGCAATCTATCAATTAGCACTTACTTTGCAGCAGCGGCCGTTACCCTGATATCCATGACCAGTGCTTTCTATAAAACACGGTCCAACACGACGATCAAAACATGAATAATTCTTTGTCCGACTCAAATACATTCGAAATAAACAGTTGGCTGGTGGTGGACGGTTACTCAAGTGGGGCACTCTATGCCGGCCTCCTGAGAAAAAAAGGTTATAATGTTTATCATTTGTCATCCACGGAGCGAAGCGAAAAAACAGATCGTTTGACGAGCACGTTTGTAGCTGAGGATTATGATTGCACCTTTTATTATAATGGTGATATTGGTCATACTCTCAACCAAATATCTTCCATCAAAGGTCTGAGCCATATCGTGGCTGGATGCGAGACGGGTGTTGCGCTAGCGGACACCATCAGTTCAGCATTGGGCTTGGCTGGGAATGGTTGTGAGCTCAGCACCGCACGGCGTAATAAATTGCTGATGGCTCAAGTCCTTTTGGCAAAAGGGGTCCGGGCGGCTAAATCATTCGAAGTGTCATGTGTCGATGAATTAGTAAGTGTAGAGAAAAACTTGGGATATCCGTTAGTGGTCAAACCGCTCTCAAGCGCTGCCTCTGACGATGTGTATATTTGCCATTCCGCCGACGAGGCACGAATGGCGTTGAATCGGATTCTTGGAAAAAACAACGCGCTAGGGATTTTTAATTCCACCGCATTGGTGCAGCAACTCTTGCGTGGTATCCAATACGTGGTAAATACTGCCAGTTCTGGCGGTCAACACCACATAGTCGAAATATGGAAAGATTACAGATTTGATAAAGGTTCAGCTTATATTTATGACCGTGAGGAACTCCAGCCTCGACTGGCCCATGACTCAAAAATAGTCGACTACTGTGAAGAAGTACTGGATGCCCTTAATATCACCCATGGCCCGGCACACATTGAATTAATGGTTGACCAAGGCATCCCCACTTTAATTGAGCTTGGTACCCGTCCCGCCGGCGGCATCCAGCACGATGTTATGACCGATGCTCAAGGCTTTTCGCATGTCGATGCCACAATCAGCGTACTGGCAGGGGATGGGGAGTGGATAACGAGTAATCACCAGTCTCCTACAAAAGCTGTCTACGCTGTTGCGCTGGTTAGTGACGTTGACGGTTATCTCAAAGGGTATAAAAATTTTGACGTTATAAAAGGGTTGGCATCATTCAAATCTCTGACTGGATTGCCCGATGTTGGTGCCAAACTAAGAATTACCCGAGACATTGCATCGCAACCCGGACTGCTGATGCTTTCAAATGATGATCCCGACCAAATACGTGCTGATTACGAAAATTTCCGAATACTTGAAATGCGCGGGCTGTTTGTTATTTCCAACATGGAGAAGTGATGATATGTGCGGTATATTTTTATCGGTGACGCTCAACAGTAACATAGCAATGGCTTATGCTAATTTTCAAAATTTGAGACACCGAGGGCCTGACTCCAGCTCCTTCCAAAGTATCCCCTTTCCCTTGGTCCCTGAATTTTCAGTTGCTTATGGCTTCCATCGTCTTGCCATTAACGACCGCTCCTACAAAGGTAGTCAACCATTTTACTTCGATGATGGATCATTTGTAATTTGCAATGGTGAAATATACAATCATGTTTTCCTGAAAGAAATGTTTCTTGCTGATGCCTCATTTGTATCAGGCTCCGATTGTGAGGTTATTTTACCTTTGTATAAAAAGCTAGGTGTTGATTTCGTAAATCATTTGGAGGGCGAGTTTGCGCTGGTGATTTTTGATGCAAGTACATCCCAAGTCATTGCAGCCAGGGATAGCGTGGGAGTACGCCCGCTATACGTCTCAATGCATGAGTCGATGCAAGGAATCACCATATCTTCAGAGCTTAAAGGTATAACGCAAGGAGAAGCTCGTCACTTCCCACCAGGGCAGGTGACCTCTTGGTCTATCACTCAGGTAGAGTCTCGTACATTTACCAACAAGTCGACCCACTTGCTGCCTAAAAGTGTACTCAGTATTGAGGCGTCTGCCGAAGCGCTGAGAATAGTAGTTGAACAATCCGTTGTTTCACGGCTGCATGCTGATGTTAATATTGGATGTTTTTTATCCGGCGGAATTGATTCGAGTGCAGTGGCCGCGCTGGCTGCAAAGTATTACGGACAACCCATCTCTACCTTTACATTGCGGATTGAAGGATTGCCCAACGAGGATGCCATCTACGCCAGAAAGGTTGCTTCACATATCGGTTCTGTTCACCATGAAATTGTTACTGATTTAGATGAGGTGTTTTCACTCATTGATGAGGTCATTCTAATTTCCGAGACATTCAATTTTGAAATGTTGCCCAACCTGATACTCGTTTATCTGGTCGCTCGGTATGTACGACAGAATACCGACATCAAAGTACTACTCGATGGTACAGGGCCCGATGAAATGCTTGGTGGCTATTGGTTTTTTCGAGATGCTCCAACCATTGCCGACTTTGAGTCAGAAACTGTAAAACAGCTTGCCGAGATGCACAGGACCGAATTGCTCGGAGACCGGGTAGTTTCTCACTTTGGGTTAGAAATGCGTTATCCGTATCTGGACTCCCGAGTGACAAGTCTTCTAAACCAAGTACCGCCTGAACAGAAATTCGTGCAAGTTTATGGTTTCGAAAAACGTATTCTTCGACTAGCGATGGAAAATCTCTTACCTGCTGAGGTTGTCTGGCGCAAAAAACTAGGCATGACGCATGGTGCTGGTGAAAATTTTGAAAATATATTTGACAAAGAAATTCGTCGACGCCTCGGTACAAAAGAGAGTCAAGAATCACATGCGCGAATTTTAGGGATTGAGGAGTACTATAAGGACGTATTTTATAGAAACTACCCCAAAGGTCAGAGTGTTGAGTGCAATGTAACCGCATTGCCATGGCGAGCGAATGATCCCATTGCTATTTGGCGATAAAAAATTCTTGTTTAATTTGAAAGGCTTTACGGTAGCGATTTGCCCACTTTGAAATGCGCTCAGACTGTCGTCTCTGAGTTCGAAATTTATTATTCGTTCTGGTGATGATCTCAGCGCAGATACCAGATTCAATTGAACTGTATTTCGTATGACAAAATGCTCGGTCGGCTGAAGAGATTCTGCCGTGTATGAGCGTGAACTCCTCTCTGGATGGAATAATTTTTATGAAAAAGTATATTGCTTTTTTAACGCTGGCTTTTCTATTTGCCGGCCATGCTCAAGCGGATTACACTCAACAGGAACAGCAGAACAAACGTAATGTGCTTGAATTTTTTGAACAGGGACTGAACCAGAAAAACTTTGATAAAGCAGCACTCTATCTTGGCGAGCGATACGTCGAACACAACCCAAGTGGTGAAGATGGGCCTGAAGGTTTCCGGAAGTTTGTGTCTTTCCTCAAGCAACATTTTCCAGATTCCAAGAGCGAGGTAAAACAGGTTTTTGTCGATGGAGACATTGTTATTTTACACGTCAAAAATACTGGCCGTGGCGAGGGCGTGACGCTGGCAATTATCGAAATCTTCCGGCTGGAAAACGGAAAAATTGTCGAACATTGGGATGCTATCCAAACGGTTCCTGAAAAGGCTGCTAATGCTAATGGCATGTTTCCAGGCGACTAGCCACGCTCGTGAAACTTGACACAACCCTAAGCCATGCAGCGAAAGTACATAGGGGCCGCTAGGTTTATGCCCGCGCCAATGGCTGCTCTCGGAAATTTCCTACAGAAAGCCGTTTCTCTTTTATATATTTCTAGCGCTATTGGCTTGTATTCATCTCTCTGACATGAATACGTTACCACTGTATGCCCACGTTATGAGGAACCAGGTTCGACTCCCGAAAAGTGTCGAGGACCGCTGCGTTGCTGAACGTAACTGACTGGTTGCCTACCTCATTTACTCATGGTTCGCTGAACTGAGGTCGCAAGCGCCGGCCAGCGTCGTTGGAATTTTAATCTTTCTAATTATAAGAGAAGTGTTTCGATGACCATTATGCCTCCGATCACCGAGCAACCCGCACGCCCCCTGACTCGCAATGACTACAAAACGTTATCACTCTCTGCTCTGGGCGGTGCGCTGGAATTTTATGACTTTATTATTTTTGTATTTTTCGCCGCCGTAGTTGGCCAACTATTCTTCCCGCCCGACATGCCCGAATGGCTGCGCCTAGTGCAGACCTTCGGCATATTTTCTGCTGGTTATCTTGCGCGACCGCTGGGCGGTATCGTCATGGCGCATTTTGGCGACCTGTTGGGGCGCAAAAAGATGTTCACCTTGAGCATCTTCATGATGGCCGTACCAACATTGATCATGGGCTTGTTGCCGACCTATGCGCAAATTGGTATTTGGGCGCCAATGTTGTTGTTGCTCATGCGGGTGATTCAGGGCGCGGCGATTGGTGGTGAAGTTCCGGGGGCCTGGGTTTTCGTGTCCGAACACGTGCCGCAACGACACATGGGTTACGCCTGCGGCACGCTGACCAGCGGCCTGACCGCCGGTATTCTGCTCGGTTCGCTGGTTGCGACGCTAATCCACAGCGTCTTTACCCCAATCGAAGTGTCCGATTACGCTTGGAGAATCCCGTTCTTGCTTGGCGGTGTTTTCGGTTTGTTCGCGGTCTATCTTCGCCGCTGGTTGCATGAAACCCCGGTGTTCGCCGAGCTGCAATTGCGCAAAGCCTTGGCCGAAGAAATGCCATTGCGTACGGTGCTACGAGAGCATCGCGGGGCGATTGCAATCTCCATGCTGCTGACCTGGCTACTGTCGGCCGCCATTATTGTGGTCATCCTGATGACCCCGACCACGCTGCAAACTATTTACCTTTTCCCAGCGACCACTGCATTGCAAGCCAATAGCCTGGCGATTGTATTTCTCTGCTTCGGTTGCGTGGCCTCCGGTGCGCTGGCGGATCGCTTAGGCGCCGGGAGAGTATTTGTATTCGGCAGCGCTGCGCTGCTGATCGTTACCTGGACCTTCTATCACTGCCTCTTCGACCACCCCGACTGGTTGTTCCCGCTGTACGCACTGGCCGGCTTGTTTGTAGGCACCATTGGTGCGGTGCCGTTCGTGATGGTCAAAGCCTTTCCAGCGGCAGTCCGTTTCAGCGGGCTGTCATTTTCCTACAACTTGGCCTATGCGATCTTCGGCGGACTCACTCCAATAGCCGTAACCCTACTGCTCAAGGCAAGTCCCATGGGGCCTGCCTACTACATGGCGATTATTTGCCTCATAGGCATCGTGATAGGCAGCTATCTCTGGAAGAGAGGCCTTTGATGTGAGGGTAGGAAAGTGTCGTGACGAGTTTTCAAGCTAGGTGATGCTTATGAGTAATCAGAAAAGTAAGAACAACAACACTAATAAAAATACTCACAGGACTAACTATCCATGCTTTGCAACTTTAAATTCATGGTTTATATCCTCTATTGGGGCTCTGCGTTAGGCATTGCTGAATCTGCGACTGCTGCATTTTTGGACGACAGCAAGGCCAGTCTTGATATGCGCAATTTTTACATGAACCGAGACTTCCGGCACGTCGGCGCCGGGCAGAATAAAGCAGAGGAGTGGGCCCACGGATTCATTCTGCGCTTCGAGTCCGGTTACACTGCGGGGCCGCTGGGGGTCGGTATTGATGCCGTGGGCCTTCTGGGTGTGAAACTGGACTCCAGTCCTGATCGAGCCGGTACTGGTCTGCTTAAGAATGCTAGCGAGGCGTCAGCACGCGCTAAAGATGAGTACGGTGAATCTGGCCTGACAGCAAAACTTCGCGCGTCAAAAAGCACTTTCAAGATTGGCACCCTTCAACCAGTTCTGCCACCCTTGATGCGTAACGACGGTCGCTTGTTACCGCAAACTTTTCGTGGTGCATGGCTCAATAGCAACGAGATCGATAATCTGAGTCTTGATCTTGGTCGCATAGATCGAGTCAATCAGCGCAACTCCTCAAACAATGAGGAACTGACGGTATTCAATGGAGGCAAGCGTAACATTACGCTAGGCCAGGCCAAAAGCAGCAACGAGCTTCTGTTCGGGGGTGGCCGCTACCAATGGCGTCCGGAATGGGTCACCAGTTACTACTATGGCGGCCTGGACGGCATCTATAAACAACACCTGTTAAACATGGTTTACCACTTGCCGCTGGGGGAGGGACGGAACCTCAAATCCGATCTGCGGTTCGTCCGCTCCAGCGACGACGGCGGTAGCAATGTGGATAACGATGCCATGGGTGCGTTATTCACTTATAAGTCGGGGGGGCATAACCTCGGCGCTGGTTATCAGCATCTGAGTGGCAGCACCGGATTTGCCTACATAAACGGTGCAGATAATGCGCTGATTAATTTACTGCAAATCAATGATTTCGGTAATCAGAATGAGCGCTCGTGGCAAGTGCGTTATGACTATGACTTTTTTGTGCTGGGTGTACCCGGCCTAAGCCTGATGACCCGTTACGTGTCAGGTGACAACGTCGATCGTGGCCCGGGCTTGAGTGAAGGTAAGACCTGGGAGCGAAATACCGACCTGAGTTATGTCATTCAGAGTGGTCCGCTCAAGGACTTCGGGCTCAAGATTCGCAACGCCAGTACGCGCAGCAACTTTCTCAGTGACATAGATGAGAATCGCTTGATACTTAGTTATAACTTGGCTTTATGGTAGAACGATGACGTTCTCGCCGTTTAGTGTTGTGCCGAGTTCTGGTATTTCACTTTATACCCAAGTGAATACTCAGATGGTCCATGCTGAGTGTGCTATCCGCTCCCTGTCAGTGGCCAGAAATTAGTAGAGCTTTCTCAGGTGCTTCACGCGAAAAACACGGCTGGCGAATTCACCCCGGATTTTTCGTTTGATATGGACGCCTTCTACGGCACCTATGGCGATCGCAAGAACGCACAGGGTAAAGCCTATTATGAGGCGATGAACATCATGCGCGAAGACGAGGAGGGACGCCGTCAGGCAACAGCCTTGAATTTCTCCTTTTTCAACGCGCCCCAGGCTGTTTTTCTATTCATGCCGGTTTTTGGCGACAGTGTGCGAACAGCAGGTGATGTGGGTATGTACGCGCAGACCTTCCTCCTGTCGCTTGCTGCCCGAGGGTTAGGGGGGATTCCACAAACCTCGCTTGGTTTCTTCGCGCAGACGATCAGAGAGGTCCTGGGTATTTCCGAAGAAATGAAAATGCTCTTTGGAATGTCGTTTGGTTACCCGGATGCGAATGCTCCAGGCAACCGAACGCAGGTCGACCGTGTGCCCATAGCCGAAAGCGTTACCTTTCATTCCTAAGCAGTCGTATTTTTCTGATGGGGTTGAGGTTGAAGCTGTGATCGAGGGATCAGACGCCGCTCGATCACATTGCCCGATATCGTCAACGCCGCCTCCGAGAGCAGATGCATCAGGGTAGGCACCACTTCTTGTGGCGAGGAAATGCCAAGCGAGCGTTCATACATGGCCAGTTCTTCCTCACTGGCAGAGTTCAGGAATACCGGTGTGGCAACCAGGCCCGGTGACACTGCATTGATGCGCACACCATGCTCGCGCAGCTCGTGTGCGGCGCTTTTGACCAGGCCAATGATGCCGGCCTTCGTCGTAGCATAGGCGCTCGCTCCCGGCCAGCCGTTGCTGGCAAGGCCTGAGGTAAAGGCGATGATGGAGCCGGACTGCTGTTGTTTCATCACCGGAAACACCGCACGCAGGAAATAGAAGATGCCGGAAAGATTCACGTCCAGATGGCGTTGCCACTCGGCATCCGACAGCGCCTCGATGGTGGTCCGGGTCTGGATCGCGCTGGTCAGCACCACCCCGTCCAGACGCCCGGTGCGTGCAACGATAGCCTCCACCGTCGTTTGTACAGCTTGGGCATTTGCGATATCCAGTACGTGCACCGACAATCCATCGGCACGTAACGGTTGCAGGCCCTTTTCGTCAATGTCCACGGCCTCCACCGTGGTCCCCGCATCACGGCAGGCCAAAGCGGTGGCTCGTCCGATCCCGGAGGCGGCGCCTGCGACGATGATGGTATGGCCTCTGAAGTCGTAGTTGACCTTCATACCTGTTGTCCTTCTGTGGCGATGTCAGGTGACATACCCGTGATCGACGTATAGAGCGACGCGGCAAGGTGCAGGCCTTGCGCATTATCGAGCGCAACGATGGCAGCGATATGCTCATCGGGACGCACCAGCACCAGGGTGTCGGATGAAATGCCGAGCCTTTCCAGAAAGGCGTTTCCCGGGTCGAGCAGGCTGCGGTTGCGCAGCCCGGAGTCGTGGGGCGCGTCATAGCGGGACACGGCAAAGTGCTGCAGCACCGCCGAGCCGTTTTCCGGAACGACAGGACGGCGCCGCACGTCGCTGAAGTACAACGCAGTGAACCGGCCGGAACACAGGTCATGAACCCGTACTTGCTTACCGTCGGGGGTATGCACCAGATAGTCCGGCAGCCGGTCGCCGGGGCCTACGGCAGGGCGGGTGGAGCGGGTCACCATCGACCATTCATTGGTCCCGGCCACGTCCAGTTTTACGCCGAGCATCGTGCGGGTGTAGGCATTGCTCCAGTTATTGTCCGACATGGCTACCCGCGCATCGCCGCGCATGGACATTGAATAGCGTGCTGCTTCCGCCATTTCGCCCGAGCCATGGATAGCGAGGGGGCGTTGTTCCCGCTCATAGCCGTCGAGGATCTGTTCGCTCGCCCAGCCCTTTAAGAACCACGCCAGCCGCCAAGGCAGGTTGGAGGCATCCAGTGCGCCCGTATTGAGCCCCAAGGCCCACATGGGAGTAATGAGGTGAGCGGCATCACCCATCAGAAACACTCGCCCGTTTCGCCAGCGCGTCGCGACACGATGATGTACGCGATACGTCACCCGGTTAAGCACCTTGACGTTGCTCACCTGGCCGATAAACGACAACGATTTGTCACGCAGCTCGTCCTCGCTCGGTTCTTCCACGCCTTCGGCCAGCGGGTAGAGAAACCGCCAGCAGTGCGGGTGGCGGACCAGGATCATCCATTCCTCGGGGTCGGCGAAATAGGCCAGGTAAGGATAGTTGCGCGGGTTTTCCAGGTCGAGGTCGACCACCAGGTCGATCAGGGCATATTTGACCGGCAGCGAGGTACCTTCCACGGCGATGCCCAGCCGCTCACGGACTGTGCTGCGGCCACCATCGCAGGCCAGGACGAATGCGGCCTGCTCCTCAATGATGCCATCCGGCGTCTGTATGC
Source organism: Pseudomonas sp. 25 R 14 (assembly GCF_900004755.1). NCBI lineage: Bacteria > Pseudomonadati > Pseudomonadota > Gammaproteobacteria > Pseudomonadales > Pseudomonadaceae > Pseudomonas > Pseudomonas sp. 25 R 14. The sequence goes on along the minus strand of NZ_CVTS01000064.1, from coordinate 93,277 downwards.
GCAGGCGGACACTGTCCTGGTCCTGCTCAAAGTCGAGCAGTTTATGCTGCATTTTGATCTGGATCAGACCGGTGCGCCCGAGCGCCGCGCCCAGAATCGGTTCCAGATCCTGTTGCGGCAAATTGATCACGAACGGGTAACGGGTTTCCAGGGACAGCGCATCGAGGAGTACAGGGAATGTCGACTTTTGGGTGCGCTTGTCGATCTCACCGATTTCATCGACCCGCAGGGCTTGGCGCAATACATCGTCGGCAACACCGTAGCGTCGGAAAACCTCGAGTGTGCGGGTCAGCAGGGTGCCTGCCTTGGTGTCCGACGATAAGGTTGCGTCATCTTCGTAGATGACGCAGGGAATACCGTAGTACGCCAGGCCGAGTGCTGTGGTCAGGCCAATTGGGCCCGCCCCGATGATGGCGACGGGCAGTGGGTGGGGGAGCGCTGTTTGCATTTTATAGTCCTTTTACGCGAGGGCTTTAGAGCGTGCCTGAAGGGGTGCAGCGCTTGAAAAGTGCCCTCAAGAATCAGCAACGACTGCCTCTTCGATAGCGGCGACACTCACCTCATGTCGGTCGGCAATGCGGTTCAGCTCTCCAGGTGAAATGGACTCGAGCGCCCGCTTCGACCACAGATTTGAACCGGGGCTGAGGCGTGGATGCACATTCAAGGTGAAGATGTCCGACCGCGAATAGTGGCCGACGGTATCGATCACAGCCTTGGCCACCTTGATGAAACGCGCCTCGCAAACGGCGTAGACAATGGTGTCGCCAGGTGTGGGCGGTGTCACGGGAACGCCCACTGGCGCAAAGATTGCGCTCCCACCCTGGGCATAATCGATGTTCAGGCTGTCGCGCAGCGCGAAGTCGTCAGGAAAGTCGTTTTGTGTGATGTAGCCGCAAGAGCCCAGCACAAAAGCGCCTGATTCGGAGGCGTGGTTGCTGCAACTGGCGTACCCCCAGAAACTGCGGGCCTCGGCATCGAACTCTTCGAGCTTGGGCCCGGTGTGCAACGTGAATGCTCCCGGAAAGACCGACACGTGGAAGTCTTCGCCTTGGGAGATGAGGTGGGCACGGGCCAGTGTCATCAGGTTTTCGCCGCAGATCAGGCCACTGATGCGACCGTAGTCCGTCTCGAGGCAAAGCAGGTCACTGCCATCGCCACGGCCCCAGATGGTGCGCTCGGCGAAGGTCGGCATGATCTTGCGGTGCCGTCCGAGTATCTGGCCGTGGTTATCGATGTACAGCAGGCTGTTGTAGGTGGTGTGTATAGCCGGGTGAGCATCCATTTCATTGCAGCCGATCACCACGACCGCATTCGCGCGGGCGGCGGCGGCGCACAGTTGGGCGCATTCCTCATCATTGATGATCAAGGCGTTATCGAAGAACTTGGCCCGTACATCCGCCCAGTCCTCCAGACGTGACTCCCAGCCTTCACCCCAGTAAGGGTAACCGGCAATCCAGGCTTCGCTGAATACGATGATCTGGGCGCCCTGGCTTGCGGCCTCGGCAATCTTCAGGCACGCCTTGTCGATGGTGCGATCACGATCGAGGAAGACCGGAGCGGTCTGAACGATGGCGACTTTTACTTGAGCATGACCATTCAGTACTTTTTTTGTAGGTTTCATCAGACATTACTCACTTTCACGGTTTTAGAGTCGGGATACGAAACATACTTGCGCTGCACCGCTCAGGTGTCGGCCAACCCCATCGGGAACGGCCAGTCCGAGCCATACATCACGTGTTGCTGCCCAAAGACTTGGCCTGCAAGCGTCAACAGGCCGGGATGGTGGGCAATATTGTCGACATAAAAGCGCTTGGCACTCTGCAGTGGCCGTTCGATTGCCGTATCGACTCCAGGGCGTTGAGTATCGAAGCCTCGTTCCATGCGTCCGACCAGGGAGGGGAGGGTGCCCCCCGCATGGGCCAGGCAGAAGCGTATGTCCGGATAGCGTGCGGGTACGCCCGCCATCATCAGGTGCGCGGCGGCGACGCCGGTTTCCATTGGGTTGCCGATCAGGTTCTCAAGGTAAAACGCTGTGAGACGTGGGTCCTGGCAACAGCCTGGATGCAGAAAGACGAACGCTTTGCAGTCATCGAGCCATTGCCACAGCACGTCATACTCTTTGCGCGAGTAAACGATCTCGGCATGGCCGCCGGCTGCCAGGGCAATACCCTCGAAACCGCCTGTTTCATAGCCTTCGCACAACGTATTCAGTAGGTCCGGGTGTTCAAGGGGCAGGTAGTAAAGCGCTCCCAACCGGCCCTCGCTGCGTTCGGTAATCTTCAGCAATTCGTCATTCAGATAGCGCGTCCAGACGAGCGCCTGGTCCCTAGGCAGGTGCTGGCGATACAGGGGCGGTGGAATCGATACGAGCGCCCGGCTTATCTGATGATTGTCCATGCGCGCGATCAACCGTTCGGCATGAAACAGGTCACGTATGCCGATGCGGTGACCATCGAGGGTCAAGGCTTCGCTGTCCGGGTCCCAGGTCACGCCCGGGATCGCCTCGAGCGCCTGTGCATTGATGGGGGCAAGGTGTGTGTGAACGTCGAGTTCGATCATCCTAGTCTCCGGTTTCCAGGTTGGCGTTCATTTCCTTGCTCCAGAACTCGGGCACCCACTCGGGCCAGATATACGGAAGGCCGTTCCAGTCCCGTGTTTCCCAGGACTCGCTGATCTTGTCCATGTCGCTGTAGTACTCCACCCAACTGCCCCATGGGTCGCGGATGTAATAGAACAGGTTGGACGCCAGCGCATGACGGCCCAGGCCAAAGCCCTCCTTGTACCCGGCCTTTTGCATTTGCAAGGCGCCAAAGCCGATGGCGTCCACGGAGTCCACCTGGAAGCTGCTGTGCTGAAAGCCGCGATGGGTGCTTGGAATCAACCCGAAGCAGTGGTGATCGCGGATGCCGGTGCCGGCTGAAAGGAAGGTCACTTTGCCCGGCACCCGATCCGCGATGCGCATGCCCAGAACATCCAGGAAAAACCCTTCGACCCGATCATAGTCATGGGTGAACATGAGCATATGCCCCAGGCGGTTTGGCTTGGTTTCGCGCTCTAGCTCCTGCCAGTAGTGTCGATCGACGCGTGGCTCAAAGGTCAGCGGCGGCAGTTCGAGCACGGGTGGCTTGGTTTCCACCGGAACCAGGTTGATCCAGGTGCCCCAGTGATCCTGGAACCACAACCCTTCGCGAATCGCACCGAACGGTGGTGTCGTTACAGGTATTCCCGAGGCCTGCAGGTGCTCGGCGAAGCGCACCGTGTCGATATCGCGAATGGCGAACGAGAGGTGGTGGAGCTTCTTTTGTGCGCCTTTGAGAAGAACGATATCGGCGGGGCCAGTGTGTTTGGAGCGCAGTTGTCGGGATGCTCCCAGGTGCTGCGACTCAAGCCCAAAAGCCGAGTAGAACGCATCGGCCACCTCGAGATCAGGAACCTCCAGGCCGTAGCCTGCCAGATATTCAACGCGTAGTTTTTGCATGCTGGGCTCCATCACGCGGTATAGGTCGAAAGATCGGTTGCGCGAAGGGTGTTGCGCAGCTCACCCAGGCCGTTGGCACGGGTGACGATCCGGTCGCCGGCTTTCAGGAAAACCGGCGGGGTGCGGGCGTTGCCGATGCCGCTGGGGGTGCCGGTCAGGAGGATATCGCCGGCATAGAGGGTCAGCCCCAGGGACAACTCGGCAATCAGTTCCTCGATAGGAAAGGCCATGTCGCTGACCTTGGCTTTCTGCATGAGCTTGCCGTTGAGCTCGAACTCGATGCCGACGTCGTTGATCGCGATGTCATCGCGTAGGGTTATCCAGGGCCCCAGGGGCATGGTGGCGTCGAGACTCTTGCCTCTGAACCACTGCCCGCCATGGCGGCGTTGCAGATCGCGTTGCGAGATGTCATTGGCCAGGCAGTAACCAAAGATATGTTCGTGCGCACGTTCCTTGGGGATGCTGCGCCCGGTCTTGCCAATCACCACAACGATCTCGGCTTCGTAGTCCCACTTTTGCGAGAGCCTGGCATCGAGGGCTACGTCGTCATCGGGGCTAATAGTGACGGTGGGGGCTTTGGTGAAGAAGGTCGGTGCATCGGGTTTGGGCACATCCTGGCCTTCGCGTTTACCCTCACTTTCGTAAAAGTGGTCCCAATAGTTCCAGCCGGTGCACAGTACATCGCGGCTGAAGCGCTGGATCGGTGCCAGGACCTTGACGTCGGTCAGGTTGAACTGCTCGGCCTCGCCAACCAGGGCCGAGGAGCGCACCATTTCCAGGATGGTCTGGCCCCCGGCGATGATATCAACGAGGTCACCGTAATACGCAGGGACCAGGGTGCCGCCGTGCTCATTCAACAGGCACGCTACGCGCACTCTGCCGTCTATTCGAATGGTTCCAAGCTTCACGGTCGTATCCTTTTTTATTCAGGCAGAACAGCGATGGCGCTGATCTCGATCAGGTACTCGGGGCTGACCATCTTGGCCACTTCTACCATCGTGGATGCAGGTACCGGGGAGACAAAGAACTCACGGCGCACACGGTGAATCACGTCAAAGTGCTCGATGTTGCGCACATAAACATCAACGCGGCAGATGTTTTCCAGAGAGCCGCCGGCGGCTTCACAGGCGGCCTTGAGGTTTTCGCAGACCTGGCGGGTTTGCAGCTCGATATTGCCGATCCCGGTAATGCTGCCGTCGGCGGCACGCGCCGTCATACCGGAGATGAACAGCAACTTGCCCTGGGCCTGGCACATCGTGGCCTGGGAGAAGTGACCGTTGGGTTTGGCCAGTTTTTCAGAGGTGATCTGGGTTTTCATGGGAGTGCTCGCTGGTGACATAAAAAAGTGTTAGAGGCGTAGGTCACTGTTGGCCGCCTTGGCCAGTGCATTGAGTTCATCGATCAAGGTGGCATGCAGGACGCAATTGCCGGCTATCCGTTGGCGGTTGGCACGTTCCAGGTCGCCGGGCGCATAGATCGTTTCGGTGCCCGATGCCCGACGCGAATCGCGGATCGACTGGGAGAACTGCGCAACCTGGAGGCCAATCCCGCTACCGCCGGCGATGCGGCTGGCATCGATGGCGATGAAGGCGTGGGAGCAGTTGTAGGGCTGGCTCGTGTCGCCGTACAACGGGCGCACAGCGGCACCGACTCCTCCACCCGAGAGTGCGCCGCAGAGCAGGTCGACGGCCACCGCCAGACCGAAACCCTTGGGGCCTGCGGCCGGTAACAGCATGCCGTTGATGGCATCGCTGGCGCTGGTGGTCGCCCGGCCTTCAGCGTCAGTGGCCCAGCCTTCGGGAATGCTTTTGCCTTGGGCCTGGGCGATGCGGATCTTTCCCATGGCGGTGGCGCTCATCGCCATGTCCACCACCAGCTGGTCGCCCGTGGCGCTCGGGAAGGCAATGGCCATGGGGTTGTTACCTACCAGCGCCTGGGCGCCACCGGGTGCGGGCATCAAAGGGCGAGTGTTGGAAAATGAGAAGCCGACCATGCCCGCATGGGCGAACTTTTTCGACCAATAGGCGGCGGTGCCGAAGTGGAACGCGTCACGCACGGTCACAATTGATATCCCGTGTTGCTGCGCGCGTTCGATGGCGAGCTTGACGGCCACCTCCGAAGAGAGTTGGCCGAGGGTGTTGGCTGCCGTCATGATTACCATTGCGCCGTGGTCCTCCACGATGGAGGGTTGCCCGTCGACGTTGATGCTGCCGGCTTTGATGCGTTGGACGTACATCGGCACGAGGGAAACCCCGTGGGAAGGGATGCCTTCCAGGTCCGCACTGACCAGCGATTGGGCCGTGCAGGTGGCATCGTCTGCGGCGAGGCCCAGCGACTCAAAGATGGCCCCGATCAGGCGGGTCAGGTGTTCGGCGGGTACGGTTTTTCCGGTCATGTTTGTCCTTTGTTCTTCTTGTGTGGGCATCAAATGCGTGCGCTCACACGCCACGCCTGCGGTCAATGGGCATCTCGTTCGTCTGTGTACCAATCGGGTTTTTGCGGGTAGTGCGGGCCGTCATAAATTTCAACCACGATGGTTTCTTCATGTGCGTAGGTGGGGCCATGCACGTTGCCCTTGGGGTTACAGTAGAAAGAGCCCGTTACCAGCGTGACGCCGGTTGAGGTGTATTCGTACTTGCCCGACAGACAAAACATTGATTGGTTGGAGGCATGCATATGCGGCTGCGGAATGCCTGTGTCTTTGTCGAACTTGATCAGTGCGATGGAGGCGCCTGTCTGCTCATCGCGAAACAACATCTTTTCATGCACTCCCTTCAGTGATTTTTCACGCCAGGGGAGGGTGGCGGTCTGAAGGAGTATCTCGGCGAGGTTGGTCACGGGAAATTCTGGCTGGGTCATTTTTAGTGGCTCCGCATGAAGCGTTTTAAACAGTCAGTGAATGGGTCTGTACGGTCGTGTGCCCGCTTATAAATCGAGCACCAGAACGGCAGACCGGCTGCGCGAAACACAGGGGTACATGAGGTTGTTGGCCACCCGTTCGCGCTCTGTAAGCACGTAATCGCGATGGTCGATTTCGCCCTGGAGGACGGTCGTCGCACACACGCCGCATTCCCCGCGTTTGCAATCGAACAAGGGGTCACAGCCTTGCTCGATCAGGACGTCGAGAATGCTTTTGTCGGCCGGGATATGGAGCCTGCGGTCGCTGCCGGCCAGGACCACATCGAAGGCACTGTCGCCGGGTGTCGTGGCCGGGGGGGCGAAGAGTTCAAAGTTGAGTTTGTCGCGGGCCCAATCGCGTCGTTGGGCCTCGGCGAGCATGGCGTCGAGCAAAGGTGCAGGCCCGCATATATGGATGTCGTCGTCACTGTCGAACTGGTCGAACAAAGCACGGATATCCATCGGTGCCCCAACCTCTGCATCGGTATGCACGAACAGCCGGTCGCCCAGCAAAGCGTGCAATTGATCGATCAGGGCCATACACGCCCGATCACGGCCGGCATACACCATCTTGACTTCACGCCCGTGGAAGCTGCAGGCGGCCGCCATGGTGGCCAGCGGGGTGACGCCGATTCCGCCAGCGACCAGAAATACGCGTTTGCCGGCCGTGCGCAGGGGAAAGTCGTTGCGCGGCTCGGTGATTTCGATGATGTCGCCGACGTTCAGGGCCTGATGCATGAAGCGCGAGCCACCACGGCCCTGCTCGTCGAGGCGAACGGCGATGAGGTAGCACTGCGGTGCGCCAGTCGAACCATTCCCGTATTCCAGTTCTATCAACGAGTACTGACGCCAGTCCTGGCAGTCTTGCAGTTGTACCGAAACGCCGATATGCGCGCCGGGTGTGAAGGCCGGCAACGGCTGGTCAGGATCATGAGACTCAAGCCTGAGCATTCGGACCCCGCTTGCCGGAGTGCTTGCTTCGGCTATTCGCACACGCAACGTTTGTTCGTTTTTTATCGCTTGCATGATCGAACCCTTGTTTCTGGTGGCCGCGCTTGTTTGCGCAGGGCAAGGTTGATCAAAGTCTAGGTAGCCAGCAGCGCGACGAATATCCGCAAACCGCAATCTGGCAGGACGTATCTATCCGTTTCTGGCACAGCCTGGAACCTGCTCCTTGTGCTGCGCGAAATACGGATAGTGCCTTGCGATTCCTGGCTATTTGATCGTCAAGGGCGACGGCAAAATCGTAGCTCGCAGTGTTTAAGCGGTGTTTCGATCAGCCAATAAGAAGAGGTTCACTCCATGATTAGCACGGATGAATTGAGGCAGCTTGTGCGTCCGGACGGCGTTCATAAACGCGTCTATACCGACCCCGAGATATTTGCCCTGGAAATGCAGAGGATCTACGGCCAGGCCTGGATTTATGTGGGTCATGAAAGCCAGGTGCCCAAGACCGGCGACTACCACACCACCCAGCTTGGCGACCAGAAAGTCATCATGGTGCGGGTCAACGACCAGAAGATCAGCGTGCTCTATAACCGCTGCCCACATCGTGGAGCGAACCTGGTTGCTGATGGTGCGGGTTGCGTCGGCAAGTTTTTCCGTTGTTCCTATCACGCCTGGACGTTCAAGCTCGATGGCTCACTGCTGACCACCCCCATGCGCGCGGGCTTGGAGGGCACTTCCTTCGACCCGTCGAGCCCCGAGGTTTCTATGGTCCCGGTGGCACAGGTCGACAACTATCGAGGATTCGTCTTTGCCAAGCAGAGCGTGGGTGGCCCGGGCCTGGTCGAGTTCCTGGGCGGCGCGGCGAGTTCGATCGACAACCTTTGCGACCGCTCGCCTGTTGGCAAGGTCGAGGTGGCAGGCGGCGTGTTCCGGGTGATGCAGTTGTCGAACTGGAAGATGTTCTACGAAAACCTGCATGACACGATGCATGGTCCGGTTACCCACGAGTCCTCGGTGATCGCCGCGCGCGAGCAGGCTGAGGAAATCGGTGAGATGCCGTTCGAGCTGTTGATTCAGGACGGTAACGGCGAGCCGTACAGCTTCTGGGAAAAACTCGAGTTGCGTGCCTATCACTATGGTCATGGTTACATGGAAGGCATTTTCGATCCCGCTGCGGCAACGCGTGATGAAGTTTCACGTCGGCATTTCGCTTGCCTGAGCGATGCCTATGGTGAAGAGCGGGCGCGTGAAATCCTGGGAATGAGCCGGCATAACACAATTATTTATGGCAGCGGCTCACCTCACAATGTGTTCCAGCAGTTTCGCGTCATTCGCCCGGTATCGGTGGACAGGACTCTGGTCGAGATCCAGGTTTTCCGTTGTGTGGGCGCACCGCCGGAAGTGTTCGACCGGGCACTCACGTACGCCAATGTGGTGAACTCGCCGTCTTCGAACGTCATGCCGGACGATGTCGAGGTGTATCGCCGCTGCCAGGTCGGTAACACGACAGCGGGTGGCGATTGGATCAGCCAGCATCGTTATGCGGGGACGGATGTGGTCTTGCCCGATGGCGCCGTCTCGATCAATGGCACCAGTGAACTGCCGATGCGCAACCAGTTCGCTGCCTGGCGGCAATATATGGAAAGTGAGCCGTTGACACCACACAAAGAACAACAGCGACTGGAGGTGCATTGTGTTGAATGATGGCTTTCTCGATATCTCGATCGAACCCATACATCCCACGTCGCCGGACGCACAACTGACCTTCCAGGTGGAGCAATTTCTGTTTCGCGAAGCGTCGTTGCTTGATGAACGAGCGTTCGATGGCTGGCTGGCCCTCTGGGCCGAAAACGGTCGCTACTGGGTGCCGCGAGCCCCCGACCAGGCGAGTCCTCACGAGCACATTTCAATTTTCTGGGAAAACGCCATGCTGCGTGAGACGCGCGTGCGGCGTCTGCTGAACGAGCGCAACTGGTCGCAACAGCCGCCGACAAGAACCAGCCGCGTGGTGAGTAATGTCTGCGTGCTGGGACGTGATGCTCAAGAGCGTCTGATCGTGAGTTCCCGCCTGCATGTCAGCGAATATCGGCTCGATTTGAGGTATTTATCCGGGCGCGTGGTACACAAGCTGGTTGAGTCGCCCGAAGGTTTCAAGATCGCACTCAAACGGGTCGACCTGGTCAATTGCGACAGCGTCTTCAGCAACATCGAGGTGTTCCCGTGAGCGCTGGTGGCGCCGGCGCAAAAGGCCCTCTGGCGGGCAAGGTGGCGATTGTCACCGGCGCTGCGCAGGGGGTGGGCCTGGATATCGCCAAAGTGTTGCTTGGGCAGGGCGCGAAGGTCGTGTTGACCGACATTCGCCTGAACGACGACGTGCTTAGGCTGCTGGGTAAAGCATGCCTGTTCGTTGCAACCGACGTGCAGATTGACGAGCAGATCGATACCTGCATCGCACGCACGCTTGAGCGTTTTGGTGCGGTGGATGTACTGGTGAACTGTGCAGGTATCTATCTCGATCAGGGGCTTGATTCATCGAGGCAGGATTGGCACCGCACGTTAGGGGTGAACCTGGTTTCCGCCGCGATTTTTGCCCAGCGGGCCGCTGTCGTCATGGGGCGGGGCTCCGTCATTGTCAATATGGGCAGTACGGGGGGGAAGTTCGGTACATCGGGCCGCGCCGTCTACCCCGCCTCCAAAGCCGGCCTGTTGCAGATCACGAAAAACATCGCCGTCACGCTCGCGCCAAAAGGCATACGTTGTCTCAGTATTTCTCCCGCCTGGACGTGGTCGCCGTCGTTGGCTGAACACAGCGCAGGCTCCATTGATAGGGCAGATGAGGTTGGCGCGCGGCTTCACCCGCTCGGCCGGGTCGGCAGGGGCGAGGAGGTGGGGGCGGCGGTCGCATTTGCCTGTTCTGACGCGGCCTCCTGGATCACCGGGGCGGACATACCCGTCGACGGTGGTTTCAGTTGCCTGGGGCCGGACCAGGGGCACTCGCCGCGTGCCTGGTTTTCCATGTCACGCCAGGAGTAGCGCCGAACGTTCGGAGCCACTTGTACCTGTTTATGAATACCTTCTTGAAAACCGTAAAAGGAAACGTGTCTATGAACGTTATTCTGAAAGAATCGCTTATTGCAGGTTTGATCGGCGGGATCATTTCAGCCGTTATATCTTTTTTGGTGAACCAGAGTTCACCGCTGCCTCTCTCTTCCCTTGAGCACTCAATAGGACATGGCATTACCGGACTGATCAGTGGTTTGATCAGCGCCTTTATGGGCGTGTTCATGATCCTGCGTAAAGTAAGCAAATCGACGACCAAGTAAGTCCCTTGCGGATCATCCATGTGCCAAAGGACCGGCGATGTTACCTATTGGATCGATGGCGAAAGACATCCAACCTAAAGGAAAGCTGGCCTATGAATACCAAGTTAAAGATCGCAATGCTGTGCTATCCAGATATGACATTGCTGGACTTGCTGGGACCGGAAACGGTATTCAGCAAGTTTGCCGACATCTATCTCGTCTGGAAGACACTGGAGCCCGTACAAACCGACACAAACCTGTTGATCAACCCCAATTGCACACTGGCCGACTGCCCCAGCGATCTCGATATAGTGTTTGTACCGGGGGGGCCGGGTACCGGTCGCATGATGCGGGACGCCGAGATACTGTCTTTCATCCGGGAAAAAGGCCATTCCAGCCGCTACATCACATCGGTGTGTACAGGTTCACTGATCCTGGCCGCAGCCGGACTTCTGACGGGCGTCAAGGCGACGACTCATTGGTCAGCGCGTAATGAGCTTGGCAGGCTGGGTGCAATAGTGGTCAAGGAACGTATCGTCTTTGACGGTAATCGGATCACGGGCGGCGGGATTACCTCGGGTATCGATTTCGGCCTGAAGGTCGTGGCGACGTTGATTGGCGAAGATGTTGCCAAGGCCATGACGCTGTTTCTTGAATACGATCCAGCACCACCTTTTACAACGGGTACACCGGAGCAGGCTGGCGACGAAATACTCTCCATACTGCTGCCCCATCTTGCGCCAATCACGGATGGGATTACTGGCGCGACGAATGAAGTATGCCGTAGAAACGAGCGACTGCTCCACGCCATCTGAATACGAGTGCGAGCAAGCATCAAGTGCTTTATTTGGCTCAGATCCCCTATTAAGTAGTACGGAGTGAACACCATGAAAGACAACGAGCAAGGCCTGTTTACCCAGGCGCCTGCGCTGACACTGACGAACCCTTTGGGGCTGTACGATCCGAGCGGCAACGGTTATTCCCACGTGGCGCAAATTGCTGCTGGCACGCGGCTGGTGTTTATCTCCGGCCAGGGGGGGGAGAACGTCAACCTTGAGTTGGCCGATGATTTCTCGATTCAAGTGGAGCAAGCGTTGGCAAACCTGAAAATTGCCTTGGCTTCTGCAGGCGCGCAAGTCAACCAGGTGGCCAAGCTGACTGTACTGATCGTTGACCACAGCCATGAGCGCTTGGGGATTTTCGGCAACGCACTGAATCAGGTCTGGGGCGCAGCGACAAAACCCACCTGTACCTTGATCCCGGTACCGCGCCTGGCACTCGACGGTATGTTATTCGAGATCGAAGCTATCGCCGTCGTTCCCGCCTGACAAGTTCCGGCTTATTTCGTACCCAACCTAAGGCATTGTGCATTTGTGCAATGCCGACGTGGCGCTTGGCAATTCGCCAAACCTATCCTTGTAGTACGCTGAAAACCTGCCCAGATGCCCGAAACCAACCGCCAGTGCGATGTCGGTAATGCTGTTGGACGAGCGGGCCAGGATTTTGCGGCGGGCTTCTTCCAGGCGTATATCGCGTAGCCAGGCCATTGGGCCTACGCCGAACTCCTGCTTGCAGAAGGTGTGCAGTGAGCGTGAACTGATTCCGGCCGCGCGAGCCAGGTCCTCCAGTGAGATGGGCGCCCACAAATGCGCAAGGCTGTACTGGCGCGCGGCGTCGAGGGCCGAGCGTTTCGTTGAGCGGGGCTGTAACGCATGACTGATCGGTGTGTCAGGCTGTTTGTGTATGTGGGTTAAAAGGAGCAGGGCCAACCCGATCTCCAGATACTCCAGCCAGGCGGGGTGGCAGTGGCCGAAGCCCTCGCTATGCCCAGGGTTTATCTGGTCGACCAACGACTGAACAAGGCTGCACCATTGCGCAGCCACGTGACTGTCCAGGAGTACCACGGGGGCCAGATCCTCTCCTTCGTTCAGATCCGTAAGCGGTGTATAAAGCCGCGAGGCAGCCGCTTTGGCAAAGGCGGACGGCACCCGCAGAATGAGTTGCTCGCAGTTTTCGCTCCAGCGAAAACTGATTTCACGTCGCGGTGCAAGGACGGCGACCTGGCCAGGGCCTATAGAGGTGATCTCTCCGTCACTTTTGATGACGGAGCGTCCGCGCAAGGGCACCTGTACCAACATGAAACCATCGAACGGGTCGGGCCGGATCTCAACGGCCGGCCCATAGCGAAGAATCATCAGCCTCAGATGCCGGGTATCGATGCTGTACAGCGCCGAGTCCACTTCGCCAGGCCCCCAGCTCATCACGTGATTGTTGAGTGCCTGGCGCAGGTGTGCCTGAAAGTCCGCCGCACTGCGCGACTCAAAGACCAGGTTGCTGTACATGCGGGATAAATCGAGTGTCTGGAAGGAGCTGTTCATCGGTGGCTCTCACGGCAGTAAGAGAAGATGTTTGGTTTTTTTATAAAAGTTACATCGAAAAAATCTGGCGTTATCGACGTTTCAAAGCGTGAAAAATAGGGCCGGATCAAGGTGTGTCTCTGGGCTCATCGGATAGTACGAACATTCTGAGCGCAATGTCCAACCCCAAAATATTGCTACCGCCGCAAACGGCAAACTTGCCAAAAATGGACAGCCCTGATGCGGGAAATGGATAGTGCGCGTGCGCAATGAACCCCCATGCTGCTGCCATGAAAATAAACCAATCCCAAATATACGACGTCATTATCGTCGGCAGTGGCATCAACTCATTAGTGTGCGCGGCGATGCTTGCCAGAGCCGGACGCTCGGTGTTGGTGCTGGAGCGCGAAACGGTTTTTGGCGGGTGTATCCGCAGTGATGAACTCACGCTGCCAGGGTTCGTGCATGACACCCTGGCCATGGCGTTCCCACTGTTTGTGTCCGGGCCTGCTTATGTTGCGTTGGGTGACGCCTTACGCGCAGAGGGCTTGGTGTTCTGCACCAGTGTGGCCTCCACCGGTGTGCTCTTGCCTGACGGTTCCCACACATGGTTATCGACTTCGCGTATTGAAAATCTCGCGCGGTTCGAACGCCTGGCTGTGGGAGACGGTGCGGCCTTCGCCAGAGCCATGGAGGGGCTGCAACGCCACGAAAAGTTAATCTTCCCTTTATTGGGCAATGAGCTGTGGCGGGCGTCCACCGCCTGTGCGCTGTCGCTGCAGGTGCTCAAAAGAGGTATGCATTCTACGTGCGATTTTTTGGGTGAGTCGATGATGTCGTGCCGGCACTGGCTCGATGGCGCGGTGAAAAGCCCGGCGCTGCGCGCGCTGCTTGCGCCCTGGACGCTGCACGCCGGGCTGGGGCCCGACAGTGCGATGTCGTCGCTGATGACCAAAGTCATTTCATCGATGCTTGAAAACGTTGGATTACCTCTGGTGCGTGGTGGCAGCAAGGGCCTGGTTGACGCCTTGGTAGCGGTGATCCGCAAGGCCGGCGGGCATCTTCAGCAGGAGACCGATGTTCGGCGTGTATTGGTCCGCAAGGGAAGGGCGTACGGCGTGCAATTGGCTGACGGTCGAAAAATCGAGGCCGGTGATATCGTCTGTAGCGTGACGCCGACACAGCTTTATGGGCAACTGCTTGAGCCGGATCATGTGCCGAGGCAAGTGCTGGAGCAAAGCCGGTCCTACCGTTACGGAAAGGGCAACATGCAGATCCATCTGGCGCTCTCCGAGCCGCTCAAATGGCCCGTGGCGGAGCTCGATTCGGTGACTTACATTCATCTGTGTGATGGGCCGGACTCGATCTCGCGCGCCATCAACGAAGCAGACAGAGGGTTACTGCCGGCAGAACCCACCATTTGCATTGCCCAACCTACGATCCACGACCCCTCGCGCGCGCCCGCCGGGCGGGCCACCCTGTGGATTCAACTGCCCGCGTGCCCGCGTATCGTTCGTGGCGATGCAGCAGGCCAGATACAGGTGCCGGCTGATGGGCGCTGGACCGAAAGCCTGAAAGAAGCCTATGCAGACCGGGTGCTGGCACAGATTGCCCGGCAGTTGCCCGGCATCCGCACAAGCGTGTTGGCGCGCCATGTTCTCTCTCCCGCCGACCTCGAGGGGCTCAACGTCAATCTGGTCGGTGGCGATCCGTATGGAGGCTCATGCGAGATGGACCAGTCGATGCTGTGGCGGCCGTTGCGCGCCACGCGTAATCACACGACCTGCGTGGCCCATCTCTGGCATATCGGTGCCTCGACCCATCCGGGGCCTGGTGTGGGTGGCGTGTCGGGCTTGCATGTCGCGCAAGCGCTCGGTGCTGGCTGACCCCTCAGTCGTATTGCCTCGCTCTTAATGATCCCCGATAAGGAATGAATGACATGACTGTTCGTACCGCCGTGCTTGCCTTGCATTACCAGAACGAAGTGCTTCACCCCAAGGGGCGTATCCGCGTGGGGCTGGCCGAGAATGATCCGATGCGCGATCAAGTGATCGAAGCAGCCGGGCGGCTGCTGGCGGGCGCTCGCGAAAAGCAACTGCCGATCCTGCACGTACGCATTGCTTTTCGCCCCGATTACGCGGACTGCCCCAGGAACACACCGATATTCCGCAAGACCGTGGAGCTGGGCGCGGTACGCAACGGAGAGTGGGGGGCAGAGTTCATGGCGTCGCTGGCGCCGCAGCCGAGCGAGCGTGAGTTCGTGATGACGCACACGCGTATCAGCGCGTTCAAGGGCACCGCCGTCGAGCAGACGCTACGTATGTTAGGGGTGGAGCACCTGATCGTTGCGGGCGTGGCCACGCATTCGGTGGTCGAGAATACGGTGCGCGAAGCTGCAGACCTGGGCTATGCCATCACGGTGGCCGCCGATGCCTGTGCGGCGGCGGCGCCGCACGTGCATCAAGCCGCGCTGTCCGCCATGGCGCTGATCGCTGATATCTCGACGGTGGCGGGCGCGCTACAGGCTGAGTGAGACTAGACAGCCTAAGCAGGGCAGGGAGGCTCGCTCCATGCCCTTTTCATGGGGTTGAGGTGGAGTTTTGGCGCGGCATCCGGGTCAGGCGCAAGGCGTTGAGTACCACCGTCAACGAACTAATGGACATGCCGACAGCGGCCCAAATGGGCGTGATCCACCCCAGGGCGGCGAACGGCAGCATGAGGCCGTTATACAGCGCCCCCCACAGCAGGTTCTCAATGATGATCCGACGTGTGCGCCGTGCCAGGCTGAAGGCTTGCACCAACGCATCCAGGCGGTTGGACAGCAGCACCGCGTCGGCGCTGGTCTTGGCCAGGTCGGTGGCCGAGCCCATGGCCACGCTGATATCCGCAGCGGCCAGCACCGGGACATCGTTGACCCCGTCGCCGAGCATCAGCACTTTACGGCCTTGGCGATGCAATTGTTGCAGCACTTGCAGCTTGTCATTCGGGCTCAGGCCGCCGCGGGCCTCGTCAATACCCAGTTCGGTGGCGACGCTGGCAACCATTGGCGAGCTGTCGCCCGACAGCAGCAGCGTGGTCCAGCCACGCGCCTTGCAGGCGGCAAGCAGCGCGGGGGCGTCGCTGCGCAGGTGGTCGTCAAGGACCAACCAGGCCACCGGCCCTTGGCTATCGCCCAGCAGCAGCCATTGGCCGGCCTCATCCGGCATCGGCGGAACTGCACAGGCGCTCAGGTCACACACGAACGCTGGCTGGCCGATGCGCAGGTGTTGCTCGCCCACCCAGCCCTCCAGACCCAACCCGGGTATGTTCAGCACGTGTTCGGCAGCCAGCGACGCACGGCCGAAGGCTCGGGCTATCGGGTGTTCGGAGCGGTTCTCCAGGGCTGCGGCCAGGCTCAGGCATTGCTGACTGTCGAGATCGCCCAAGGGGTGAATTGCACGCAAGGTCAAGCGGCCCTCGGTGAGTGTGCCGGTCTTGTCGAAAATCACCGTGTCGATCTGATTCAAGCCTTCGAGTACATGACCGCGAGTCAGCAGCAGGCCGAGTTTGTGCAGGGTGCCGGTGGCGGCAGTCAATGCGGTCGGGGTGGCCAGGGACAGCGCACAGGGGCAGGTGGCGACGAGCATTGCCAGGACGATCCAGAAGGCCCGTGAGGCGTCCAGTTGCCACCAGAGCAAGCCAATGGCGGCCGCAGCGATCAGCGAGAACAGCAGGAACCATTGGGCGGCGCGGTCGGCGATTTCGGCCAGGCGTGGTTTTTCGGTCTGGGCTCGCTCCAGCAGGTGGACGATCGCGGACAGGCGAGTGTCCTGGCCCAGGGCCAGGACTTGCAAGGTCAGCGTGCCATCGACGTTGAGGGTGCCGGCGGTAACCACGTCGCCCGGGCTGCGCGGTTGCGGCAGGTATTCGCCGGTGAGCAGGGATTCGTCGATGCTCGACTGGCCTTCGAGGACCTTGCCGTCCGCCGGCAGGATGGCGCCGGGATGCACCAGTACCTTGTCGCCCAGGCGCAGTTCGCTGAGCAGGATGCGTTGGCTTTGGCCGTCGGCGTCCAGGCGCAGGCACGAGGCCGGCAGCAGATTCACCAGGCGCGCGGTTGCGGCCGCCGTACGCTCGCGGGCTCGACGTTCCAGGTAGCGTCCGGCGAGCAAGAACAAGGCGAACATACCCACGGCATCGAAGTACAACTCGCCGACTCCGGTAATCGCGGTCCAGATCCCGGCGATATAGGCGATGCCTATCGCCAGGGACACCGAGACGTCCATGGTCAGGTGACGGGTGCGCAGGTCACGCAGGGCACCTTTGAAGAATGGCGCGCAACTGTAGAAGACGATTGGTGTGGTGAGAAACAACGCTACCCAGCGCAAGATGGTGTGCAGCTCGGGGCTCAAATCCAAATTGAATTCCGGCCAGGTCGCCATGGTTGCCATCATTGCCTGGAACCATAGCAGCCCGGCAACACCCAGCTGACGCAGGGCCAGGCGATTTTCGCTGGCCAGTTGTTCGGACGCATGATCGGCCTGATAGGGGTACGCGGCGTAGCCGATCTGTCTGATCTCGTTAAGCACCTGGCTCAGGGGTAGCTGCTGGTCATCCCAACGCACATTCAAGCGATGGTTGGACAAGTTCAGTCGTGCTTCAGCCACCGCCGGCAGAGCGCGCAGGTGTTTTTCGATCAGCCAGCCGCAGGCGGCGCAGTTGATGCCTTCAATCATCAGGAGGGTTGTGGCCAGCTCGCCCTCATGCTGGACGAAGTGTTGCTGTACATCTACCCGGTCGTATAGCACTTGCTCATCCGGCAACTGCTTTGGCAACGTTTCGGGGTTGGTCGAGGCTTCACTGCGGTGGCCGTAGTAACCCTCCAGATTATTGGCAGCAATGGCTTGGGCCACGGCCTGACAGCTCGCGCAGCAGAACTCGCGGGTTGTGCCCAGGACGACAGCGGTATGGGGGCTGCCGGCAGGCACCGGCAAGGTGCAGTGGTAGCAAGGAAGTGGCGTGCTCATCACGGTCTCCTGCCCTCGGGCGGGTCGCATCACTCCAAGCCAGCGGCATCTCGCTGCTGCGCGTTGAGGGACGGTGCTTCACCATGGATGGAGTTCACCCATACCAGCAGCAAGTCCCCCGGTAAGGCTGCTTGGAAAACGCTGGCGGGGCGAACGCTGTAACGCTAAGAGAGAAATGGGCCAGGTTGAGTAGGGAATTCCCCTGCTCATCGCCGGCTGTTGATTCGACTCTTGGCGATACCGGGATGGGGTTATCGCGTCAGTGAAACTGACAAGGCTTCCTATGATCTCCAACAGTGAGGTTAGAGGTATAAAAAAGCCGCTTCGCGAAGGTGATCACATCGATGCGAGCGGCTAGCGAGATAACTCAAAGGAGGAAACGTGAAAGTACGTGGGTGATGAGTCTTTCTATGTAGGAAATTTCCCAGGGCTTTTGCCGTGGTGATCTAAAACGGCTTGTTGACGACGAGGAAAACGATCGCAGCGGCTACGATCATCAGGCTTGGCATTATCAGCACCAAACGCGCGGGTGGTGTGTCCGTCGGGTGTTCCATTCGCCGTCGCAGGAAGCCGCTCAACCCCGCGTGCAATACGCTCAAGCTCAGCACGCATACCAATTTGAGCGATAGCCAGGTGGCGCCGACCCAACCACCTTGTGCAGCGAGGGTCAGGCCGCTCAGCCAGGTAAGCAGCATCGCGGGCACGGTAATGTGCTGGCACCAGCGCCGCAGCGTGCGTAACCGTGATAGTTCAAGCGGCAAGACCGGGCCAGGCAGGTCGCGCCCCGCGAGCAACAACAGCACAAACATGAACAGCCCACTTATCCAGAACAAAACGGCGCATAGATGCACTGACTTGATCAGCAGGTAGGTCATGCGCCATTGCTCTGCTCAAGTTTGGGCTGTTCGGGCGATTGCTTATTGCGCCGCCATAGAAACCGGGCTGCAAAAAAGCCACCGAGCGGAATAAAGGCCAATGCAAGGGCGCCCAGTAGTTTGGTGGGTTTCCATTTTTCGCTGGCGGCGACGCTGATCGCCAGCCAGCAATAAGTCAAGAATGCCAAGCCATGCAATGGGCCGACGACTTGCACTGCCGCCGGGTACCCAAAGAAATGTTTGAGCGGCACGGCGACGGTCAGCAAGATGAGCAAGCTGCTGCCTTCTACGCAGGCGGCATACCGCAATGGCCGTAGCGAATCAGAGGAGCGGACAGGTAAATCGGTCATCGGGATGGGTATCTATGAAGGGTAGACGGTCGAGTATGGCGACCTTGCAATGCCAAGCCAATTGGCTAAAATGCCAATTACCGAAGGATTCGAGCCAAATCGGACAGCCAAATGTCAATTCACGTTGCTGCGCATAAAATCGCTGTGCTTGCTTTCGATGGCGTGGTGCCGTTCGACCTGACCATACCGCTTGAAACGTTCGGGCGTGCGCGCCGCGAGACTGGCGAGCTGGTCTATGAGGTGTTGGTCTGCGGCCCCTCGCGAACGGTCAAGTCTGCGCACTTTGACATGCGCGTGAGGTGGGGGTTGAGCGAGCTGGCCAATGTCGACACGATCATTGTGCCCGGCGCGTTGGATTTCACCGCACCTCTGCCAAAAAAACTGCTGGATGCCTTGAGTGACGCCGCGGCGGCGGGCACTCGGGTGGCCTCGATCTGTACGGGGGCGTTCATCCTGGCGGAATGCGGGTTGCTGGATGGCTTGCGGGTCACCACGCATTGGTCCGCAGCGCTGATGCTGGCCAACCGATATCCACCTGTCACCGTCGACCCCAACGTTCTGTTTATCGATAACGGCCAGGTACTGACCTCTGCTGGTGCATCCGCCGGCCTGGATTTATGCCTGCACATGATCCGGTGCGATCACGGCGCTCAGATTGCGGCTGATGTGGCGCGCCATGCGGTCATGCCGTTGGAACGGGCCGGGGGGCAGGCTCAGTTCATCGTTCACCAGCCTCCCGAATCAACCGGGATGCTCCAACACCTGCAAGCGTGGGTTGAGCAGCATCTGGACCAGCCTTTGACGCTAGAGCAACTGGCGGGCAGGGCGTCGGTCAGTACCCGAACGCTAAGCCGGCGCTTCCGCGAACAACTGGGCGTTACCCCGCTGCAGTGGCTATTACAGGCGCGGGTGCGACGGGCGCAATACATCCTGGAAACCACGAATTTGTCCGTGGAGCAGGTGGCACTGCGCACCGGGTTTGGCTCCTCGACATCGTTGCGAGAGCATTTCCGACGGCTGCTGGGCACAAGCCCGGTTGCTTATCGGAACGCCTTTTCCAGCGCTTGAGCGTGACAGCCGCTCGTCGCGAGTCCACTGCAGTCGCTCAGTCCTGCTGGCGGCCGATCACGCGTTCTACGGCGTGTTTTGTCTCCAGCAACGCGGCCTGAAAGCGCTCGACATGCACCTTGGCCCGCGAGGCCGGTGCCACGACAGTGATGGAGAAATTGCCCAGGTAGGTGCGGATGATGGTGGCGTAGGAGCAGATGCCTTCGATGTACTCTTCCGTTTCCTCAGCGATGCCACTGGCACGGATCTGTTGCAGTTGTGCCAACAAGGCCTTTTTGTTCAACGTGGAGTTTGTCAGCGCCGGCAGCTGTTTTGGCAGGATGACTTCGAGGTCCTGAGGTGACAGTTCGGCCAGGAGTATCTTGCCGCTGGATGTTGCAAACGATGGGGGGTTGATGCCGATCGGAAAGACAATGCGCAATTCCCGTTCAGCCACCACTCGATCGATCACATACACCTTGTCGCCGATCAGGGACGACAACGTCACCGACTCGTTCAACAGTTGGCCAAGCTCAATCAGAAAGGGCTGAACCGATGAAATGATGTCGCTCTGGGTCTGGTTGATCAGCAAGCCCAGTGCGGTCCCCAGCCGAAAGCCGCCCTGTGGGCCGATGGATTCAACCAGGCGTTCTTCTTCCAGGGCGGTGATGATCCGTTGCACCGTTGATCGAGGCAGGTCGACGGCTTGCGCAATCGCCGCATGGCTCAAGCCCTTCGGGTTGTTTCCCAGCGCGCGCATGATGGCGGCGGCCCGCGCAATGACCTGGATGCCACCGTTTTTTTGTTCCTGCTTGAGTGTCTCGTCGCTCATGTCGTATTCGCTCGCCTTTTTGCCGGGCGCCCATCTTACCCGATAGCGCCCTTTGGTCCTGGTGATCACTCCATTGGCGCATGTGGTTGCGCAGTGTATGAGCGCTCGCCAAGGGTTTTTGAACCGTACGGATTGATTTTTGTGTATCGTATAGTGATACACTGAATCTTATCGTGGTTCACTTAACTTTTTTTCATGATCCTGGGGAGTGCTTCTGGTGAAGCTCAGATGGCCGTCGCGTGCTGTACATATCCTTCCGCTCACCACCGCGTTACTGGTGGGCTGTAATCAATCCGAACAGGTTTCGACCGCCAGTCCTCCGGTGGAGGTTGGGGTTTATACGGTCAAGGCCGAGTCCCTGGTCATGACCACTGATCTGCCTGGGCGAACCTCGGCTTATCGCGTTGCGCAGGTACGCCCGCAAGTCAGCGGCATCCTGCAAAAGCGTCTGTTTGAAGAAGGGGCTCAGGTCAAGGAAGGGCAGCAGCTCTACCAGATTGATCCGGCGACCTATCAGGCCACCCTGGCCCGGGCGCAGGCCAACCTGGACACTGCGCACAACCTGGCCAAACGCTACGCGAGCCTTTTGGAAACCAACGCGATCAGCCGTCAGCAGCATGACGATGCGCAAGCCGCGTGGAAGCAGGCGTTGGCGGATGTTCAGGTAGCCAGCATCAACGTTCAGTACACCAAGGTGTTGTCACCGATAAGCGGTCGGATCGGGCGCTCCAACATCACGGAAGGCGCACTGGTGACCAATGGCCAGGGCACGGAACTGGCGACGGTCAACCAGCTCGACCCCATCTATGTCGATGTGACCCAACCGATTACTCGCATGTTGGCGCTGGAGCGTGCGCTGGAGTCCGGTAGCTTGCAGAGCACGGGCGCAGGGCAGGCACACGTCACCCTGACCCTGGATGACGGCAGTGCATACCCGTTGCCGGGGGCGTTGAAGTTCTCTGAAGTCAGCGTCGACCCCGGCACAGGCTCCGTGACCCTGCGTGCGGTTTTTCCTAACCCGGAGGGTAAGTTGCTGCCAGGCATGTTCGTCCATGCCCAGCTAAAGGAAGGTGTGCGCGAGGCGGCCAAACTGGTGCCGCAGCAAGGCATTATTCGCGACAGCCGGGGCGTCGCCACGGCGTGGGTGATCAAACCGGATGAAACCGTCGAGCTGCGTGAGCTGCAAACCTTGCGCACCGTGGGCAATGCCTGGTTGGTCGGCAAGGGGATCGAACCTGGAGAGCAAGTGGTCACCGAAGGGGTGCAACGCTTGCGCGCAGGAGCGAAGGTCAAGGCCAGCCCGGCCACTAACGTTGAGTTGATCAGCGACTTCAGCGCCACGACCGGCGAAGGGAGCTGATACCCATGTCCCGTTTCTTTATCGACAGGCCGATTTTTGCCTGGGTTATCGCCTTGATGCTCATGTTGGGGGGCGCGTTGGCGGTGATTTCGCTGCCGGTCAACCAATACCCGAATATTGCGCCACCCGCCGTGCAGATCACCGTGACCTATCCGGGTGCGTCGGCACAGACCGTGCAGGACACGGTGGTACAGGTGATCGAGCAGCAGCTCAATGGCCTGGATGGCTTGCGTTATATCTCCTCATCCAGCAACACCGATGGCAGCATGCAGATCATCGTCACCTTCGATCAGGGTACCGACCCGGACATCGCGCAGGTGCAGGTGCAGAACAAGCTGCAACTGGCTACCCCCATGTTGCCCGAAGAAGTCCAGCGCCAAGGCATTCGGGTGGTGAAGTATCAGGTCAACTTCATGTTGATTCTGGGGCTGGTTTCAACCGATGGTCGAATGTCGGAGTTCGACATGGGCAACCTGATCGTGGCCAATCTCCAGGACCCTATTTCCCGTACCAAAGGCGTCGGTGATTTTTTGGTCTTGGGTGCGCAGAACGCCATGCGTATCTGGCTCGACCCCGGCAAGTTGAACAGCTATCAGTTGGTGCCCCAGGACGTCATGAACGCGATTTCGTCGCAGAACGTCCAGGTCTCATCCGGGATGCTCGGTGGTTTGCCGGCACGTAAAGGTATTGAGCTGTCGGCCACGATCATCGGCAAAACGCGCATGACCACCGTGGACGAGTTCCGCGAGATTCTGCTCAAGGTCAATCCCGACGGCTCGCAGGTGCGTATCAAGGATGTGGCCGAGGTTGGACTTCAAGCGGAAAACTTTTCCATTTCCAGCCAGTTCAACGGTAAGCCTGCAGCGGGCCTTGCCTTGCGTCTTGCCACCGGTGCCAACCTGCTGGATGCGGTCGCGGCGGTCAAGAAAACCGCGGATGAGCTCAAGCCTTACCTGCCGGAAGGGGTCGAGATTGTATTCCCCTACGACACCTCGCCCGTGGTGGCGGCCTCGATCAAGTCGGTGATCTACACCCTGTTCGAAGCGATCGTGCTGGTGTTTCTGGTGATGTTCCTGTTCTTGCAGAACGTTCGGGCTACGCTGATTCCTTCTTTGGCGGTACCGGTGGTGCTGTTGGCCACGTTCGGCGTGTTGTTCGCCTTCGGTTTCACCATCAACGTGATGACCATGTTTGCCATGGTGCTGGCCATTGGTTTGCTGGTGGACGACGCCATCGTGGTGGTGGAGAACGTCGAGCGGATCATGGCCGAGGAGGGGTTGTCGCCTAAAGAGGCGACACGCAAATCCATGGACCAGATTTCCGGAGCGTTGGTGGGTATCGGCCTGGTGATTTCGGCGGTGTTTATGCCGATGGCGTTCTTCAGCGGTTCGGCGGGCGTGATCTATCGGCAATTCTCGATCACCATCATTGCCGCGATGAGCTTTTCGGTGCTGGTTGCCCTGATATTTACCCCTGCGCTGTGTGCCACCTTGCTCAAGCCGCATAAAGCCGGCGCGCACGAGAAAAAAGGCTTCTTTGGCTGGTTCAACCGCACGTTTGAAAAAAACACGCTGCGCTATGAGCGCGGCGTCAAAGGCATCCTTACGCGGCGCTGGCGCTTCATGGGTATTTACCTGTTACTGACCGTGGGAGCTGGGTTGCTGTTTACCAAGATCCCAATGGCATTTTTGCCTGACGAAGACCAGGGCATCATGGCGGTTCAGGTGCAACTGCCACAGAACGCCAGTACTGAGCGGACTGAAGACGTCCTGAATCAGGTGCGTAAATTCCTGTTGGAAGATGAGAGTGTTGGTATTTCGTCGGCCTTTACCGTGAGCGGTTTCAACTTTGCCGGTCGCGGCCAGAGTAGCGGCATCGCGTTCGTGGCGTTGCGGCCGTTTGCTGAGCGCACCTCACCGGATCAATCGGTGTTCGCTATTTCCGATCGGTTGAACGCAAAGTTCGGCACGATCAAGGACGCCAACGTTATTGCTCTAGTGCCCCCGGCGATTCTGGAGATGGGTAACTCGACCGGGTTCAACGTGTTCCTGCAGGATAACGGGAACATCGGGCATGCCGGCCTGATGGCTGCCCGTAATCAGTTCCTGGGGTTGGCGGCACAAGATCCGACGTTGATGCTGACCCGGCCTAACGGCCTGGATGATGAAGCGCAGTACCAGGTCATCATCAATGATGAGCAGGCGCGGGCGCTGCAGGTGTCTATCGCCGACATCAACCAGACGATGTCGGTCGCCTGGGGCTCGGCCTATGTCAATGACTTCATCGACGGCGGTCGCGTCAAGCGGGTGTATGTGCAGGGCGACCAGGACTCACGCATCGCGCCTGAAGACTTCGACAAGTGGTACGTACGCAACGCACAGGGCGAAATGGTGCCGTTTTCGGCGTTCGCCACGGGCAAGTGGGTGTATGGTTCGCCGAAGCTGGAACGCTACGGTGGTATCTCTGCCATCGAACTCCTGGGTACACCGGCCCCTGGCTACAGTACCGGTGATGCCATGGCAGCGGTTGAACGCATCGCGGCGCAGTTGCCTCCTGGCATCGGTATGTCCTACACCGGCTTGTCCTATGAGGAGCGACACGCGGGTGCGCAGGGGCCAATGCTGTATGCCTTGTCGTTGCTGATCGTGTTTTTGTGCCTGGCCGCACTGTATGAGAGCTGGGCGATTCCGGTGTCGGTGCTGCTGGTGGTGCCGCTGGGTATTCTCGGGGCTGTCTGTGCGACCTTGCTGCGCGGGCTGTCCAACGACGTGTTCTTTCAGGTCGGGATGCTCACCACCATGGGTTTGGCGGCGAAGAATGCGATCTTGATCGTGGAGTTTGCCAAAGACCTTTACGAGCACCAGGGACGCACGCTGGTCGAAGCTGCCGTGGAGGCTGCCCGCCTGCGCTTGCGGCCGATCATCATGACCTCGATTGCATTCATTATGGGCGTGTTGCCCTTGGCCCGGGCTGTCGGCGCGAGCAGCGGCAGCCAGCACTCCATCGGCACCGGCGTGGTGGGCGGTACGCTCGCGGCGACCTTCCTGGCGATCTTTTTCGTGCCCTTGTTCTACACGTTCGTCACCGGCCTGTTGAGCAAAAAAAAACAACCGGATAACGCCCCGTCGGGAGAGCAAGCATGAGACTTAAAACGTTGACGCTCTGTGTGTGCCTCGGATTAGGCGTGCCTGGGTGCAGCCTGATTCCGAAAAAATCCTGGTTGGAAGTGCCTGCCGAGAACGCCTGGCCGCAAGGCGCTGCCTATGCTCAGCCTGGCTTGATCGAGGCCAATGCGCCCCGGGTACTGTGGAATGACTTTTTCCGCGATGACGGGCTGCGACGGATGATTGCCGTGGCCCTGGAGAACAATCGGGACCTGCGGGTCGCGGCCCTGAATGTCCAGGCTTATCGTGCGCAATACCGGATCCAGCGCTCGGCACTGTTTCCCTCTGTGGATGTGAGTGGCAGCGGCAATCGGCAGCGGTTGCCGGCTGATCTGTCGAGTACGGGGAGCGCCGGTATTCAGAGTCAATATGGGCTGAATGTCGGCATCACCTCTTATGAGCTGGATGTATTTGGGCGCGTCAGTAGCCTCAACGCGGCGGCCCTGGAAAATTACCTGGCCACCGCACAGGCGCAGAACAGCATCCGTATCGGCTTGATCGCCGATGTGGCGAGTGCGTATCTAACGTGGCGTACGGACCAGGCGTTGCTTGAGCTGACCACCAGAACCCTGGACAGCTACAGCGCGAGCCTGGCGCTGATCAACCAGGCACATCAGGCAGGTACGTCTTCCGAGCTCGATGTACGTCAAGCGCGCACTCAAGTCGACACGGCCAAGGCGCAAATGCTGCAGTACACCCGGCAAGTTGCCCAGGACGTCAATGCCCTGCGGCTGCTGCTGGGTGCCAACCTGCCGAATGACCTGCCCAATGGCGCGCCGCTGGACGGCGCCGTCCTGGCGGATATTCCCGTGGGCCTGCCGTCCGATCTGCTGCGCCACCGTCCGGATATCCTGCAGGCCGAGCACCAGTTATTGGCTGCGAATGCCAACATCGGCGCGGCTCGGGCGGCATTCTTCCCCTCGATCCGCTTAACTGCGACGGCTGGGTCGGCCAGCAGTGAGTTGGGTGACCTGCTCAATGGCGGCCAGGGCAGTTGGAGCTTTGCCCCGCAGATCAGCGTGCCGATTTTCAATGGAGGACGGTTGCGCGCCAGCCTGGATTACGCCGAAATCCAGAAAGACATCAGCGTTGCCCAGTACGAAAAGAGCATCCAGACCGCGTTTCGTGAGGTGGCCGATGGCTTGGCGGCGCAGGGCACCTTTGGCAAGCAGTTGCAGGCACAGCGTGATCTGGTGATGGATAGTCGCGCTTATTTCGATTTGGCGCAGCAGCGCTACGAAACGGGTGTAGACAGCCATTTGACCCTCCTCGATGCCCAGCGACTGTTGTTCACGGCTGAACAAAGGTTGTTGAGTGATCAACTGCTTAAGCTGGACAGTCAAGTCCAGCTATACAAGGCGCTAGGCGGAGGTTGGGAGCCTTCTCAACTGATCAGTTCCGCTCGATAGTCAGGTCAAAAAACGGGCCAGCGTTGGCTGGCTCGTCAATGATCGTCATTGGTTTTCTCTCCTTTTTTCTGAAACGCCTGCTCGAGTCAGTGGTGATGCTGCTGGGAAATGTCCTACATATTGGCCGGAAATTTCTCACGAGTATGTGCGCCGGTAAATGTCCGAACACCGCATGTGTGACCGGGCGTTATTGGTTTGGCTGACCAGTCTTCGACGTTGTTTGAAGGGTGCTCAGTCGGATTTCTCATATTTGGAGAGAAAGCACGTATGGCGCAGGTTAGTTTGATAGATATCAAATCTGGAAAACTGGTAGAGCAGGCAGCGGGTCATTCCACAACCGTTGGCAGCCCCAGTATCGTAAAGATTTCGTTGAATCCTGAAACGCTGAAGTCTGCTTCCCGGGCTGGCGACGATTTGGTCATCGTGTTGAAGTCCGGTGAGCAGGTCGTGCTCAAGGGCTTTTTTGTTGTGGCGGCTGACGGTCTGCACAATGAGTTGGTGTTGGAAAACGAAGGGAAATTCTGGCACGCGACTTATGAGCCAAGCCAGGCATCACTTTCTTTAAAAGAGATTTCCAATGTAGATGAGCTGCTTGTGGAGGACGGTGACAACACCTTCATGTGGCTCATTGGTGCACTTGGGCTTGGCGGCGTAGTGGCGCTGGCAAGTCACAGTGGCGGTGGCGGTGGCGGTGGCGCAAACGCTTCTGTCAGCGCTACCAAACCGTCTGCGCCTGTGATCAGTTTCGATACTCAGGCCAACAAGCTCGCTATCCAGGGCCGCCCCGGCGCTGCATTTGAGGTCAAGGGGGAGGGTGGTCAGGTACTTGCCTCCGGCACGCTGGGTGATGATGGACGTGTGCAGGTCGAGCTACCTTCAAGTGCCAGCCATCAAACTATCACCACGACTCAGACGGAGAATGGCCTTCAGTCTGATCCCTCCGTAGCACTCACCCTGCCGCTGATGAAGCCGACGCTGGGCACGCTAAATCCCGACACCGGGGAATTGCCGGTCACCGGCAAGCCAGGCGCGACCGTGCAGGTGCAGGACCAGAACGGCAACCCGATTGGCAACCCAGTCACTTTGGACGACAAAGGCCAGGGCACCGTGACCCTGCCGGGCAACACCAGCGGCCAGCAGGTTGGCGTGGTGATCAAGGAAGGTGACACCCAGTCTCCAGCCACCAACGTTGACGTGCCGCTGCTGGCACCGCAGTTGGGCACTGTCGATCCTGAGACCGGCAATGTAGCGGTCACCGGCAAGCCGGGCGCGACCGTGCAGGTGCAGGACCAGAACGGCAATCCGATTGGCAACCCAGTCACTCTGGACGACAAAGGCCAGG
>NZ_CVTS01000064.1:64178-64859 GCF_900004755.1 Pseudomonas sp. 25 R 14 | reverse complement strand
GCGTGGTGATCAAGGAAGGTGACACCCAGTCTCCAGCCACCAACGTTGACGTGCCGCTGCTGGCACCGCAGTTGGGCACTGTCGATCCAGCCACCGGCAATGTGGCGGTCACCGGCAAGCCGGGCGCGACCGTGCAGGTGCAGGACCCGAACGGCAACCCGATTGGCAACCCAGTCACTTTGGACGACAAAGGCCAGGGCACCGTGACGCTGCCAGGCAACACCAGCGGCCAGCAGGTCGGCGTGGTGGTCAAGGACGGTGACACGCAGTCGCCTGCCACCAACGTTGACGTGCCGCTGTTGGCACCGCAGTTGGGCACTGTCGATCCTGAGACCGGCAATGTGGCGGTCACCGGCAAGCCGGGCGCGACCGTGCAGGTGCAGGACCCGAACGGCAATCCGATTGGCAACCCAGTCACTCTGGACGACAAAGGCCAGGGCACCATAACGCTGCCGGGCAACACCAGTGGCCAACAAGTCGGCGTGGCGCTCGATGACGGCATCAACCCGCCGCTCACGACCAACGTCGAAGTACCGTTGCTGGCACCACAGTTGGGCCCTATCGATCCAGCCACTGGCAACGTAGTTGTCACCGGCAAGCCAGGCGCGACCGTGCAGGCGCAGGATCCAAGCGGCAAGCCAATTGGCAACCCAGTCACTCTGGACGACAAAGGCCAGGGCA
>NZ_CVTS01000064.1:40142-64128 GCF_900004755.1 Pseudomonas sp. 25 R 14 | reverse complement strand
CGCTCACGACCAACGTCGAAGTACCGTTGCTGGCACCACAGTTGGGCCCTATCGATCCAGCCACTGGCAACGTAGTAGTCACCGGCAAGCCAGGTGCGACCGTGCAGGCGCAGGATGCAAACGGCAGTCCGATTGGCAACCCAGTCACCCTGGACGACAAAGGGCAGGGCACCATAACGCTGCCAGGCAACACCAGCGGCCAACAAGTCGGCGTGGCGCTCAATGACGGCATCAACTCACCGCTCACGACCAACGTTGAAGTGCCGTTGCTGGCTCCGCAATTGGGCCCTATCGATCCAGCCACCGGCAACGTAGTAGTCACCGGCAAGCCAGGCGCGACCGTGCAGGCGAAAGACCAGAACGGCAAGCCAATTGGCAACCCAGTCACTTTGGACGACAAAGGCCAGGGCACCGTAACGCTGCCGGCTAATACCAGTGACCAGCAGGTCGGCGTAGTGATCAATGACGGCGACAAGCAGTCTGCGACCACCAACCTTCAAGTGCCCTTGCTGGCACCGCAGTTGGGCACCGTCGATTCTACTACCGGCCAATTACCGGTCATCGGCAAGCCAGGGGCCAGCGTTCAGTTGCAAGACAATACTGGCGCCTCGATTGGTAATCCTGTTGTCCTGGACGCCCAGGGCAACGGCACGTTGACGCTGCCTGCAAACACCGCTGGCGAAAGCGTGCAGGCTGTGCAGACGTCGGGCGCGAGCACATCGCCGGCCAGCCCTGCGCTGACCATCCCCGCATTGACTCCCACCGTGGGGGCAATTGATCCGCAAACCGGCACCCTCGAAGTAACGGGTAAACCGGGCGCAACCGTGCAGTTGAAAGACGGCACGGGCACTTCAGTGGGCACGCCGGTCACGCTCGGCGCAGATGGCAAGGGCACGTTGCAAATCCCGACCACCCTGAGCGACCAGCCCGTGACGGTCACCCAGACCGTGAACAACAACGAGTCCCCGGCCACCGCTCCACAGACCGTGCCGTTGTTGAAGCCAGAGCTGGGTGATGTCAACGCCGCCACCGGCGGGTTGACGGTTACCGGCAAACCAGGTGCTACCGTGCAGTTGCAAGACAGCACTGGCCAACCGATCGGTACTCCAATCGTCCTGAGTGACCTGGGCGAAGGCGTGCTGACGCTGCCTGCAAACACCTCAGGCGAAAGCGTGAAGGCCGTGCAGACGTCGGGTACGGCCACATCGCCAGCCAGCGACTTGCTGACCGTTCCTGCATTGACCCCCACTGTGGGCACCATCGATCCACAAACCGGCATCCTCTCGGTGACGGGGAAACCGGGTGCAACCGTGCAGTTGAAGGACAGCACGGGCAGCACCGTGGGTACGCCAGTCACGCTGGACGCACAAGGCCAGGGTTCACTGCAAGTCCCGACCACTGTGAGCGACCAGCCCGTGACGGTCACTCAGACCGTGAACAACAGTGAGTCACCGGCCACCGCGCCATTGACTGTGCCGCTGTTGAAGCCAGAGCTGGGTGATGTCAACGCCTCCGGCCAGTTGCTGGTTACCGGTAAGCCGGGCGCCAGCGTGCAATTGCAGGACAGCGAAGGAGCATCGATCGGCGCGCCAGTGATCCTGGATGAGCAGGGCCAGTTCCTGATCACGCTGCCCCAGGAAGCCAGCGGCGAAAATCTGCAGGCTGTTCAAACCTCGGGCACTGCGCAATCGCCCGTCAGCAATACCGTATTGGCGCCAGTGCTTGCGCCGGTTGTGGGTGCTGTCGATGCGGCCAACAACCTGTTGAGTGTTCAAGGCAAGCCGAACGCGACCGTGCAGTTGAAAGACAGCACCGGCCTGCCGATCGGCAACCCCGTGACTTTGAATGACCAAGGCACCGGCCAAATCCCACTGCGTCCGCAATTGAGCAACCTCGATCTGACCGTCACCCAAGTGGTCGACAGTGTCGAGTCCGGCCCTTCCGGCGTGGCGGTACCTATGCTGGCACCGATACTGGGCCAGGTTGACGGAGCAACGCGAAACGTCACCCTGGACGGTAAACCTGGGGCCGTGTTCCAGGTATATAACGATGAAACAGGCGAGGTCTACGTTCGAGGTGTTTTCGATCTGGACGGTAAGGCAACGGTAACGTTGCCCTTCAATGCCAGCAGACAAAGGATCACCGCCAGCCAGGAAGACGCTGTAGTCACCAGCCGTAGTGGTGCGTTTGAAGCGCCGGTTGAATACATGAGCGTGGAAGCGGTCGACCCGGCCAAGCCGGCCAAGCGCTCAGAAAAGGCCCCATCGATTGAGGTTCCGCTGTTCGAGCCCCAATTGACTTTCAACGAAGACGGCACCGCCCTGGAAATCGTCGGTATGCCGGGTGGGCAGGTAGAGGTCAAGAACGCTGCGGGTGAAGTGGTTGAACGCCTCACATTGGGCAATGATGGCAAGGGCAATCTGGTCCTTTCTCCGGCATTGCGTGGAGAGTCGGTCAGCGTAACCATCAAGGATGGGCAGGAAGAATCGGCGACGGTACAGACTGCCATTCCCTTGCTCAAAGTAGTGTTGGGCCCGGTTGATCCAAAAACCGGCCTGACGGCGGTCGAAGGCAAAGCGGGCGCCAGCGTGCAGTTGCAGGACAAGGACGGCAAGCCGGTGGGGTCGCCTGTGACGTTGGATGCCCAAGGCAAAGGCGTGATCTCGATCCCGGCCTCCCTTGGCGCAGAGACTCTGCAGGCGGTTCAAACCTTCAAGGAGGCCAAGTCGCCTGTCAGCGATGCCCTGGTGGTTCCGCTGCTTGCGCCAACCCTGGCATTTGATGCGGCCCAAGAGGAGCTATCGGTCACCGGCAAGCCGAACGTCTCCGTGCAGTTGCAGGACAAAGACGGCAACCCGGTCGGCGCGCCGGTGCAGCTGGATGCACAAGGCCACGCCGTGATCAAGCTGCCCCAGGCTCTGGGCGGTGGGGAAGTGGGCGTGGTTGCCCAAGCGGCAGGCATTACGTCCCAGGCCGCGACGCTCGAAGTGCCGTTGCTGGCGCCGGTGTTCGGCGCGGTCGATGCGGTCACCGGGCAGGTGAGCGTAGAAGGTAAGCCCAACGCTATTGTGCAAATCAACAACCCGGACGGCACAATCGTTCGTGTGCCTCTGGATGCAAATGGCAAGGGCAATGTGCTGTTGCCTTCCGGCGCGAGCGGTGAAGACCTCAACGCGACGGTCAGCCTGGGCAGCCTGGAGTCGGCGCCTGCCACCTTGTCGGTGCCTGTGCTGGCGCCCCGTGACGCGGTGATCAATGACACCGGCAGCGCGGTAACGGTCAAGGGCAAGCCGGGCGAAATCATCAAGGTCACGGATGCCAGCGGCAAGGAACTTGGCAGTGGCGTGGTCAACAAGTCCGGTTCTGTCGAGGTTGCCTTGAGCACCCCTCAGAAGACCGGCGCCACCCTGAGCGTGACGGCCTACGACGAGGGGAAGGCATCGCCAACCGTTTCTGTCGTGGCGCCGTTTATCGATGCGGACCTGCCATTGCCACCTACCGACCTGAATATCAACCCCAGCGGCACTCGCGTGCTGGGCAAGGTCAAGCCAGGTGAAACGGTCAAGATCGTCAACCTCGATACCCAACAGGATCTGGGCACGTTCGAAGCTGGGCCTGACGGTATGTTTTCGGCCAATATCCCCGCGCAAAATGGCGGTGACAGGCTTGCCATCAGCGCGGTCAAGGGTGACAAGGTGTCGGCGCCTGCGCTGTTGCTGGTTCCCCTGAGCGCCGAAGACACGCCAGCCAAGCCTTTCGATGTGAGTGTGGACGCCACCGGTACCAAGGTGCAGGGCAAGGGCGCGCCGAACACCATCGTATTGATCAAAGCGGCGGACGACACAACCGTGATCGCCAAGGGCATCGTCGGGCCGGACGGCACTTTCGAGGTCACTATCCCGGTGCAGCCGGGCGGGCAACTGTTGAATGTCGCGTTGCAGAACAATGACAAGGTGTCGGCTTCTGAATCGGTCATGACGCCGCACATTACCTCCAATACGCCGACAGAGGTGCAAGTCGACGAAGCCGGCACCCAGGTGACGGGCAAGGGCAACACGGGCGAAACCATCCGCGTCAAGGATGCCCAGGGCAAAGAGATCGGTTCCGGCGTTGTCCAGCAGGATGGCACCTTTGTGGTCAACATCCCGAAACAGCCCGACGGCACCACCCTGGCGGTGACTGCACAAGGGCAGGGCGTGGAGTCTGCACCGGCCTATGTGAAAACACCGGTCACTGAGGTTGATCGACCTGCACAACCGGAAGCTCACCTGGATGCCGCCGGCACCCAGATCAGCGGCAAGACCCTGCCGGGTGCGAGTGTGTCGGTCAAGGACGCCAACGGCCAGTTGCTGGCCGGGCCAATCGTGGCTGGCGAGGACGGTACATTCGCCGCAACCATTACCAGGCAGCCTGCGGGCAGCAAGGTTTCGGTGGTGGCTGAATTGGCAGGCAAGGAGTCGCTGCCAACCGAACTGATTGCACCTCAGGTAGCGGGTGAAGCCATCCCGGCGCCGCTGAGCGCGATGATCAGTGCCGATGGCAAACTTGTCTCCGGCAAGGCCACGCCCAATACCAAGGTAGTGGTGAAAAATGCCGCAGGCGAGACCCTGGGCGAACAACCTGTCGGTGCCGACGGCAACTATGCAGTGCCGGTAAAAGCACAGATGGGCGGGACAGTGTTGCAGGTGACTTCAGCGTCCCTGGATAACCAGTCCACCTCCACAGGTTCAGTGTCGGTAACGGCGCCTTATCAATTGGTGGCGGAACATCACGAAGTTGAAGTAGCCCAGTTCATCGATCCGAACATCAATGAGCTGACGGAGGGGCGTTATAACAAGTTTGAATCGGTTTTGATTTCGTCGTTCTTCCCAGGCAATGACACGCAATCCTACGAGTTTTCGATAAACGCCAATGAACGAGCGGAAGTCAGAGTCCTGTCGCAACAAGGGCTTCTGAGTCTGAACGCGTTGAACTCTAATGCCGTTTATCTCGACAAGAAGGTCGATGGGAAGTGGGTCGGTGTGCAGGGCAGCCAGTCTGGCGGGTTGCTTAACGTGTCGATTATTCCTGTGATCGCAGGCAAGTCAGGTATCTCCTTGAAGTTCGAGACGCCTGGTGAGTATCGCGTGGTGATTAAGAACACTGAGGTATCGCTTTACTCCAATGTGGAGTTCCACTCAACGATCATTAAAGAGTCGTTCGTGGGCGGCTTTGCCAACAGCCTGATCAGCAGTGACCTGGTCCTGCCAACCGGGGCGACGCTGGTGAAAGTCAACGGTACGTTGATCGCCGAACAGGTGCGCAGCGTGGTGCAAGGCAAGTACGGTCAGTTGAGCATTTCCAACGATGGCCAGGCGACGTATCAACAGGATCGTAATGCAACGCCAGCGGACCAGACGGAAACGTTCAGCTACGAAGCCCGTACCGCCGATGGGGCAACCTTGAATGCAACATTTAATATTGGCATCAAGGCTTACTCCGTCTCCGGTGACCTGGTTGATCCGCAAGAAGCCAGTATCGTCAGTGTCGATGGTAAATCGGTGTCCGCGACCCAACAGGAAATCATTGCCGGCCAGTTCGGTGAATTGAAAGTGACGGCGAACGGTGACTACACCTACACGCCGAAACTCAGCCTGACGGGTTTGAACGAAACCGAAACCTTCACGTATCAGGTCCGGCACACGAACGGCGAGACAGTGACCTCCACCCTTGAGGTGAAGATTGCCGACTCCAGGCTCGTCGCCGAACTCAATGAGGTGCCGACAGGCGTGGCGCCCGCGGTTGATAGGGCGGCGCCACTCGCGCAGCCGGAAAGCCAGGTTGATACAGACGTCGATAGCGACACCGCACTGCCGTCGTTCAACCTGAGCCAAGGGCAAACCCTGGACCTCAACAAGCTGGTCAGCCTGCAAGCCAAGGACGATCCGGCCAAGCCCGCGTTGACGGTGACCTTGAACGATATCTTGCAAGCCGATGGCACGGTGTCGAAGTCGACATCTGCCTCGACCCTGGACTTGCCGGATTCGTGGAAACCCGATGGCGTCAAGGCGCCGCTGGACGGCCATGAGTATGTGCACTACATCGATGAAACGTCGAAGAAAGACCTCTGGGTCGAGAGTGGTGTTTCCGTCGTTTAAGTCGTAATGACAGAGCCCTGGGCCGTATGGCCCAGGGTTATTTTCCCTGAGTGTCAATTATGTTCCGGATATTCCATCCCCGGCGTGATATTGCCTGCCTGACGATAGCCTTATCGTTCAGTTCGGGCAGTGTGGCCGGGCAGGTCAATGCACCTTCTGTGCATGGCCAACCCCAAGATCAGGTTGCGCCTACCGTGCAACCGATCAAGAACAGTCAAGTGCAAGAGACGGTGCCCGCGCCATCCTTGGTTTCATTGATTGAAGCCGGGCAGTTTCTTCCTCCTTCCGCTCCCCAGCTGAGCGTGAGCAATTTGGCCACTGCGGGCACCGCGGCGCTGGATATGCGTGCGGCCGTGCGCCAGGCCTTAACCTCGTACCCGGATATCCTGCGGGCCCGGGAAGGGGTCAATGAACAAGTGCAGCGGGTAGAAGTGGCGCAGGCCGGCTATTACCCCAGGATCAGCGGCGGCGTGCGCACCGGCTACCAAAGTGGTGTGCCTGGCAGTCACAGTGCCCAGGTCTTCGACGTCAGTGCTTCGCAGATGCTGTATGACTTCGGCAAGGTGTCCAGTGCCGTCGAGGCGAGCCAGGCCGGCGTCACCGAGCGCGAGGCAGACGTGCGCCTGAGTGTTGAACAGGTTGCCCTGAATACCGCACTGGCCTTTCTTGACGGCCAGTATTACCAGCGGTTGATCGCGATCACCCAGGACCAGATCGACAGCCTGGAAAAAGTCTCCGACCTGGCGCGCCAGCGTCTGGACATGGGCGCCAGTACCCGTTCGGACTATGTGCAAACCATGTCGCGTATCGAAGCCGCCAAGGTCACCGGCTTCCAGCATCAAGCCAGCCTGGCGCGCACGTTCGCCACATTGTCGAACCTGATCGGGCAACCTCGGGTCGAGGGCGTGTCCGACCATTTCCCGCGGGAACTGGAGCAGTCGTGCCAGCAGGTCGATGCCAAGATGCAGGACAACCCTGAGGTGCAGTCCGCCCAAGCGCGTGTAGCCCGGGCCGAGGCCGAAGTGAGCGCAGCCAAGGCGGCCGGGCTACCGACACTGTCCCTGGAGCCGACATTCAGCCAACAGCTGGATGGCAGCCCTGGAACGGACCAGGACCGCAGCCGCTACAGCGTCTTCCTCAATGCGAGCATGCCGATCTATCAAGGTAACGCGATCCAGGCCGGCAAAGCGGCCAGCGAGCGGGCCCTGGCGTCCTCCCAGGCCGGCCTTGATACCGCTCGTTTGCGCGCGCGCCAGGAAATGCAGCAGTCGCAAAGCCAGGTGCTGAAGTTGCATGCCAGCCTGGGTGCCCAAACCGTGCGCGAAAGCACGATCAATGAAACTCGCGTGCTCTACCGCCAGCAATACCTTGAGTTGGGCACCCGGCCGTTGCTGGATCTGCTTAATGCCGAGCAAGAGGCGTATTTGTCGCGGGTCGAGCAGCAGACCACGCTCAATAGCCTGCGTCGGTTACAGATCAACTGCCTGTATAGCGCAGGCCATCTCAGTCAGGCGTTTGGTGCTGCCAACGACGCCACCTACCGTGAGCGTTTGCCATGAGCCGCCGTGCCCAAGAACCCCTGCAAGCCAGCCCGCTATCTGTTTCCCCGCCCTGGCTGGAAATGTTGTTGCTCGTTGCTGGTCATTACAACCTGAGCTTCTCGCCCGAGGATGCGCGGCTGGCTGCCGCCTGGCAGGGCAGTGCGCATTCCGATGACCAGCTGTACGCCATTGCCAAGCACTTGGGCCTGTCGGTCAAGATTGATGAAGAGTTACAGGCCGAAGACCTGACTCAATGGCGTTTACCGTTGTTGGTGCAGTTGGCGGACGGCCAGTTGGCGCTGATCGAAGGCTTGCGTGCCGAGGACCTGCTGCAAGTGCGGCTCAGCGGCGACCACGGCCTGGCCACGGTGCTGTCGCGCCAGGAACTGCTGGAGCAATGCCGCCGGGTCATCCTGCTGCGCCCGGTGGGTAATCGCGCCGACGTGCGAGTGGACGACTACATCAAGCCGTATGACAAAAACTGGTTCAAGGGCATCGTCCTGCAGGACTTGAAGTCCTATCGCTATGTGCTGTTCGCCTCGTTGGTTGCCAATCTGATGGGGTTGGCCGGGGTGCTGTTTTCCATGCAAACCTACGACCGGGTGATTCCTGCCGGTTCCATGCCGACCTTGTACGTCCTGTTTATCGGCGTTCTGCTGGCGGCCGGTATTGATTTCACCATCCGCAACGCCCGTTCCCATGTCACCGACCTGCTGGGCAAGCGTGCGGATACGCGTCTGTCGGACAAGGTTTTTGGCCACGCCATCCGGTTGCGCAACTCGGCCCGTCCGCGTTCCACTGGTACCTTCATTTCCCAGGTTCGCGAGCTGGAACAGATTCGCGAGCTGATCACCTCCAGCACCATCACGGCGCTGGCGGACCTGCCGTTTTTCCTGCTGTTCCTCGGCGTATTCTGGCTGCTGGTCGGCCCCCTGGTGCTGGTGCCGCTGTGCGCGCTGGTGTTGATGGTCACCCCGGGTCTGTTGTGCCAGGCCAAGTTGGGGCGCCTGGCCAATGAAGCGTTGCGCGAATCCAGCCTGCGCAATGCCTTGCTGGTGGAAACCATCCAGGGCATGGAGGACGTCAAGGCGCTGCAAGCCGAGCAGAAATTCCAGCTGAGCTGGAACCACTACAACGCAACCACCGCCTCGGCGAACCTGCGGCTCAAGGCCTTGACCCATCGCTTACAGTACTGGTCGCAATCGATGCAGACCCTGGTGTTTGCCGTGGTGATTTTCTTTGGCGCGCCGATGGTGATGGCCGGTGACCTGACCACCGGCGCACTGGTGGCGGCATCGATCCTCGGCTCACGCATGATGGCGCCGATGGCGCAATTGACCCAGGTGATCATTCGCTGGCAGCAGGCCAAGACCGCCCTGGCAGGCTTGGACAAACTGATGCAGTTGCCCACCGACCACCCCGAACACAGCCACAAAGTCCACCGTGCCCACCTGTACGGTGACTATGTGCTGGACCAGGCGGTGTTCGCCTATGGCGACGACAGCCCGGTGCTGCAAGTCAGCCAACTGAAGATTCGTGCCGGCGAACGCATTGCCGTGCTGGGCCGCAACGGCGCAGGCAAGTCCACGCTGCTGCAGGCGCTGGTCGGGGGCGTGGATTCACGCTCCGGGCTGGTCAGCCTGGATGGCGTGGCGTTGCAACACCTGGACCCGGCAGACGTGCGCCGGGATGTGGCCTTGTTGACCCAGGACTCGCACCTGTTCCACGGCACCATCCGCGAGAACCTGAAACTGGGCGCGCCGTTGGCCGCTGACCAGGAAATGCTCTCGGCACTGGCCCTGACCGGCGCCGATGGGTTTATCAAAAAGCTGCCGACGGGCCTGGATCATTTGATTCTGGAAGGCGGGCTTGGGCTCTCCGGCGGCCAGAAACAATCGCTGTTGCTGGCTCGTCTGTTGTTGCGCCAACCCAACGTGCTGTTGCTGGACGAACCGACCTCTTCACTGGATGAAGGGGCAGAGCGCCTGTTTCTGCAAAACCTCGACCAGTGGGCACAGGGCAAGACCTTGCTGATTGCCACCCACCGCCTGGCGTTGCTGGAGTTGGTCGAGCGAATCATCGTCGTCGATGACGGCAAAATCGTGCTGGATGAACCCAAGGAGGAAGCGATCCGTCGACTCAGCGCCACTCATTCCAATGGAGCATCTCAGCATGGCTGATGTTCACGAAAAACTGGCGCGGTTGCGTGCCTATCTACGCAATAGAAAATCACTGGAGGCCATGGACCCGGCCGATGACGCTGCGCTGCATCGCTCGACGCGGATCATCGGCAGCCTGGTGTTGATCGTGCTGATACTGGGCACCTGGGCGTGGCTGGGGCGGCTCGATGAAGTGTCCAAGGGCGACGGCAAGGTAATTCCCAGTTCCCATGAGCAAGTCATTCAATCACTGGAAGGCGGCATCCTGGCAGAGCTTAACGTCGCCGAAGGTGACCTGGTGGAGCAGGGGCAAGTGTTGGCCCAGCTTGACCCGACGAAGTCCGAATCGAATGTCGAGGAGAGCGCTGCGCGCTACCGGGCTGTCCTGGCCAGCGCCACACGGTTGCAGGCGGAGGTGGACGGTAAGCCACTGAGCTTTCCCGACGAACTTCAGGCCTACCCCGAGCTGATCAAGCGCGAAACCAGGCTGTATCAGGAGCGTATCAGCCGGCTCAAGGAATCCCTGGCCGGGGTGAACGATTCGCTCGGGCTGGTCGACCGTGAGCTGAAAATCACCCAGTCACTGGCCAAGACCGGCGCCGCCAGTAACGTCGAAGTGATCCGCCTGCAGCGTCAGCGCAGTGAGTTGCAACTCAAGGCTACCGAGCTGCGCTCTTCCTATCAGGTGCAGGCGGGTGAAGAGTTGGCCAAGGCGCGTTCCGAGGTCAGTACGTTGAGTTCGGTGATTCGTGGGCGGGAAGATTCGTTGACGCGCCTGACCGTACTGTCGCCGGTTCGCGGCATCGTCAAGGGCATCGAGGTGACGACCATTGGTGGTGTGATTTCGCCTAACGGCAAGTTGATGCAGATCGTGCCGCTGGATGATCAGTTGCTCATCGAGACGCGCATTTCACCCAGGGATATTGCCTTCATCCATCCGGATCAGGCCGCCAAGGTGAAACTCACCGCGTATGACTATTCGATCTATGGCGGGCTGGACGGCAAGGTGGTGACGATTTCTCCGGACACCATCCAGGACAAGGTCAAGCCGGAGAACTACTACTACCGGGTGTTCATCCAGACGGACTCCAACGTGCTGACCAACAAGGCCGGTGAGCGCTTCGCCATTGTACCGGGGATGATCGCAACGGTGGACATCAAGACCGGCTCCAAGACCGTGCTGGACTACCTGGTCAAGCCGTTCAACAAGGCCCAGGAGGCCATGCGGGAACGCTGAGCCTGGCGTGGCTATTCAAACCTCTCCTTTAAAGTCGAATCGGTTGAAGAATATGTTTCCTGATTGTGTTGTGGTCATTGAACATCATGCGTTCCAGCGTGCCGTGCTGGTCAAGGCCCTCGGCAATCTGGGGGTCGGCAATGTGCTATCGGCCAGCGATGCCGAGCAGGCTATTGGCCTGCTGAAAAAGCTACCCAAGGTCGATATCGTTTTTTTCGACCTGGCCGACGGTTCGATCAACCACTCTGCGTTCCTGAAAGTGGCCGGCGAGTTGGGAAACGTCCAGACGTTGGTGGCCTACAGCGAGTTGCAGGCTGATCTTTATCGCACCGTGAAGCAGATGAAGACGCTGTCGGGCCTGAAGTTGTTGGGCATTCTGGACAAGCCGCTGGATATGCAGGATTTGCAGCGGTTATTGGAAAATTTCAAGCTGCGCCACCATGTCTTGACGGCGCCCGACCTGTCGGTACCTGAACTGATCCCTGAAGACCAGGTGCGACACGGTTTGGCGGTGGGTGCATTCGAGGCCTGGTACCAACCAAAATTCGATCTTGTCGAGCGTCGGCTGTTTGGCGTTGAAGCGCTGGTGCGCTGGCGTCACCCCACACGGGGGATGTTGCTGCCCCGTGATCTGTTAGGCGCCGTACTGGCCTATGACTTGATTGACGAGATGCTCAAGCAACTGCTCGACCAGGGTATTGCATTGCTGCTGCAGTTGCGCGCGCAAGGTATTGACCTGGGAATGGCGTTCAACCTGACAGCCTCCCAACTGGTTCGAAATGACTTGGTTGACTACATTATTCAATGCTTGCAAGGGTATGACCTGCCAGGTTCGGGCCTGACATTCGAAGTCGCTGAAAGCAGCCTGCTGGACCTGCCGGCATCGGCATTGGCAAACCTTCTGCGCTTGCGCGAGGCGGGGTGTGGGTTGTCGATCGATGACTTTGGCCTGGGTTTTTCCTCCCTACGGTTGCTGGCACAGCTGCCCTTCAACCAGATCAAGCTCGACGGCGTGTTCGTTCAGGACCTTGCCAACCCGGGTAACCGGGCCGTCGTCGCCAGCAGTCTTGCGCTGACCCGAGCATTGCAGATGGACTTGATTATCGAGGGGGTTGGCAGCCAACCGGCGCTCGATACACTGATTGACCTGGGCTGCCATTTTGGCCAGGGTTTTCACTTGGCGGTGCCCATGCCCGGTGCTGACTTTTTCGCTTGGTTGGAGCGCTACCAAAACGGGTAGGGCTTGCTGGCGCAGTCAGGCCATTAAAATATTTCAGGCCTGTGTTTTGTCGACGTGAAACTGAGCTACCTTAATAGTTTGACGTGCCGGTCTCGCAGATGCTGTTCCTTATGCTGATGAAAAAGAGGTTTGTATGTTGAAAGCATTAATCGTCGACGACCATCCGTTTATTCGCTCGTCTGTAAAAATGCTCCTCAAGGCAGGGCAAGTGGAAGTGGTGGCCGAAGCCGAGAATGGTGTCGAGGCGGTTTACCTGGCTCGCAAGCACGTGCCGGACTTGATCGTACTGGATATTTCGATGCCGCTGCTCGACGGCCTGGAGGTCATCAGTCGTATTTGCGCCTTGGACCTGCCGATCAGAATCCTCGTGCTGACCTCGCTGGACGCGACCTTTTATGCCCATCGCTGCATGACCATCGGCGCGTCCGGTTATGTCTCCAAAAGCGATGATCTTGAGGAATTGATGCGTGCAGTCAAAGTAATTCGCGAGGGCTTCAGTTATTTCCCGGTGCTCTCCAACAGCTCGGTGCGCCCGGTCGATAACCAGACACCCGAGCATGAGCTGATTCAGCAGTTGTCCAATCGGGAGCTGGCCATTCTGCAGCAGCTTGCCCGTGGTTACAGTAACAAGGAGATCGGTGACGCTATGTTGTTGAGCAACAAGACGATCAGCACCTATAAAACTCGGCTGATTGAAAAGCTCAAGGTCAAGTCGGTGGTCTATCTGGCCGACTTTGCCAAACGTCATCACCTGATCTGAATGAGGCGCCTGTCGGGTTACTTCATTTTTTTCCTTTGTTTGGGAGTACTCGGCCAATCCCATGCCGCCGAGCGGGGCTTTGAGTCGCTGACCTTGCTGGGGCGCGAGTCTACGGCTGATTTTGACGTTGAACTGCAGAACCATGACTGGCGGTGGCTACGCAATAAAAAGGTCCTGGTGGTCGGCACAACGCGCAGCGATCCGGCACCCTTGGTGGTGTTGTCCGACCCCGCCGATTTTGAGGGGGTGACGGCTGATTACGTCGGGCTGCTGGCTACTGTGTTAGGCGTTGATGTCCAGATCCGGCGCTATGACAACAAGGATCTGGCCTTGCAGGCACTCAAGACCGGGGAGTTGGACCTGCTGGGCTCCGCACGGGAATATGAAGTGGCGCAAGCAGGGCTGGTCATGTCGCGTCCCTACCTTCTGGATCAGATGGTGCTGGCAACCAGCCGCGGTTCGGACAGCGACGTGCAGCAAGATCTTGCAGGCAAGCGGCTGGCGATGTCCAAATACTACGTTGA
Organism: Pseudomonas sp. 25 R 14; assembly: GCF_900004755.1. Taxonomy (NCBI): domain Bacteria; kingdom Pseudomonadati; phylum Pseudomonadota; class Gammaproteobacteria; order Pseudomonadales; family Pseudomonadaceae; genus Pseudomonas; species Pseudomonas sp. 25 R 14. The sequence continues at coordinate 50,530 of NZ_CVTS01000064.1, read as the reverse complement.
GCCCTCCGTTATCCAGGCGCTTTACCCAAAAGCAACAATCGAACTGTACCCCACGGCGCTGGAGGGCATCAGTGCGGTTGCCTTCGGTCAGGCGGATGCATTCGTGGGCGCGGGGATCACATCCAGCTATCTGATTGGGCAAAACTTCTACACCGATATGCACCTGAAGCCCTCAGCCGATAAAAAGGTCAGCGGTATCGGTTTTGTCTTGAATGCCGACAACAAGCAGTTGTTGCATGTGGTCAACCAGGTGCTGAACGCGATTCCCACTGCCGAGAAGCAGTCGATTGCCCGGCGCTGGAGGTTGCGGGCCACAGCCGGAGAGGGCCTTGACCTTGGCCTGAGTCCGCAAGAGGAGCAATGGCTGGCAGAACATCCTAAACTGCGGGTGGCGGTGATCGATGGCAACCCGCCGTTTACTTTTTTTGATCAAAATGACCTGCTCCGGGGCCTCAACGCCGACTTGCTGGAGAAAATCAGCCAGCGAACCCATATACAGTTTGAAGTGATCCGCGCGAGCTCCGTTGATGAGCAGGCTGATCTGTTGGTGGGGGGGCAGGCAGATCTGGCGCCCACGTTCAGGCATGATGAGCGAATGGGTGAGCTGCGATATACCCGGCCTTTCATGTCCAACCCCGACGTGTGGGTAACCCGCGTTGGCGAGGGCCAGCCCCGAAGCCTGGACGACATGACGGGCAAGCGTCTGGTCGTCAATCCTGGCAGCTATTGGGCCACCTATGTGCCCAGGCATTACCCGGATATTACGTTGATGGAGGCGGGGAGTCGTGCCGACATGATGGCGCTGGTTGCCCAGAACAAGGCGGATGCCGCTATTAGTATTCTGCTGGGGTCGCGCTATATGATCTCTACGTTCTACCGTGACCGCCTGCGCATCATGCGTACGATGGGAGAGCCTCCAGCCCAGTTGAGATTGGCGACTGATCGCAGGTCTTTGGAGCTCTACTCGATCCTGGATAAAACCCTGCGCAGTTTTTCCCGCGAGGAGCTCGACGACCTGTCCGATCGCTGGCGTGGCGAAGTCATGCTGGACAATCGCGGTACCCAGGCCAGCCGGCGGGCTTTTCTCAAGTGGCTGGTAGTGGCGATAGGCCTGTTGCTCGCTGCGGCGGGCTGGATCATCTACCTGCGCCGCCTGATTCAGCGACGTGCCGCTGCCGAACAAGCGTTGAAGGAGCAGATGGACTTCCTGCACGTCCTGATCGACGGCTTGCCGCACCCCATCTACGTTCGAGACCGGCAAGCCCGAATGCTGCTGTGCAATACCCGCTACCTGGAGGCGGTTGGACGTACCGAAGAACAAGTGATGGGCACTGCGCTCGCAGGGGCCGTGGGCATTGCGCCATCTGACGCCCATGCGTTCGAGCAACAATACCGCGAGGTGATGGAGGCCGGCCAGGAGCAGATTCAGGACCGTCAGTTGCTGCTGGCCGACGGGCAGACGATTGATGCCTATCATTGGATCCTGCCTTTTCGCGATAGCAGCGGTGAAGTCAAAGGCATCATTGCCGGGTGGATCGATATCAGTGAGCGCGCACGCTTGCTCAGCCAGCTCAAAGAGGCCAAGCACGAGGCCGATGGCGCCAACCGGGCGAAGACCACGTTCCTGGCAACCATGAGCCATGAGCTGCGCACGCCGATAAACGCGGTGGTCGGGATGCTGGAATTGGCGATGAAAAAGGCTGATCAAGGCATTCTCGACCGGTTTGCCATTGAAGTGGCCTCCAGCGCCGCACGTGCGTTGCTGGAGCTGATTGGCGACATCCTGGATGTGGCGCGCATCGAATCCGGGCGTTTGACCTTGACCCCTCAGAGGGCTGCCCTCAAGGAAATGGTGGAGGAGGTGGTGCAGGTGCAGGGCGCCAGCGCTCGGCTAAAGCAACTGCCGCTGATTCTGGAGTTCGATGAGCTCGCCAACCGTGATGTGTTGATCGACCCGATGCGGTTCAAGCAGGTGCTGGCAAACCTGCTGAGCAATGCAATCAAATTTACCGAAAAAGGCGAGGTGCTGGTCAGCGTCAAGGCGACACTCGACGAAGAAAATCAGCAGATGAGTATTCAGTTGCGCGTACGCGATACCGGCATCGGCATCAGTGCCGAAGACCAGTTGAAACTGTTTGCGCCCTTCACCCAGGTCGGCAGCCACAGTCAGTTGACGGTCGGCGGATCGGGCCTGGGGCTGTCCATCAGCCGAACGTTGTGCACGATGATGGAGGGTGAATTGAAGCTGAGCAGTGTGCCGGGCCTGGGTACGCAGATTGAGGTAGGCTTGACGCTGCCCATCCTGGCCCCATTGCCCCGCAGCCAGCCTGAGCCAACCGAACTGTTGCCTGCCAGTGAGTTGAACATTCTGGTGGTTGATGACTACCCCGCCAACCGCTTGTTGCTGTTGCAACAACTGAGCTATCTGGGGCACAGCGTCAAAGACGAGCAGGACGGCGCCCATGGCTTGCGCACCTGGCGCAGCCATTCCTTTGATGTGGTGATCACCGACTGCAACATGCCAGTGATGAATGGTTATGAACTGGCCAAGGCGATCCGTGACGATGAAGCGGCTTCGGGCAAGCCGCCGTGTCTGATTCTTGGCTTCACCGCCAATGCGCAACCCGACGAGATCGAACGCTGTCTCGCTGCGGGCATGGATGATTGCCTGTTCAAACCCATCAGCATGAAGGATTTGGCCGCACGTCTGTCGGGGGTTGAGTCGTCGTTTGAACCAATGCCCGATAACGATGACGTGACGCACTTGGACGACGAGATCGACCTGGTCAGCCTTGAGCAACTGACCTACGGGGATCAGGCGTCAATCCGCAGCTTGTTGCAGGACCTGCTCAGCAGTAACGAGGAGGATCAAGTACGGCTGCTCAAACTCTTCAGCCAGAACGACCTGACCGGGCTGGCCGACCTGGCCCATCGGGTCAAGGGTGGCGCGCGCATCGTCAAGGCAAAGCGCCTGATTCACTGTTGCGAACAGTTGCAGATAGATTGCGACGGGCACGATGCCGCACGTTTGACCCAGTCAGTGGATGCGCTGTATCAAACGATGGACACCCTGACGCAGGTGTTGACGCAACGGATCGCCCAATCCGTCGACTGACTGGTTGTGGGTGCGGAGACAGGACCGTGAGGTCTCTGTTCCAAATTGCTCTCCGGGAAATTTCCTACATTTCGGTCAGGAAAATCCCCGGATAATTTCGGCTCAAAGAACAGAGATGACCTCTCGTCTACCGAATCCGCTAGGGAGCGACCCCATCTTTCATTGACGTTGCCGAAGCAACGCACCCGCAACGTTAATGAATTTGCGTCATGGATGACCTGAATACACCTGCTCCCTCTTGGGGAGCAGGCGTTGAGGTCCATCAACCTTGTTTGAGTGGGCATCGGCTACCACCAGCAATCAGGGCGTATCGGGCGTTCGTGCTGCAACCCAATTGTGGAGAATCAGTGATGCAAGTGTTGCCCCTGCGAGTGCTGGTGCTGGAGGACCATCTGTTCCAGCAAACCGTCGCCGTCAACCTGCTGAAGAAGCTTGGCTGTCAGGATGTGTTCAGTGCTTCCAACGGCACCCAGGCCCTGGAGACCCTGCAACGGGTCGGTCCGGTGGACATTGTGGTGTGTGACCTGCGCATGGAAGGCATGGATGGCCTGGAGTTCCTGCAACGCGTGGCTCGCGTTGGCCTGGTGGGCGCGGTGATTCTCAGTAGTTCCCTCTCGGGAGACGTACGCCAGGCCGCTCGGCAATTGGTGACGCTGCTGGGGCTGCCGCTATTGGGCGACCTCGGCAAGCCGCTGCACGCTGAAGCCTTGAACGAGCTGTTGCATAAACACTTGAGCGATCCCAGGATCGCGCCGATGAGCCTGAAGCCCTTGGAGCTGGCGCAAGCCGGCGAAGTTCGCTCGGCCATGCATCAAAAGCAAATGGAAACGTACTTCCAGCCCAAGGTCAATTTGCTCAATGGTGATGTGATTGGCGTCGAGGCGCTGACACGATGGAACCACCCGACCAAAGGGGTGGTTTCTCCGGCGGTGTTCATGCCTGCCATTGAAAGTTGCGGGTTGCTCAATGAGTTACTGTTCGGTCAGATCAGGCAGGGCCTGGCGTTGGCCCGCGAGGCTTCGAGTCGCGGGCACGTGTTGAATATCGCGTTCAACCTGGAGCCGGTACAGCTCTCCAATCCCGAGCTGGTTTCCATCATCCGCGGCATCTTGTGCAGCTTCGGGCTACCGGCTTCCAGTCTGACATTTGAATTGACTGAAAGCGGTTTGCTCGAAGCCTCGGCCACCTGCCTGGAAAGCCTCGTGCGGTTGCGCATGATGGGTTGCCGGTTATCCATCGATGATTTTGGTGTGGGGTTTTCCTCCCTGCAGCGCTTGTGCCAGTTGCCTTTCAACGAGATCAAGCTCGATCGCGAGTTCGTTCGGGGGCTGGACCATGACCCAAGATGTGTTGCGGTGATCAAGTGCACGCTCGAGCTGGGCAGGGCGTTGGGCATGTCGGTGGTCGTCGAGGGCATTGAAAAACAAGATCAATATCAACAGTTGCTGGAGCTTGGGTGTGTGCAGGGGCAGGGTTATTTTTTTGCAAAACCCATGACCGAAAAAGATTTTTTGACTTGGCTGGGAGCGCGCGCCCCCGCTGGAAAGCGCGTCTGACGGTCTGCTGGCTGGTTTGGAAGGATATATAAATGCCCACACGTTCTTTACGCATCTTGATTGCCGATCACGTCCACCTGCAGCGCTTGAACCTCGAACGGATGCTCAATCACTGCGGCTACCATCGAGTGGCGCCCGTCTCTTCGTTGGAGGAGTTGCTGGCGATGATCGACCATGCCATTGAGCCCTTCGATCTGTTGCTCATCAACAGCGCATTTGTCGGTGGCGCCATGCTTGACCTTGAAGCGTTCTGCCAGGATTGCCCGAGTGTGCACCATGCGTTGATTTACGAAGGGCTGCCCCTGGCGGTGCCAAAGGCCGAAGGAAAGCCGCCGGCAAGGGTGATCAAAAAGCTGCCGGGCGTTCCGGATACTGCTGCCATCAAAGGTTTTATGGACCAGATCGACCCCGCACGACCGACACCTTCACGGTATTTTTTCCTCACGCCTGCCCGCTGAACGGGCGGCGCGCGCATTCGCTACGTGCTTCCCTCCCCAAGTCGCTCCACTGCTCAACCCACGCAACGCCCCTAGGGCGTTGGTGTGTTCTTCAGTTGTTTGGAGGTGCCGGGAAGGTAGGCCACCTTCAAAAAGTAATCCTTGCCCAACAGCTTGCCCTCGCCAAACCAGGTCATGCCATTCTGCTGCAGTTTCAACCCGGAAAAATCATACTCGAACAGGGTACGGGTACTGCTGACGAACATGAACTGATCCGCGTCCAGCTTCAGCACTTTATATTCGGTGCCGGGCGGGGGCGTCTGCTCTTTCAAACGCAGCAGATAGTCGGCTGCCAGGCCCGCGAACATCTCCATGGATAACTGACGGTATTGTTCCAGCGTCAGCCCTGGACGCTGTTGCAGCTCGGTGGCGATCAGCGCGAAAAAATCCGCATTGGTTTGTGCGATCGCCAGCTTGCCCGGCAGACTCGCCAGCAGTTTTGCCTGATCGATCTGAGGCTCACGTTTTTCTACCGGTTTGTTCTTGTCCTGGGACGGGGCGCTTGCCTGCTCGACCAGCAAACCGTTCAAGCTCAAGGGTGACAGCACGCTGATTGCCAGATACGCCGCGCAGGCACGGGTCTGCGCCTGGCGGTCACCGTTTACGAGCAACGACAGTGGGTGGCCCTGTGGGGGGATGCTCTGTGCATTGCCACCTTGCTGCTGGATGAAGTGGTTGACGTTGGCCTGCTGGGTCTCGCCTTTGGCCAGGGCGCAGATCTGTTCCATGGCCAGGGGGTTTTTATGCGGGGCGAGGGCGTCTGCCAGGCTGAATACTGCGCTTTGCAGGATGGGCAGGGCGGGCACGGCGAGCCACTCGGGCTGGCTGGCAGTAGGGGGAGAGGTTTTTTCCTGGCACCCGGCCAGGCCCAGGCAAGCGATCAAACCAAAGCACAGCGGCAGTTGGGTTTTCATTCAGGGGATCCTGTCGTGGGCAATCCGTAGGTGGGCATAGGGATGTAACTCAGCGTAGAAGAAAAATGCCCTGTGCGAGCCTGATGCAAATCTGAAGGCGGGTGAACCAAATGTGGGAGGGGGCTTGCCCCCGATAGCGCCGGATCAGTCACTGATGCTGTGAATGACACACTGCTATCGGGGGCAAGCCCCCTCCCACATTGGATACCTGCATTACGCGCAGGCCGGGCTTTTTTCGTTATCGGTTCGGTCTGCAATCACCACTGATAACCAACCCCCACGGCCACGCCAGTGTCATTCTGGCTGCTCGTGGTGCCCATGAAGTTGGTCGACCAGCGGCCATTCTCGGACACGTGCGAAACGCCAATAGCCAGTGCCGATTGCCCGCGGTAATTACCCATCGCCACCGACGTCATGCTGCCGCCGGCCACCGACGAGCGCGGCAGGCTGGCCATCGCCATCGCGCCGGCGATACCAGCGCTCAGGGTGTCGTCCTGCTGCTTGAGGTTGTGTTTGAGATCGGCAAAGCGCTGATCGGTGTAAGCCTTGGAATTGATGTTGGCATTCATGATGCCGCGGCTCACTTGGTCAATGTTGGCGGCATCCGTGCCACGGGTGCCCGCTGCGACATTGGTGATTTGGCGTTCGCCACCCGCGCTACCTACCGAGACGCTGTTCTCGCGATCGGCCACCGAGTTGGCGCCCAAGGCCACGCTGTTTTGTGCCGTTGCCTGGGCGCCGTTACCCGTTGCCGTGGCATTTTCAGCGCTGGCCACGGTGTTGCTGCCTACGGCCATGCTGTTGTTACCCGAGGCTTGCGAGCCCATGCCACCGGCTACCGCGTTGGTACCGCTTGCCTTGGGTTGCGCTGCGGCGCGGGTGTTGTTGACCTGGAATGCACCGCTGGTGCCGTTCTGCACACTGGTCACCGCTGCTTCGACTTTGGTCACGCTGCTGGTGACGTTGGCAATCGCGCCGTCCACATTTTTGATCGAGCCTTGAATCTGATTCAGGCTGGTATCGGTGTAGGCCTTGGACTCGGCCACCGCACCATCGAGCTGACGCACATTGACCGCATCGGTAGCCCGGCTGCCATCAGCCACGTTGCTCACTACGCGTGTTTCGCCGGTGGTCGCGTTGCCTACCGATACGACGCCGGCCGTGGTGTTGCTCGCATTCGAATATTTGCCGGTATAGGTCTCTGTGCCGCGCTGGTCGTCACTGGCGCCCTTGCCGATGGCGACACTGCCGGCGGCGGTGGTTTTCGCACCGTCACCCAGCGCCACTGAGCTGGCGCCACTGGCAACGCTTTCATTGCCCAGGGCAATGGCTGCCGTGCCGCTGGCTTGTGCATTGGGGCCTACCGCCATGGCATCGGTACCGGTGGCCAGCGAATCGGCCTTGGATGAACTGGCGTGGAAGTACTTGATGCTTGAACCGCTGTTCACGATGTTGTTGAGCTGAGTCGTCAGGCCGACAACGGTGTTATTAGTCAAGAAAAGCTGGCTGCCGTTGACTGCGTCGGTGCTGGTAGCGCTCAGGCTGCCGGCGGCAACGTTGCTCAGGGTCGTCGCGGCGCCACCGGGGTTGAAGGTCACACGGGTCTTGCTGTTCACATCATCGTACTTGACGCCCACCGCGGCGGTATTGGCCAGGCTGTTGCTGAGGCCGGTCAAGGCATCGCCAACAGTCGCGCTGGTGGTGGCGGTGGTGGTATTTCCGGCGGCATCGATCGTGGTGGTGTTGAAGCTTGGCGCAGTCACGGCACCCGTTACCGGATCCACTTGGGCGCCACCGCCCAGCGCGTTGACGACGAACTGGCTCTGGTTGCCGGAGTTGGCAATCAGGGTATTGAGCTGTGCGGTGGTGTTGAACAATTGGCTGCCGTTGACTGCGTCGGTACTGGTGGCGCTCAGGCTGCCGGCGGCGACATTGCTCAGAGTGGTCGCAGCGCCGCCCTGGTTGAACGTCACACGGGTCTTGCTGTTCACGTCATCGTACTTGACGCCTACCGCGGCGGTAGTGGCCAGGTTGCTGATCTGCGTGCTCAGGTTGTTGACCGAGGTGTTGACGTTGGTACTCAGGTCGGTGACCGAGGTGTTGGTGGCGTTCAATTGACTGCCATTGACGGCGTCGGTGCTGGTAGCCGAAACCTGCCCAGCCGCGACATTACTGATCTGCCGTTCCGCACCAACGGTGCCGACACTGAGCACACCCACAGGCGCAGTACCAGCGTAATTGTAGGTGGTGCCGTTGATCACGCCGCTGGCGGTTGCAGTTGCAACGGCAGTGGTGGCGCCGTTACCCAGTGCCAGGGAGTTGGCGATGCTGGCGTTGGCGCCGTTGCCCAGTGCAATGGCGTTGTCGGCCGAAGCGGAGGCCACTGGCCCGATGGCGATACTGTCGGTGCCGGTGGCAGTGCTGTCGCCCAGGGCCGAGTTGCCGTGGAAATACTTGATGCCGGTACCGTTGGTGATGATGTTGCCCAACTGGGTGCTGAAGCTGTTACCCAGGTTGGTAATCGAGGTGTTGAGGCTGGTACCCAAATCGGTGACCGAGGTGTTGGTGGCGTTCAGCTGGCTGCCATTGACCGCGTCGGTGCTGGTGGCGCTCAAGGTGCCGGCGGCGACGTTGGTCAAGGTCGTTGCAGTGCCACCCTGATTGAAGGTCACCGAGGTTTTGGTGCTCACATCATCGTACTTGACACCCTCGGCGGCAGTGTTGGTCAGGTTGCTGATCTGCGTGCTCAGGTTGTTGACCGAGGTGTTCACGTTGGTGCTCAGATCGGTCACCGAGGTGTTGGTGGCATTCAACTGACTGCCATTGACTGCGTCGGTGCTGGTAGCCGAAATCTGCCCAGCCGCGACATTGCTGATCTGCCGTTCGGCACCGACGGCACCAACGCTGAGCACGCCCACGGGGGCTGCGCCGGCAAAGCTATAGGTGGCGCCGTTGATGATGCCGCTGCCAGTTGCGACAGCAGCGTTGGTGGTTGAGAACGCCCCCAGTGCGACGGAGTTGGCAACTGTCGCGTTGGCATTGTTGCCCAGCGCCACGCTGTTATTGCTTGACACAGCCGCCCGAGCGCCAAGCGCTACAGCACCAGCCGCTAATGCATTGGACCGCCATCCAAGCGCGAGGCCGTCGCTGCCTGAGGATATGGATTCAGCACCAATCGCCACAGAGCCATTGCTCTGGGCGCTCGCTGTGCTACCCAGGGCGATTGCCCTGCCAGCAGTCGCCGTTGTGGTCGCGCCATTTCCGAGGCTGATAGAGGCGTCACCGGCGGCCGTGGCAACTGGGCCGGCGGCAATGCTGTTAGCGCCGGTGGCGCTGCTGTCGCCCAGGGTCGAGTTGCTATGGAAATACTTGATGCCGGTGCCGTTGTTGATGATGTTGCCAATCTGGGTGCTGAAGCTGTTGCCCAGGTTGGTAATGGAAGTATTGAGACTGGTGCCCAGGTCGGTGACCGAGGTGTTGGTGGCATTCAACTGGCTGCCATTGACCGCGTCGGTGCTGGTGGCGCTCAAGGTGCCGGCGGCGACGTTGGTCAAGGTCGTTGCAGTACCGCCCTGGTTGAAGGTCACCGAGGTTTTGGTGTTCACATCATCGTACTTGACACCCTCGGCGGCAGTGTTGGTCAGGTTGCTGATCTGCGTGCTCAGGTTGTTCACCGAGGTATTCACGTTAGTGCTCAGATCGGTCACCGAGGTATTGGTGGCATTCAACTGACTGCCATTGACCGCGTCGGTGCTGGTGGCCGAGACCCGCCCAGCCGCGACATTGCTGATCTGCCGCTCGGCACCGACGGCGCCGACACTGAACACGCCCACAGGCGCAGTGCCGGCGTAATTGTAAGTGGTGCCATTGATCACGCCGCTGGCAGTTGCAGTGGCCGCAGCGGTGGTGGCGCCATTACCCAGGGCCAAAGAGTTGGCGGTGCTGGCGTTGGCTCCGTTGCCTAGGGCAATGGCGTTGTCGGCCGAAGCAGTTGCCACCGGGCCGATGGCTACGCTGTCGGTGCCTGTGGCCGTGCTGTCGCCCAGGGCCGAGTTGCTGTGGAAATACTTGATACCAGCGCCGTTGGTGACGATGTTGCCCAACTGGGTGCTGAAGCTGTTGCCCAGGTTGGTAATGGACGTACTGAGACTGGTGCCCAGGTCGGTGACGGAGGTGTTGGTGGCATTCAATTGGCTGCCATTGACCGCATCAGTGCTGGTGGCGCTCAAGGTGCCGGCGGCGACGTTGGTCAAGGTCGTTGCAGTACCGCCCTGGTTGAAGGTCACCGAGGTTTTGGTGTTCACAT
>NZ_CVTS01000064.1:39721-40077 GCF_900004755.1 Pseudomonas sp. 25 R 14 | reverse complement strand
CCACAGGCGCAGTGCCGGCGTAATTGTAAGTGGTGCCATTGATCACGCCGCTGGCAGTTGCAGTGGCCGCAGCGGTGGTGGCGCCATTACCCAGAGCCAGGGAGTTGGCGATGCTGGCGTTGGCACCGTTGCCCAGGGCAATGGCGTTGTCGGCCGAAGCGGTTGCCACCGGGCCGATGGCTACGCTGTCGAGGCCGGTAGCCGTGCTGTCGCCCAGGCTGGATTCGCTGTGGAAATACTTGATGCCGTCGCCATTGTTGATGATGTTGCCCAACTGGGTGCTGAAGCTGTTGCCCAGGTTGGTAATCGAGGTGTTGAGACTGGTACCCAGGTCGGTGACCGAGGTGTTGGTGGCA
>NZ_CVTS01000064.1:0-39671 GCF_900004755.1 Pseudomonas sp. 25 R 14 | reverse complement strand
ACTGGGTGCTGAAGCTGTTGCCCAGGTTGGTAATCGAGGTGTTGAGACTGGTACCCAGGTCGGTGACCGAGGTGTTGGTGGCATTCAACTGGCTGCCATTGACAGCGTCGGTGCTGGTGGCGCTCAAGGTGCCGGCGGCGACGTTGGTCAAGGTCGTTGCAGTGCCGCCCTGGTTGAAGGTCACCGAGGTTTTGGTGTTCACATCATCGTACTTGACACCCTCGGCGGCAGTGTTGGTCAGGTTGCTGATCTGCGTGCTGAGGTTGGTGCTCAGGTCGCTCACCGAGGTATTGGTGGCATTCAACTGGCTGCCGTTTACCGCGTCGGTGCTGGTGGCCGACACCCGCCCAGCCGCGACATTGCTGATCTGCCGCTCGGCACCGACGGCGCCAACGCTGAGCACGCCCACAGGCGCAGTACCGGCGTAATTGTAAGTGGTGCCATTGATCACGCCGCTGGCAGTTGCAGTGGCCGCAGCGGTGGTGGCGCCATTACCCAGGGCCAGGGAGTTGGCGGTGCTGGCGTTGGCTCCGTTGCCCAGGGCAATGGCGTTGTCGGCCGAAGCAGTTGCCACCGGGCCGATGGCTACGCTGTCGGTGCCGGTGGCCGTGCTGTCGCCCAGGACCGAGTTGCTGTGGAAATACTTGATACCAGCGCCGTTGGTGACGATGTTGCCCAACTGGGTGCTGAAGCTGTTGCCCAGGTTGGTAATCGAGGTGTTGAGACTGGTACCCAGGTCGGTGACCGAGGTGTTGGTGGCATTCAACTGGCTACCGTTGACCGCCTCGGTGCTGGTGGCGCTCAAGGTGCCGGCGGCGACGTTGGTCAAGGTCGTTGCAGTGCCGCCCTGGTTGAAGGTCACCGAGGTTTTGGTGCTCACATCATCGTACTTGACACCCACGGCGGCGGTATTGGCCAGGCTGTTGCTGAGGCCGGTCAGGGCAGCGCCCACGTTGTTGCTGGTGGCAGGGGCGCTGGCATTGCCGGCGGTATCGATGGTGGTGGTGCTGTAGCTCGGTGCGACCCAGGCCCCCGTGGTCGGGTCCAACTGCGCGCCGCCACCCAGAGCGGTGGTGAATTGTTGATCCTGGGCGCCCAAGGCATTGACTGCCGTGTTGGTTGCGTTCAATTGGCTGCCGTTGATCGCATTGGTGCTGGTAGCCGAAACCTCGCCGGCGGCGACGTTGGTGATCTGCCGCTGCTGGGTTGCATTGCCAACACTGAGCACGCCCACAGGCGCAGTACCGGCGTAGGTGTAAGTGGTGCCGTTGATCACGCCATTGGTCGTCGCAGTAGCAGCAGTGGTGGTGGCGAAAGAGCCCAACGCCATGGAGTTTGCGACCGTAGCACTGGCGTTGTTGCCCAGGGCGACACTGTTATTGCCCGACGCAGCGGCCTGGCCGCCAAGCGCGACGGCGCCGGCTGCCAGCGCCTGGGCCTGCCAGCCCAACGCAAGACCGTCAATGCCGGAGGCGGTGGATTCAGAGCCGATCGCGACGGAACCGTTACTCTGGGCGTTTGACAAGTTCCCCAAGGCGATTGCTCTACCACCCGTTGCGGTGGTGGTGGCACCGTTACCAAGACTGATAGACCCTCCGCCGGCAGCTGTTGCCGCCGGGCCGATGGCCACACTGTCGGTCCCTGTGGCGCTGCTGTCACCTTTGGTTGAAGCGCTGTGGAAGTACTTGATACCCGTGCCGTCATTGAGCATGCCGCTCAGTTGGGCGCCCTGGGCGCTGACGGTGGTATTGGTAGCGTTCAACTGGGTGCCATTGACCGCCTCGGTGCTGGTGGCACTCAAGGTGCCGGCGGCAACATTCGCCAGCGTGGTTGCAGCGCCAGTCGGGTTGAACGTCACGCGGGCCTTGGTGGCCGCGTCGTCATAGTTGACACCGACGTTAGCGCTGTTGGCCAGGCTGTTGCTCAGGTTGGTCAATGCATCACCGACATTGGCGCTGGTGGTGGCGGTGGTGACGTTGCCCGCTGCATTGACGGTGGTGGTGCTATAGCTTGGGGCGGAAATCTGTCCGGTAGTGCCGGTGACTTGAGCGCCACCCCCCAGCGCGGTTGCCGTTGAAGTTGCGGTGTTGAACAGTTCGGCGCCGTTCACGGCGTCCTGCGAGGTGGCCGAAACGGTGCCGTTCGCAAGTTGCAGGACTTTAGTGCCACGCATGTCGAGGGTATTGATATGCGCACCGGCGGTCACCGGGGCCAAAAGTGTTGCGGTGGAACCGCCATTGACAAAGAGTTCGTTACCCAGCGTCAACGATGTCGCCCCGAGGCCTACTTGACCCAGTGGGTTATAGAACAGCGAGTGATCAGTCTGAGTTGACTTGTCGGATGAAGTACACGCCGCGTTAGTTACGCCGCTCATCGAGCCCGAGTCACCGACCCGGCTGCAGCCGTTATCAGTGCCATCGTTGACGAAAATACCATCGCCTGGCCCTGCAACAGCGATGGATACCGTCCCGAGCGTCAACATCATCGGAATGAGAGCAGTGCGTACTGTGCGCAAGCTGAGTGAAACAGCATTGATAGAGCCAGGCAGTTGTTGTAAGCCCAGTGCCGTTTGCGCCTTGTCCAAACCACTTCGATCAATGACCGCGCGACGGCTGCTTCGCCCGCCACCGCTGCTTGCGTGTTCAGAGACGACCAACCAACAGTGTTTTGAAACGCTCCAAATCACAGCATGTATTTTGTTCATGTCGATGGCGTAAGCCGTCTCCGCAAAAATAATTAAGTTTGGATTCCGTTAATCATTCGCGCTGAAACTCGCTGGATAACAGAATTGAATTTAGCAGGCTTTTTAAAATGAGCGACTCCCCACGCGTATGGATTGAGAGTGCTAGCTTTTAATGCTTATTGAGTGTGTTTGTTCGTGGGAACATCTGGGTCGCTCACGTCTCCTGGAACAAACGGACGTTCGTATCGGCCTGGCCTGGTTGCTCTTGTCTACGCTCAGGCGGGGTCTGCCTCAAGCACCTACAAGCGATGCATATTCAAGCAATCTGAATCCTATGGCTCTGTAGGAAATTTCCTGCCGACCGCGAACGGACATAGCGCCCGTAAACCGCTGTTCGGCAGAGTCAATACGATAATTATCAAAGAGATAGGCGGGCTTCTGACGCGCGTAGCATTCAATGTTGATTCGGGTAGGGCGTCTTGATCGGGAAAATTTCCCACGCCTGCGCTTGGGCGGTACAGATGCGGTGCTACCTCAATCGGTCTTTTGAGCTCGATGCAGCAAGCCTCCTGCTGCCTTTCGCGCAGATGCTGCTCACGGTGTTCCGGCAGCGACGCGTTGCCTGGCGCTTTAAGCACTGACACATCAAAACCTTTTAAAGCGAAGTTTTTTTGCAGCCTTTGAAATATTTAGTAACGGAGTTTTGTTTCACCACTCGGAAAAAATACCCAGGTTTTTGCTTCTTGGAAACGACTTGAGGTGTAGGACATTTAATAGGGATTTTTCACCCTACAGCCAAAGATTCCCCCTCCCCAAGTGTAGGAAAAAAGATTTAGCGAGATAATTTCTCGGTTCGGCTAAGTGTCTAGCGGTAGTTTCGAATAATTGATGTAGGAAATTTCCGAGCGTGATGTGCTCATGTAGGTGTGCTGTGTTGAGTATCCATGCAAATGTGAACAAAGGTGACGTATTGATATTTTTTCAAGCGGGATGTAATACTCTTTAAACGTTATGTTTATTGGGTGGGCTCTCACATAAACCGTCATTGGCTCGCGGACAGGAGTAGCTATCTTTTTGTGCGCCGTTTTGGTGCGGGTAGGCGCAGCCAGCTGTTTAAAAATGGGTAAAACCTGAAGCAGGGCGCCCAGTTGCCCGCCGCTCGCTGAAGGTAAAGTCATCGCAGGGTGAAGTACCACGCTATCGGTGTGGGTATTCAGTTATTACACGAAAGTTCGCTGCTTGTTGCAGCTTCTCAGCGGAGTTTATATGCCAGGACGGCAACCCTTTAGAGGCTGTCGGCCAAGCATTAACTCCAGTTTCAGTTGTTGTTCGTGACGCAATGGCGTGTCGCGCAAAGAGTGTCTGGAGGGTGTATGGCTTCAAATAGCTTTCAAAACGAAGTACCCAAGGCTCGGGTAAATATCAAGCTCGATTTGCACACCGGCGGCGCGCAGAAAAAGATAGAGCTGCCACTCAAACTCATGGTCATGGGTGATTACAGCAACGGTCAGGAACAGCGTCCGTTATCTGAACGAAACAAGGTAGATATCAACAAGAACAACTTCGACAGCGTGCTGGCCGAGTTTTCCCCCAGCGTGAAACTGGCGGTGGAAAATACCCTGGTCGAGGGCGACGCCGAAGCGGCCATCGCGCTGACCTTCCGCAACATGAAGGATTTCGAGCCCGAGCAAGTCGCCCGGCAAATGCCGCAGCTGCGCGCCCTGCTGGCGATGCGCAACCTGTTGCGCGACCTCAAATCCAACCTGCTCGATAACGCCACCTTCCGCCATGAGCTGGAGCGCATCCTCAAGGACGACGCCCTGAGCGACGAACTGCGCGCTGAGCTGGCCGCCCTGGCGCCGCCGTCCGCTCGTTGATTGCCCTTGGTCCGCTGATAAGGAATTTTGATCATGTCCGTCGAACACCCATCGTCACAACCGCAGCAAACCCAGACCTATGCCGCCGAAGTCGGCCAGGGCGTGTATAACGCGTTGTTCGCCAAGATCAACCTCAACCCGGTGTCGGAGTTGGGCGCGATCGAGCCCTTTCAGAATGCCGAAGTGTTGTCCGAGGCCTCGCCCGATGAGCGGGTAACCGCAGCAGTCAGCGTATTCCTCAACCTGCTCAAGCAGTCGTCACAGAAAGTCGAGCGCCTGGACAAGACGTTGCTGGACGAGCACATCGCGGCGCTGGATACGCAGATCAGCCGTCAACTCGATGCGATCATGCACCACCCGGATTTCCAGCGCGTCGAGTCCACCTGGCGCGGCGTGAAGTCGCTGATCGACCAGACCGATTTTCGCCAGAACGTGCGCATCGAGCTGCTGGATATCAGCAAGGATCACCTGATCCAGGACTTCGAAGACGTACCCGAAATTGCCCAGAGCGGCCTGTACCAGCACACCTACACCCAGGAATACGACACCCCGGGCGGTGAGCCGATTGCGGCGGCCATTTCCAACTACGAGTTCGGGCGTGGCCCGCAGGACATTGCCCTGCTGCGCAACATTTCCAAAGTCGCCGCTGCCGCCCATATGCCGTTCATTGGCGCGGTGGGGCCGGCGTTCTTCGGTAAACAGTCGATGGAGGAAGTCGCGGCGATCAAGGACATCGGTAACTACTTCGACCGCGCCGAATACATCAAGTGGAAGTCGTTCCGCGACAGCGATGACTCGCGTTATATCGGCCTGCTCATGCCGCGTGTACTGGGGCGCCTGCCGTATGGCCCGGACACCATCCCGGTGCGCAGCTTCAACTACATCGAAAGCGTCAAGGGCCCGGACCACGAGAAATACCTGTGGACCAACGCCTCGTTCGCCTTCGCGGCCAACATGGTCAAGAGCTTCATTACCAACGGCTGGTGCGTGCAGATTCGCGGCCCGCAGTCGGGCGGTGCGGTCACCGACCTGCCGATTCACCTCTACGACCTGGGCACCGGCAACCAGGTGAAGATCCCGTCCGAAGTGATGATCCCGGAAACCCGCGAATTCGAATTCGCCAACCTCGGTTTCATCCCGTTGTCGTACTACAAGAACCGCGACTACGCGTGCTTCTTCTCGGCCAACTCCACCCAGAAACCCGCGCTGTACGACACCGCCGATGCCACGGCCAACAGCCGCATCAACGCGCGCTTGCCCTACATCTTCCTGCTGTCGCGCATCGCCCATTACCTCAAATTGATCCAGCGCGAAAACATCGGTACCACCAAGGACCGCCGCTTGCTCGAACTGGAACTGAACAAATGGGTGGGTGGCCTCGTCACCGAAATGACCGACCCGGGTGATGACCTGCAAGCGTCCCACCCCTTGCGCGATGCGCGGGTGACGGTCGAGGACATCGAGGACAACCCGGGGTTCTTCCGCGTCAAGTTGTATGCGATTCCGCACTTTCAGGTCGAAGGCATGGACGTCAACTTGTCGCTGGTTTCGCAGATGCCCAAGGCCAAAGCCTGATCCCCTTTGCAAGGACACGATGTGATGAAGATCGACCGCCCCCTGTGGGCCGCGGGCGCCTTGCTGTCGCCGCAACAGTTCCAGCAGCAGGCGCGTTGGGAGGCGTGGGCCGACGACCGTCTGGCTCATCTCTGCCACGTACACCCCTGGGGGGTTTGGGGGGTGGCCTTCGACTTGCAGGCTTTGCAGCTGGGCAAGCTCAAGGCCACTCAGTTGCGGGTACGCCTGCCTGATGGCACCTTGATCGATAGCGACCATGTGGATCCCCTGCCACCGGCGCTGGAACTGGCCGGACTGTTGGCCGACTCCCGCCGCAGTGCCACGTTGGTGCTGGCGCTGCCGCTGGAACAGGCCAATGGCAATAACTGTGTGTTCGAGGGCGCACGGGCCGACCGGCCAGTGCGCTATCGCCAGGACTGGCGCCAGGTACAGGATGTATATGGCGATGAGGTGCAATCGATTGGCGTACTCGAACATGTGCTGACCCTGCGTCTGGCCGACGACGAGAATGCCGACTACCTGACCTGTCCTGTCGCGCGGCTGATGCGCGACGGGCAGGGCGCCTGGCACCTGGATCCCGACTTCGTGCCGCCATTGCTCAGTTTTGCCGCCCACCCGGGGTTGTTGACCCAACTGGATAACCTACTGACTCAGCTCGCCGCCAAGCGCCAACGGCTGATGGGCATGCGCCGCGAAAGCAACCAGCGCATGGCCGATTTCGCCGTGGCTGACGTGTCGCTGTTCTGGTTGCTCAACGCCTTGAACACCTATCAACCGGTGCTGGCCGACCTCAAGGCCCACCCTGCGCGGCATCCCGAGCAGGTGTACCAGGCGCTGATCAAACTGGCTGGTGGCTTGCTAACGTTTTCCCTGGAGCACGATATCGACCAGATTCCGGCCTATCGGCATGAGCAACTGGAAACCGTGTTCCCGCCGTTGATGCAGACCATTTCCACCTTGCTCGAGGCCAGCCTGCCGTCGCGTGTAGTGGCCCTGGTGCTGGAGGAAGTGGCTGCCAATCGTTGGCAGGTCACGCTTAACGATGCTCGTCTGCGTGAGCGTGACGGTGCCGATTTCTACCTGTCGGTGCGTTGCCGCATGCCAGCCGCGCAGTTGCAAAAACACTTCCCGCGCCTGTGCAAAATGGGTACGCCGGACGACGTCAATCAGTTGGTTAACGCCGCGCTCGATGGCATTCCGTTGCAGCCGCTGAGCCATGTACCGGCGGCAATTCCACTGCGCCTGGAAAACCAGTATTTCGCCCTCGACCTTGGGCATCCCAAGGGCCAGGCGATGCTGGCCGAAGGGGTCTGCGCCCTTTATGTACCCAGCACGCTGGTCGACATCAAACTTGAACTCTTCGCGGTATTGCGCGCATGAACCTGACGGCCTCGAAAAAGAACCCGGCCTCTGCGCTGGATATCGACAAGCTCTTGCAAAATAGCTACCTGATGGTGGTCGAACTGCGCCAGGGCGCGGAGGTGCAAGACACCACCGAGCTGTGGCGTTGCTGCGTGCGGCAGGTCAAGCAAGTGTATCAAGCCTTGCAGGCGGCCGGAGTGAGCAACAAAAGTACGGCGTTGATCTGCCATGCCCAGAGCGCGCTGTTCGATGAAACCGTGCTGAACCGCGCCAAGGGACCGGCCCATGCGCGCTGGGCGAGCAAGCCCCTGCAGGCCCACTTGTTCAACCGTCACCAAGCAGGGGAGTTCCTGTATGAGGACATGCGTCAGGCCCTGCGCCAGCCGGTGCCCGACCTGTTGGTACTGACGGTGTTCCAGCGCGTGATGCTGCTGGGTTTTCGCGGGCGCTACCCAGACCTCAACCACCCCGAGCGCCAGCGGCTGATGGATGCCTTGAATGCGCACGTTCCTCCCCTGAAGCTCAACCCGATGCTCACCACCCAGGGCAGTGGCTCACGCAAAGAGCGGTTGAGCGCAGTGCGCTCGCCGTGGGTGCGCCTGGTCTTGGCGGGCGTGCTTTTGGTCGGTGTTTGGTGGGGGCTGGACCAGATGCTGGGCAGCCAGGTCACCACGCTTACACCTGGCCAGGCGTGAGCGCGCAATGACACTCAAGATGATACGAGGTCTCTGGCTGTGGGCCGGGGTGCTGGTCTTTACACTGTCACTGATCATTCCGACTGCGGGCTGGGTGCGAGTGGCTGCGATTCTTGCGGTCGTGCTGGCCTGGATCTGGGCGGAGCGCCGTTTCGCAAGGCGCCGCTCGGAACTGCTGCCGCCTGGCGCAACACCCTTGCCGGCGGCGACTTATCGCCAGCCCGTGGTGCTGGTGTGTGGCGATGGGCTGACGGGACTGTTCGGTACCGTCCCCGCCGAACAACTGGCGTTGCGGGTTACCGCGCAAGGCTGCTATGTACGGGTTGCCACGCCAGACCAACTGGGCGCGGCAGTGGCTGGCATATTAGCGCAACGCCCGGACTGGGGCGGGCAACTGAACGTGATGTTTTGCATCAACCCGGTTGAGCACACTGACGATAGCGAGCTGGCGGGGCGCCTACGTGCCTTCCGTCATCAACTCGCGCTGGCGCGAAAACGCGGCCTCGCGTTGCCATTGATGCTGGTCAGTTATGGGCAGGCCAACACTGAAGAAGACGCCTGGTTTAGCTGTGAGGACGGCGAGGGTGGCCTATGGGTGCGCAGTGCCGGCGCCTGTGTCAGCTTGAGCGATTGGCAGCGGCAAGTTGTTGACGGCGCCCACGGCACGGTGCGTCTGGCTATGGGCGTACAGGTCGGTAGTCTCGCCGCTTGGCTCAAAGACAAGGTGCTGCCGCACTTCACCGGGCGTGATGCGCGCGTTCCGCTGGTGTGGGCGATGACGCTGGTGCCGGCCGTGCCCCAGCGTGTGGCGGGCAACCTGTGGCAGCAATGGCTGCGCGCCAGAGTCGCTCTGGGCGCGCCCGAGCCCTCGGTGGCCGGGGCTAGCCTGCCGTTTCCCGATCCTCTCCTCAACCTGTTGCCCCTGCGTATTCGGCGCTCCGCGAGGTTGCGTGCGGGCATCATGGCGGCGTGGCTGTTCACCCTGGCGGGCGTAGTGGCGCTGCTCAGTTCAGCCTGGCAGAACAACCTGCTGCTGCGTCAGGTCAGTGATGACCTGCGCCGCTACCACGCCATCCCGTTGGCCGAGCGCCGCGACCAGCCGCAATTCGCCTTGCGCGAAAACGCAGTGGCTGTGTTGCGCGAGGACGCAGCGCGCCTGGACGACTATTACCGCCAGGGTGAGCCGCTGGCACTGGGCCTGGGCCTGTATCGCGGCGAGCGGTTGCGCTTGCCGTTGCTGGCGACCATCGCCGCCCATCGCCAGCCGCCCGAGGCACCGCCGCCGGTGAAGATTCCCGACCCGGTGCGCCTGGACAGCCTCTCTCTGTTCGACCCCGGCCGGGCTGAGCTCAAGGCCGGCTCCACCAAGGTGCTGATCGACGCGCTGGTAAACATCAAGGCCCAGGCTGGTTGGCTGATCGTCATCGCCGGACATACCGATATCACCGGCAGCCCCGCCCAGAACCTTGAGCTGTCCCGCGCCCGGGCTGCCTCGGTGCGCGACTGGATGCAGCGCATGGGCGACATTCCCGACAGTTGCTTCGCGGTGCAGGGCTTTGGCGCCCAGCAGCCCGTGGCTAGCAACGACACCGAAGCAGGGCGTGCCGCCAACCGTCGCGTCGATATTCGCCTGGTACCGGAAGTGGGGGCCTGTGCGCTACCCGCTGCGGGGCCGGGCAAGACCCCGCCTGTCGCATCCCGCGGCATGCAAACCCCGAGAAAAGGAGCTTCACATGGCAATTCCCGTTTACCTCTGGCTGCAAGATGACGGCGGCGCGGAAATCAAAGGTTCCGTGGATGTGCAGAAACGCGAAGGCAGTATCGAGGTCATCGCGCAGGACCACAGCCTGTACATCCCCACCGACAACAACACCGGCAAGCTGACCGGCACGCGGGTGCACACCCCGTTCCTGTTCAGCAAGGAAATCGATGCGTCCAGCCCTTACCTGTACAAGGCTGTAACCACGGGCCAAACGCTTAAAAGCGCCGAGTTCAAGTGGTACCGCATCGATGACGCCGGCCAGGAAGTCGAGTACTTCATCACCAAGCTGGAAAACGTCAAGGTCGTCAAAGTCGCGCCGAAAATGCACGACATCAAAGACCCGGGCAAAGAGAAGCACAACCACATGGAACAGGTCGAGCTGCGCTACGAGAAGGTCACCTGGACCTACAAGGACGGAAACATCATCCACTCCGACGCCTGGAACGAACGCCAGAGCGCCTGACGCGTAAAAGCCGGCAGGCGCCTGTGTGCTTGTCGGTTCGCGGTGTGCAGGGTTGAGCGCCCGTTCGCGGACGCTCAGCCAAACACATCGAGCTTTGATGACACGCCGAGCCCCCAGACCAGAGATGTACGCCCATGGCCCAGAATTCCGCCCTTTTGCTTCGCCGCCTCAACCCATATTGCGCCCAGGCCCTGAGTGCTGCGGCGACCCTGTGCCAGAGCCGCGCCCACGGGGTGATCAGCATCGAGCACTGGCTGCTCAAGTTGCTGGAGCAGGGCGAGGGTGACCTGACCGTGATTGCCCGACGCTATGAATGGGACATGGACACCCTGTGGCAAGGCCTGCTCGAACACCTCGACGGCCTGCCGCGCAGCGTGCACAGCAAGCCGCAGTTGTGCGACAAGCTGCACCACCTGATCAAATGCGCCTGGTTGTATGCATCGCTGGACAGCCGCAACGAATCCATCCGCTCGGCGCACCTGCTCGCGGCCTTGCTGGAAAACCCCGGCTTGCTCGCCTGCGAGGCTGCCTGGCCGCTGCTCAGCCTCAGCGACAGCCAGTTGCAACGCTTGTTCGGGCTGCTCGACCAGCAGTCGATTGAGCGTCCACAACCGAACCAGCACTACACATTGGAACCCACCGATAACGCTCCGGTCGACAGTGCCTCGCTCCCCGAACTGCAGGAGGCGTTGCAGGGCATCCTCGACCGCTTCACCCAGGACGTGACCGCCAAGGCCAAGGCAGGGCAGATCGACCCGGTGTTCGGGCGTGACGATGAAATCCGCCAGGTCATCGACATCCTCAGCCGCCGGCGCAAGAACAACCCGATCCTGGTGGGCGAGCCCGGTGTGGGCAAGACCGCGCTGGTCGAAGGGCTGGCGTTGCGCATCGCCGAAGGCAACGTGCCCGACAGCCTCAAGTCGGTCAGCCTGCGTACCCTGGACCTGGGTCTGCTGCAGGCCGGCGCCGGGGTCAAGGGCGAGTTCGAACAACGCCTGAAAAACGTGATCGACGCCGTGCAGCAATCGCCGCAGCCGGTGCTGTTGTTCATCGACGAGGCCCACACCCTGATCGGCGCAGGCAATCAGGCCGGCGGCGCCGATGCGGCCAACCTGCTCAAGCCGGCTCTGGCCCGAGGCGAATTGCGCACCATCGCCGCCACCACCTGGAGCGAGTACAAACAGTATTTCGAGCGGGACGCGGCCCTGGAGCGGCGCTTCCAGGTAGTCAAGGTCGACGAGCCAAACGATGCCAACGCCAGCCTCATGTTGCGCGGCCTCAAGGCGCGCTACGCCAGCCACCATGGCGTGCACATCCAGGACGCGGCGGTGCAGGCAGCGGTCAGCCTGTCGCGGCGCTACCTCACCGGGCGCCAACTGCCGGACAAAGCCGTCGACCTGCTCGACACCGCCAGCGCCAGGGTGCGCATGGGCCTGGACTGCGAGCCGCAACCGCTGGTGCGCCTCAAAGCCTTGCAGGCTGCCCTGGAACTGGAAAACCTGGCCCTGGAAGAAGACCGCAAACTCAATGGCGCCGATACCGAGGAGCGCCTGGAGGGCATTGCCGGCCAGCACGCCGACCTGCAGCGTCGGCAAGCGGCCATGGAGGAGCAATACCGCCACGAACTCGACCTCACCCGGCAACTGCTCGCGGCGCGCCTGGCCGAACCGTCGAGCCGGGACGCTTGCCTGCACCTGCAACAACAATTGCGCGAAGTGCAGGGCAACCAACCGCTGTTGTCGCTGGATGTGGATGTGCGCAGCGTGGCCGAAGTGATCGCCGACTGGACCGGCGTGCCCCTGGGCAGCCTGCTCAAGGACGAACAGGCCAACCTGTTGGAACTGGAACGCCAACTGGGCGAACAGGTGATCGGCCAGGACCACGCCCTGAGCGCCCTGGCCCAGCGCCTGCGCGCCGCCAAGACCGGCCTGACCGACGACAAGGCGCCGCTGGGTGTGTTCCTGCTGGTGGGCACCAGCGGCGTCGGCAAAACCGAAACCGCCCTGGCCCTGGCGGACAAATTGTTCGGTGGTGAACGATCCCTGATCACCATCAACCTCTCGGAATACCAGGAAGCCCACACCGTCAGCCAGCTCAAAGGCTCGCCACCCGGCTATGTGGGTTACGGCCAGGGCGGCGTGCTCACCGAAGCCGTGCGCCAACGCCCCTACAGCGTGGTGCTGCTCGATGAAGTGGAAAAAGCCCACCGCGACGTGATCAACCTGTTCTACCAAGTGTTCGACCGTGGTTTTATGCGCGATGGCGAAGGGCGCGAAATCGACTTTCGCAACACCGTCATCCTCATGACCTCCAACCTGGGCAGCGACGAACTGCAAGCCTGCCTGCAAGAGTTCCCCGGCGCGCCCGACAGCACCCTGCAAGAACTGCTGCGCCCGATCCTGCGCGAGCATTTCCAGCCGGCCTTGCTCGCCCGCTTCCAGACCCTGATCTACCGCCCGTTGCTGGCCGATGCCCTGCAACGCATTGTCGCCATCAAGCTGGGCCAGGTTGCCAAGCGCTTGCAGCGCCACTACGGCGTGCACTGCCGCATCGACCTGGCGCTCAACCAGGCACTGGTTGCCGCGTGCCTGCTGCCCGACACCGGCGCACGCAACATCGACAGCCTGCTCAATCAACAGATCCTGCCGGTACTCAGCCAACAGCTGCTGCGACGCCAGGCCGCCCACGAAAAAACCACCGAGGTGACCCTGGGCTACAGCGAGGATGAGGGCATTGTTCTGCACTTCACCGACGGCCAGGACCATCACACGCCGGTCGCCCTGGAGGCCTGAACATGCTCAATGAACTGCGCACCTTCTTCGACCACAGCCGGCACAAACTCGCGGTCTATGGGCTGGATTCGGTATTGGACGTGCTGGCCTTCGAAGGCCACGAAGGCCTGAGCCAGCCGTTCAACTACCGCGTCGAATTCACCTGCATCGACGGTGACCTCAGTGCTGACACCCTGTTAGGCCAAGACGCCAACTTCAGCCTGCACGGCCCCGGCCTGAACCCCGGCATGGCCGCGCTCAAAGCCGTGGGTATTGAAGTACCGCCGGTCAAGCCACTGCGCACCTTGCACGGCGTGGTCACCGGCTTCAAACGCCTGTCCGGCTCTCTCGACGAAGCCCGCTACGAAATCACCCTCGAACCGCGCCTGGCCTTGCTCGCTCGCGGCAAACAATTTCGTATCTACCAACACCAATCGGTGCCGCAGATCGTCGAAAGCATCCTGCGCACCCGCCACGACTTCGAAGGCCAGGACTTCCTCTTCAACCTGGTACGCGAATACCCCAAGCGCGAACAGGTCATGCAGTATGACGAAAGCGACCTGGCCTTCATCTCGCGCCTGTTGGCCGAAGTCGGCATCTGGTACCGCTTCACCCGCGACGAACGCCTGAACATCGACGTGGTGGAATTCCACGACGATCAACGCCACTACCAATTCGACGTGCAACTGCCATACCGCCCGCAATCGGGCATGAACAGCAACGGCGAGGACGGCGTATGGCGCCTGCAATCGAACCACAAGGTGGTGGAGCAACACGTCAACATCCGCGCCTACCACCACCGCGTCGCCAACGCCTACCTCGACGGCGACATTGACCAAAGCCGTGGCGCCAAAGGCACCTACGGCGAGGCCTACCACTACGCCGAGCCCTACCACCTCATCGGCGACCGCTACGACCAGGACGAAGACCTGCAAAGCGAAAGCGGCTACTTCTACGCACGCCTGCGCCACGAGCGTTACCTCAACGGCCAGACCAAACTCAGCGGCATCAGCAGCAGCCCCAGCCTGACCCCCGGCCAAGTCCTGAAAATCTCCGGCGGCGCGCCCAACGCCTTCACCCCCGGCGCGGTTATCACCCAAGTCACCACCCACGCCGCCCGCGACCGCAGTTTTGAAGCCAGCTTCCAGGCCATCCCGTATTCGGAAACCGTGTGCTTTCGCCCAGCATTGCTGCCCAAACCGCAAATCGCCGGCACCGTCCCGGCCCGCGTCACCAGCCCCAAGGAACACGACCCCTACGGCCACATCGACCTCGAAGGCCGCTACAAAGTCCACTTCCTGTTCGACCGCGACACCTGGAAACCCGGCGAAGAAAGCCTCTGGCTACGCCTGGCCCGCCCCTACGCCGGCGACACCCACGGCCTGCACCTGCCACTGCTGGCCGGCACCGAAGTGGCCATCGCCTTCGAACAAGGCGACCCCGACCGCCCCTACATCGCCCACGCGTTGCACGACAGCCAACACGTCGACCACGTGACGTTGGGTAAACGCAACTACACGCGCAACGTGCTGCGCACGCCAGCCAACAATAAGCTGCGCATGGAAGACTTGCGTGGGCAGGAGCACGTCAAGCTCAGTACTGAGCACAGTGGCAAGAGCCAGTTGAATCTGGGGCATTTGGTGGATGCCGAGAAGAAAAAACGCGGGGAGGGCTTTGAACTGCGCACCGATGGTTGGGGTGCGATTCGGGGTGGGAAGGGGTTGTTTATCAGTGCCGATGAGCAGGGCAAGGCGCAGGGCGATGTCCTGGCCATGCAACCGGCCACCAGCCAGGTCCAAGGCGCAAAACAACAAATCGCCGACTGGCAGGAAATCGCCCGCGCCCACCACAGCCGCGAGCCCGCCATCGAAGGCCTGCAACAGTTGCAAAAAGACGCCAAAGACCTGACCGCCCCGGCCATCCTGCTCAGTGCCCCCAAGGGCATCGGTGCGGTGACCCCTGCCAGCTTGCTGCTAAAAAGCGGTGACGCGCTGTACGTGCAAAGCAACGATGAAATCAACCTGGCCGCCGCTCAACGCCTGTCTATCCAGGCCAACCAGGCCATCTCACTGTTGGCCCAACAGGAAGGCCTGCGCCTGGTCTCGGGCAAAGGCCCGATGGAAATCGAGTCCCACGGCGATTTGCTGAACCTGATCGCCCAGCAAAACATCACCGTGCAATCGGTGCAGGGGCACCTGCAACTGACCGCGAAAAACGGCATCACCCTGGGCTGCGGTGGCGGATACATCCGTATCAACCCCGCCGGCACCATCGATATCCACACCCCCGGCATGCTCAACCTGAAGGGGCAGCATGTGTGGGAAACCACCACCAGCCAGAGTTTCCCAATGCCTGAGTTGCCGCAGTCGGTGTGTAAAGAGTGCCTTGAAAAGGCCCGGAAAAATGCCATCGGTTTGCTGATGCGCGAAGGTTGATGGGGGAACATGAAGATGGCAACGCCAACAGAATGGCAAGAACAGATCGAACAGGCATGTGCCAGTGTGGGCATACAACAGGTTGACGTGGTGCTCGACCAATCAGCTTGGAACAACTGTGCTGTACCCGCGCTGAAGATGTTGAGGCCAGAGGTTCCATGGTTTTCATTGTTTACTGGTACGCCGGAAGAAAACCTGTTGGATCAGGCCCCTCTGTTGATGCGCCTGGACCTGGCGCACTGGCAGCATAAAGCTTGGCTGGAAGAGTTGATGACTAACTGCGCCACCGATGCCCGCCTGCTGGTTGTGATCTCGCCATTACCCTTCGAAGCATTAAGCCACGCACTACAAGCCCTGTCGCAAATGCAGTGGGGAGGGCAGCCAGGTTTGTTGCGTTATTACGACCCGAGAATCTTTCCCTTGCTGATGTCCTCGATTCTGACCAGTGATCAGCGTGGCGAATATTTGCAAGCGGTTTGCTATTGGGGCTGGCTGGATCGGGATGATCAGCCGCAATGGCTGCAAGGTAATTGCCAGGCACATCAGGAGGGTATCGAAGTTAGTCCATTCCAGGACCTCAACGATCAGCAATGTGATTTGATTGGTTGTATTGGTGATGCACAGAAATTGCTCGATGGCGGGAGTTTTGATGGTTTGGAAGAGAGTCGGGAACGTGTTTTCGCCTCCTTATATTCATTAGTCGTACAGGCCAGCGAGGAAAACCATTTTGGTGATTTGACTGAATATGTGAGGCAAAAGCTGTGAGCTTCAAACAAGCAGCATTGGATGCTCAGCGTGTTCAGAATACAGAACGCTCGTTCCGACAAGAGATGGGTGTGGTGAGGCGATTGGTTCTGATAATGCTGTTTGGCCTTGTGGTTATTACTGCCGGCTGCGGAACATTAGTTGAGCGAGGTGAGTCATCGAAAACCTACCACAGTTCAGGTCATTACTATGTCGGTGTTCAATATGACTGGAGACTGCTGACGCTGGAGAGTAGTGGGAGTTACGACTACATGCCTGAGCTCTGTTATCTGAGCATAGTGTGCCCATTCGTTACCCTGCTCAGTATGCCAGTAGACTTCGCAGTTGATACGGTGATGCTGTATAGCGATCACCAAAATAAGATTGTCGAAGAGCTAAAGTATAAATAGACATCTTAGATGTAAGTACTGTCTCGCTGAGGGTGGGCCAGATGAAGCGACGCTCAAAAGATTGGGCTTGATGTGGGCTTCTGTTTGGATGTGCGTAGTTAGTGGTCGTGGAGTGGCTGTTTAGTTGCGTGCGCGACATTTTAGCTTGGTTGTGGTTAGGGAGGTTTGAAAGTATGAAATTGCTTATGAAAAAGTCGATGATACAAGGATTGTGTGGCTTGCTGGGATTGATGTTATTTGGATGTTCTTCAGCAGATAACGAAATGGCCGGCGGGAATATACAGGCTGTAAACCATACCTTGAGTGCAATCAATTGGTTGTCGGTCAATGGTTACAGGGCTGATGGAGGAGGGGGGCGTTCCTGCTGCATTATCATGCCTATTAAATGGCGTCCTGGCTTGAAAGCTAATATCGAATGGGAAGTCGACCCTAATCCGTTTGAAAAAATGCCTCCTCTTGGAACAAAGGAGTTTAAGGCTGCTATGGCTAAAGCGGAATCTAGCTTCCAACACCACAGCGCCACAGTGGATATTCCTGAGTGGCCGGAAACTAAAAGATGTGGTCTTACTGTGCATTTTTTGGTCTGTCATCAGATAAAGCTCACGAGTTCATGCTGGGCTCCGAGTTCACCCAATTATCCTATTAAAGAGCCCATGAGAATGAGGGAGCCAGAAGTATGTCCGAAGTAAAAAAAAGATCAATATCTAAAGCTTGGGCTCCTCCGTTGTTTCCTGTGGGTGGCCGTTTTCCGACGGATGCTTCTACGGTAACCGCCAATTACCAGAAGCAAACAGCCGAGGAGAATTTTTTTCGCCAAGGGGTCGACGCCAGAGGGCAGAAGCGGCATTCCGACTGCTGTCATAGTCTCCATATCAGTCTGTTTTTCGACGGCACTAATAATAACAACGATAACGATACTAAGAAAAATCATCCCAGTAATATTGCCAAACTGTTTCATGCTTCTCTGAGAGGCAGAGAAGCAGAGGAGGACGGCTACTTTTCTTATTACATGCCGGGTGTTGGCACCCCGTTTCCCGAAATTGGTGAACTGGATTACAGCGAAGGTGGGCTGAAATATGCCACTGGAGGTGAGGATCGCATCAACTGGGCGTTGGTGCAGGTCGCCAGTGCTCTGTCATTTGCATTGACCAAAAGCGTAATTGATGACGCGGTTGCTAAAACTAAGGTCGAGGCCATGAGCACCTTGAAGGCGCCTCTGATGAGTGCTCTAGGTCGAGGTAATCGGCGGAGGACGATGAACGAGTTATTGGCCCCCTTGCAGGCAAAAAAGGAATTGGCCAAGCCTCGCGTGCTGGTGGTCAAACTGTTTGTGTACGGCTTCTCCCGAGGAGCGGCCGAGGCCCGTACTTTTGTCAGCTGGCTGAGCCAGTTGTTCGACACCCCTGAGGGCGCCGAACAACCTGTTAAAGAACTGGCAGGCTTGCCTGTGAGCGTCGAATTTCTCGGTTTACTGGACACCGTGGCTTCGGTTGGGATCGCCCATGCGGCCCCGTTTTTCGCGGGGCACATGGATTGGGCCGATGACACCCAGTTATTGCCGGATGCACAGCGCTTCCCGAATTTGGTCAAGTGTTGCCGGCATTTGGTCGCGGGTTTTGAGCAGCGCTCGTGCTTCCCGTTGGATTCGATCCGGAACGAAGACGGTCAATATCCCGCCGACACCTGCGAAGTGGTGTACCCCGGCGTGCACTCCGATGTTGGTGGCGGCTACCCCGAAAATGACCAGGGCAAGGCCCGTGGGGGCACTGATGAACTGGTGTCGCAGATTGTTCTGCACGACCTATATGCCGCTGCCTTTTCAGCAGGAGCGCCGCTGCAAGTGTTAGAAGCAGTGCTGCCAAAAAACCTGTTGTCGCAGTCGCAATGGAGAAGCATGGGGCGAGATACGTTACGGGAGTTCAACATTAGCCCTGTACTAGTCGAACGCTTCAACGCTTGGCGGAGCAAAACCCTACTGGTCATCGAAACCGAGGAGTCCATTAATGGCCTTACCTGGGAGTACAAACCGCCTAGGTTGAGCGCAACCGTAGAAGACGCGCTGGCCGATCAATTGGGCTGGATCACCGGCTGGCGCATTGGCCGTTATGTTAACGATCTCAAGGATGATAACGATAGCTACAAACGCCAGCCGTATTTCACTCAGGCCAAAGAAGTCACGGCTTACACTGCGAGTGAAGAGCGCAAGGACTATGAGAAAGAAGTGGCAGACATGCCGCGTAAACGACTGAAAAACCCTGACCTGCCAGGCCCACGGATCTACGAGCCGACGATCGACCAGACCCAGCTCAGTCAGGCCGCTGCAGAGTTTAAGAGTGATTACCTGGGCAAGAAACGCGAACAGACTGATTGGAAGGGCATCGCTCTTGATGTGGTACTGCGCGATGCGATTTACCTGCTCAACCAAAATGATGAGAGAAAAGACCACGCAACCCTCAGGGCCGTGGGCAAGCAGCGCAGTGAGCAACTGTTCCGTGACACTCAAGGCACGCCTAGCGCTGATCCGGGCATGGCCCTGCTGGTGGCGTTGTTCGATGACCAGATCCACGACTCCCGCGCCTGGTTCATGTACGACGCGTTGAAGAGCCGCGAAATGTGGGCCGGTTACTTCTTTTACCGCATGACCTATTTCGGTAACGAAAACAGCCGCGACCTGTCCCCGGTGGTGGTGGCCGGTCGGATATTGGGCGTGGCGATGCTCGCCGGGGCCACGGTGTATGGCATCAAGCGTGCCGGCGGGCTGGGCGGAGTCGGCGGGCTGGCAGCGGGTCTCGGTGTGGCGGCCATTGGTTATCAGGTGATCGACAGGGCCACGGGGCTGGTGGTGCCGTTCTTGCCGGGCGCCGAGGAGTTGCTCAAGCCCACCGACAATATCGGCAAGGTGGTGGCCGAGCAGAAGCACCAGATCGCGCAGGATGACTACCGCCAGCGCATCGCCAAGACCAGCGACATGTTGCGCAAGGCCGGTAGCCTGGTCGAACAGGTCGAGCAGATCAAGGCGGTGGTCGCATGATGCCGTTGGTGCGGATTAATCGTATTAGGCCATATGAAAAAGATGCTCATGTTGGGCGACTTTTTCATGTTGCTTGAAAATAAATAAGGGAGTTGCGAAGTATGAAGAGGGTATTGAGAAGGCATTTAGTGCAAGGGCTGTTGGGTTTTCTTGGGTTGGCGTTATTTGGCTGTTCTTCGGCGGATAATGAGATGGCTGGTGGGAATTTGTCGGCGGTGAATCATACCCTTAAAGGTATTAATTGGTTTTCGGTTAATGGTTATAGAGCGCACGGCGGGGGCGGGGCGTCGTGTTGTATCGTCATGCCAGTTAAGTGGCGTCCGGGTTTAAAAGCGAATGTCGAGTGGGAAGCTGATCCGGATCCTTATGCGTATTCAAAATGGCCAAAAGATGAGAAAGGGTATTGGGCCGCCCAAGCGAAGCACAAAGCCAACTATCAACACCACAGTGCCACAGTAGATATTCCTGAATGGCCAGGAACAGAACGTTGTGGGTTAAAAGTGCATTTTTTGGTTTGCAATAAAATCAAAGTCACTTCGTCTTGTTGGGGTTATGGATCTCCCCATAATCCGATTAAAGAGCCACTTGAAATGAAGGAGCCTGCCGTATGCCCGAAATAAAAATTCAATCCAGGGCAAAAGCTTGGGCTCCGCCTGTTTTTCCCGTTGGTGGCCGCTTACCTTCCGTCGTTACGGAGGTGACTGCCAACTATAATCTGCAGACTTTCGAAGAGAATAGGTCTCGTCAGGAAGATAACTCGAAAGGACAGAGGCAGCATTCTCGGTGCTGTCAAAGTTTGCATGTCAGTTTGTTTTTTGATGGCACAAATAATAATGAATACAGCGACACGAAGAATAATCATCCAAGTAATATCGCTAAGCTATTCCATGCTTCAATTGAAGGGCCAAAAGCTAAATTAAGTGGTTACTTTTCTTACTATATGCCTGGTGTGGGCACCCCATTCCCCGAAATTGGTGAACTGGATTACAGCGAAGAAGGGCTGAAGTATGCCACTGGCGGTGAGGACCGCATCAATTGGGCCTTGGTTCAGGTCGCCAGCGCAATGTCTTATGCGCTTAACGAAAAAAAAGAAATCGATGACATTCCGGCCAAAGCAAAAGTCGAAGCCATGAGCACGCGAGCACCGCTAATCAGCGCGTTCGGCGCAGGCAGGCGCCGCGCGGTAATGGGCGAATTGTTCAGCTCGCTGCAAGCTGCTGCGGCAAAAAAACCGCCAGCCCCCGAAGTGCTAGGCGTCAAGCTCTACGTATACGGTTTCTCCCGTGGAGCCGCCGAAGCCCGCACCTTTGTTACCTGGCTAAGCCAGTTGTTTGAAACCCCTCCCGGGGCAGAACAACCGGTGCAACGATTGGCCGGGCTGCCTATCAGCGTTGAGTTTCTGGGAATAATGGACACCGTGGCCTCAGTGGGTATCGCTCATGCGGTGCCGTTTTTTGACGGTCACATGGATTGGGCGGACGACAGTCAACTGCTGCCGGATGCAACGCGCTTTCCGAACCTGGTCAAGCACTGTCGGCACTTCGTCGCAGCTTTTGAACAGCGTTCCTGCTTTCCTCTGGATTCGATCCGCAACGAGGACGGCAAGTACCCAAGCAACTCCTACGAAGTGGTGTATCCCGGCGTGCATTCGGATGTGGGCGGCGGTTACCCAATGAATGATCAGGGCAAGGCACGAGGTGGTACCAACGAGCTGATCTCGCAGATTACGCTACATGATATGTATGCCGCGGCCTTCGCGATTGGTGCGCCTTTTCAGGTGCCCGAAGAGGTATTGCCGAAGACGCTACAGCCGGAAAAGTCATGGCGAATGATGTTGGAGTCGACGTTCACCGAATTTAAGGTTCACCCAACGGTAGCTGAACGCTTCAACGCCTGGCGCCGCAAAACCCTACCCGGCCTCCACGCCGACACCTCCGCCAAGTTACCTGCCTGGGAGTACAAACCTTTCCCCCTCCACACCACCGTGGAAGACACCCTGGCCGAGCAGTTGCACTGGATCACCGGCTGGCGCATTGGCCGTTACGTCAACGACCGTGAAGGTAATAATGACAGCTACAAGCGCCAGCCGTACTTCACCAAGGCCGACGAAGTTACAGCCTACAAAGAGAGCGTAGATCGCGAGGCCTATGAGAAAAAGCTCGCAGACTTGCCGAGTGAGCGGCTGAAAAACCCTGCGCTGCCTGGCCCCCGAATTTACGAACCAACAATCGACCAGACCCAACTCAGCCAGGCCGCCGCAGAATTCAAGAGCGATTACCTGGGCAAAAAACGCAAGCAGACCGATTGGAAGGGCACCACGTTTGATGTGGTGCTGCGCGATGCGGTGTACCTGCTCAACCAGAATGACGAGCGCCAGGACCACGACCGCATTGCCAAAGAGGGCAAGGTTCGTCACGACAAATTGTACCGTGACGCCCAAGGCACACCCAGCACGGACCCGGACACGGCCTTGCTGGTGGCGTTGTTCGATGACCAGATTCACGACTCTCGCGCCTGGTTCATGTACGACACGTTGAAGAGCCGCGAAATGTGGGCCGGTTACTTCTTTTACCGCATGACCTATTTCGGTAACGAAAACAGCCGCGACCTGTCCCCGGTAGTGGTGGCTGGTCGGATATTGGGCGTTGCGATGATCGCCGGGGCCACGGTGTATGGCATCAAGCGCGCCGGCGGGCTGGGCGGAGTCGGCGGGCTGGCAGCGGGTATCGGTGTGGCGACCATTGGTTATCAGGTGATCGACAAGGCCACGGGGCTGGTGGTGCCGTTCTTGCCGGGCGCCGAAGAACTGCTCAAGCCCACCGGTAATATCGGCAAGGTGGTAGCCGAGCAGAAACGCCAGATCGCGCAGGACGACTACCGCCAGCGCATCGCCAAGACCAGCGACATGTTGCGCAAGGCCGGTAGCCTGGTCGAACAGGTCGAGCAGATCAAGGCGGTGGTCGCATGATGCCGTTGGTGCGGGTGGGCGATCCGTTGCGGCCCTTTGGTGGTGAAGTCCTGGAAGGGCGTTACCTGGCGTTCGGTAAGCCGGTGGCCTGCGTGGGTGACCTGGTGCGGTGCAACCTGCACGGCTTGACCCGGGTTGCCCAGGGAGCTTCGGGCTCGACCATGGATGGTAGGGCCGTGGCATTGGATGGGCATCGGTGTGAATGCGGTTGTCAGTTGGTGAGTACCTTGCCGGCGAGTTCGATGAGTGTCGCACCATGAACCGCCCGCCCGAGTACCCCGATTATCCTGAGCCGGGCGAGCCGCGCTGGGGGCGCTGGTGGTTGGTGTTGGGATCGGTTGTCGGCGTGCAATCGGTGCTTCTGTTGATGCTATGGCCCAAAGAGCAGCCGCGGCTGGATATGTTGCTCTGGAGTGCATTGCTGCCCCTGGGCTGGGGAGTGGTGTTGGCCGTGCGGGTGTTGATATGGCAGATCCTGCTGTTCAACCGCCAGGTGTACCTGCGCACCTCGCAAGTGGCCACGAACGCCTGGTGGCAACAGCGTCGACTTGGCCTGCCAGTGCAGAGCGTGGTGTTGCTGGGGCCAGCGGGGGATGTGCAAGCCAATTACCTGCATTTGATGAAAGACGCGCCACCGCCAGAGGTATTCGAAGTGACGGGTGCCATACGCCCTCGGTTGCGCTGCCAGGTGTCATTGAGCGTGATCTCGGAGCGAGCCCCAGCATTGGGCAGGCACTTGGGGCGGTTGGCTTTGGCGTCTGCGGAGTTGAGT
Source organism: Pseudomonas sp. 25 R 14 (assembly GCF_900004755.1). NCBI lineage: Bacteria > Pseudomonadati > Pseudomonadota > Gammaproteobacteria > Pseudomonadales > Pseudomonadaceae > Pseudomonas > Pseudomonas sp. 25 R 14. The sequence goes on along the minus strand of NZ_CVTS01000064.1, from coordinate 16,123 downwards.
GAGTGCTGGCCGCACTTGCGGGCTGTCGCCTGGGTGGGCAGCAAGGCTAGCCAAACCGCGTTTGAGGGCGTGTTGACCAAGGGCGGCATTGTGCTGCCGTCGGCGCGCTTGCCCTTGCAGAATTTGGCTGATCTGGACCACCTGATCGATGTTTTTCATCGTGACTGTTCTGGTGAAAACGACTGGTTGTTGTGTGCTGGCGTTTCGTCGGTAGCGGTCGCTGAAGAGGATGAACTGCCCGGCGAAGCGGGGTTTCTCTGGCGAGTCAGCCGAGACGGGGGACAGCTGTTGCACCGAGGCGAATACCTCGCTGATGGCGCGTCCGTCGAACTCTGCGCCCAGATGCAACGTTACGCCGGATTGGAACAACCCCCCTCCGACTGCCTGGCGCTGGATAAAGCCAGCCAGGACGTTTTCGTGGAAGGCGGCTGGTCGGCGGCGGAGCATCAGTTGGCCGGGCAGTGGGGTGTGTTGGAGGATCTGGCACCGTTTATCGGGATGTCCCTGGCATTGCTTCAAGCCGGTGCGGCGGGGCAGCCCTGTGGTTGGTTGAGTCAGGATGCAAATAAACGGTTGGCGATTGGAGTGGCGGTGCCTTATGGCAATAGTTAAGGACATGGGGAAAGGTTCGTTGGCGCGCGTGGGGTTCGGCTATTTGCTGCTCATTACCCTGCTGGTGCTATTGGGCTGCCTGGTATATGGCTTGGGCGGCGACGCATTGGGCTGGCCGCAGTTGCCGCTCAAGCAACTGGCGTTGTGGGGGCTGGGTGTGTGGTTCGCGCTCTGCTGGTTATGCCCGGTGGTGCTGCTCGCCTGGGATCGCCTGGCTGTTCGTCAGGCTGAACGGGTGGTGGGGGTGGCTCCGTCAATTCCGGGCTCAACGTTGAGCCCGCCACCGACCGATGACGGTGCTGATCGGGTTAAGGCCTTACGTAATCACCTACGCGAGCAACACGGTTTCTTCTGGCGCCAAAAAGTCCGCCTCCTCCTCATCATCGGCAACCCCGACACCGTCGAAGCCATCGCCCCCAACCTCACCACCCAACACTGGCTGGAAGGCCAAGGCACAGTCCTGCTGTGGGGCGGCAACGCCCACGAATCCCTGGAGCAAAGCTTCACCGCGCACTGGTCCGGCCTGAGCCGCTGGCGCTCCCTGGACGGCGTGGTCTGGTCCTTGGACAACACCCAGGCCGCCGACGATGCCGCGATGGCCACTGGCGTGCGCCAGTTGAAACGCTTGGCGCATCACGTAGGTTGGCAGTTGCCCTTGTACCTCTGGCAAGTGTGCGCCAGCACCTGGGAGCAAACCGGCCGTGCGGTGCAACCGGTGGGCTGTGTATTGCCCGAGCGTTTCAGTGCGCAGGAACTGCAGGAGCAGTTGACCGAGTTGCTCACGCCGTTGCGCCGCGCCGGGCTGGGGCAGATGAATGAGACGTTGGCCCACGATTTTCTGCTGCGGTTGTCGCGTGATTTGCAGGCCAAGGGGATCACCCGTTGGCGGCAGGTGCTGGAGCCGCTGACGCCCGAGTTTTCCCGGGGCGTGCCGTTGCGTGGGTTATGGTTCAGCCTGCCGGTGGCGCCGCTAAAGTCTGCTTCAAAAACCCACGACTGGTCCGCGCCTACCCCGTGGCAGGGTGTGCTTGACGATAACCGCAATAGCCGCCGTCTAGGCTGGGGCGTGGTGCGCGTCGGCTATGCGTTGGTGCTGGGGTTGGCGTTGATGTGGGGCGCGGGGTTGTTGCTGTCGTTCGTGACCAACCGCGTGCAGATTGGCGAGGTCGAGCGTTCGGTAGCGGCCTTGCAGCAGCCCGGCAGCGGCGACGTGCAGTTGACCGCGCTCAACGATCTGACCCGTGAACTGGCGCGCCTGGATTACCGCGCTAAAAACGGCGTGCCGTGGTATCAGCGCTTCGGCCTGGAGCAGAATCAGAACCTGCTGGCGGCAGTGTGGCCGCATTACGTCGAGGCCAACAACCGCCTGATGCGTGACCCGGTGGTGGTCAACCTGCAAGGCCGGCTCAAGGCATTTATCGCCTTGCCGCCCGGTAGCGAACAGCGTGCGGGGGCTGCTGCAGGGGCTTATGAGAACTTGAAGGCGTACCTGATGCTGGCCCGGCCACAGAAGGCCGACACCACCTTTTTACGCCAGGCGCTGGTAAACGCCGAACCGGCGCGCAGCGGCGTGTCGACGGGGCTTTGGCAAGGCCTGTCGCCAGTCTTGTGGGGCTTCTATGGCGAGCAGTTGGCGGCGCACCCGGACTGGGCGATCAAGGCCGACCCGGCGCTGGTGGCCCAGGCCCGTCAGGTGTTGCTCAGCCAGTTGGGCCAGCGCAATGCGCAGGCCGCGTTGTACCGCAAAGTGCTCGACATTGCGGCCAATCAATACCCGGCGCTGAGCCTGCACGGCATGGTTGGCGAAACCGATGCCTCGGCGCTGTTCACCACCACGGCCAGCGTAGCGGGGGTGTTTACCCGGCAGGCGTGGGAAGGCCGAGTGCGCCAGGCCATCGATGAGATCGCCGAAGCACGCCGCGAGGAAATCGACTGGGTGCTCAGCGACAGTCAGACTGACATCGCCAGCGAGCTGACCCCGCAGATGCTCAAGGAGCAACTCACCGAACGCTACTTCCAGGACTACGCCAGTGCCTGGCTGGACTTTCTCAACAGCCTGCGCTGGCGCAAGGCCGAGGGCATGGGCGATGTGATCGACCAACTGACCCTGATGACCGACGTGCGCCAGTCGCCATTGATCGCGCTGATGAACACCCTGGCCTACCAGGGCCAGGCCGGCACGCGCACGCAGGCCTTGGCCGACTCGCTGATGAAGTCGGCCAAAGACCTGCTCGACCAGGACAAGGTGCCGCTGATCGACCAACAGAGCCAGGTGCCCCGCAGTCCATTGGACGGCACCTTCGGGCCGCTGCTGACCCTGCTTGGCAAGGACGCCGAAGGCCAGGCCGACAGCGAGCGCCTGAGCCTGCAAGCCTTCCTCACCCGCGTGACGCGGGTGCGCCTGAAGCTGCAACAAGTGAGCAGCGCCTCCGACCCTCGGGAAATGACCCAGGCCCTGGCGCAAACCGTGTTCCAGGGCAAGAGTGTCGACCTTACCGACACCCAGTCCTATGGCAGCCTAATCGCCGCCAGCCTGGGCGCGGAGTGGGGCGTGGTCGGCCAGACGCTGTTTGTGCAGCCGCTGGCGCAAGCCTGGCAACGGGTGCTGCAACCCTCGGCGGCAGGGCTCAACAACCAGTGGCGGCGGGCAATCGTCACCGACTGGCAGGGCGCGTTCGCCGGGCGTTATCCGTTTGCCAACACCACCAGCGACGCCTCGCTGCCAATGCTGGGGCAGATGATCCGCGCCGACTCCGGACGCATCGAGCAGTTTTTGCAGAACCAATTGGGCGGCGTGCTGCGCAAGGAAGGCAGCCGCTGGGTGGCCGACCCGCGCCACAGTCAGGGGCTGCGCTTCAACCCGCAATTCCTGGCGGCGATCAACCAGCTCAGCCAATTGGCTGATGTGATGTACACCGACGGCGGCATGGGCATGAGCTTTGAATTACAGGGCCGACCGTCGCGCAATGTGGTGCAGACCAACTTCATCCTCAATGGCGAAGAGCACCAGTACTTCAACCAGCGCCAGGCATGGCAACGCTTCAACTGGCCGGGCTTCAGCGACGATCCGGGGGCGAGTTTGAGCTGGACCAGCGTGCAGAGTGGCGAGCGTCTGTTCGGTGATTTCGAGGGCACCTGGGGCCTGATCCGCCTGCTGGAAAAAGCCACGCTCACGCCGCTGGACGACGGCGACAGCCGCTTTCGCATGGTACTCAAGGCCCCGGATGGCCTGGACCTGACCTGGAACCTGCGCACCGAAATGAGCACCGGGCCGCTGGCCTTGTTGGCGCTGCGCAACTTCACCTTGCCGCAGCAGATTTTTCTGGCTGAGAGCACGGCGACTACTGCAACACAGGGGAACCTTGAATGAGCCTGCACACCCTGGTCACCCAATGCCTGGGCAAACGTGACGCCGTTGCCCTGGCCCGTCAGCAGGCCGGGCCCTGGCAGGCGTGGCTGCAGCCGATCAGCAGCGACGCGCCCGCCGGCAACGACCCCGGTTACGACGACGACTTCCAGCGTATGCGCGAAGAGGTCAACAAGCTCTCCGGCGCCGATGCCGAGCAGGTGGTGCAGTGGGCGCAGAAGCTGCTGGAGCACACTTGCAAGGATTTGCGCGTGGCCACCTATTACCTGTGGGCGCGCCTGCAAAAAGACGGTGAGGCCGGGTTGGCGGATGGCCTGACTTTGTTGGCTGCACTGGTGGAGCGCTATGCCGCCGAGGTGCTGCCGACGCGGCCCAACACCCGCAAGATGGCCTTGGAGTGGCTGGCCAGCGGCAAGGTGTTGGACAGCCTGTCGCTGTACCCGGAGGTGGTGCGCAGCGAGGCCGAGCGCACGGTGGCGGCGCTGGCCTGGCTGGAGCATGGACTGCAAGCTTGGCCGGCGGATCAGCGACCGGCGTTGGGGGCGCTGTATGACGCGTTGTCGGCAAGGTTGGCGCAGTCCGGTGGGGTGGATGCGCTGGTGCCGCAGCACAGCGCCAGTCATGAAACCAACCTGCATACGGCGGCGCCCGGCGTTACGACGATCAAGTCCGGGCGCGACCTGCTGGACAACGGTCGTGCGCTGGCCGGTTATTTGCGCGAGCAACCCCTGGGGTGGCTGGCGGCGCACCGGCTGATGAAAAGCCTGCGCTGGGACACCGTGCACCAGGCGCCGCCGGAGGAGGCCAGCGGCACCACGCGCCTGGCACCGCCGCGTGGCGATTATCGCGCGCAGCTCAAGCGCCTGTACCTGCAACAGGGCTGGTCGGAACTGCTCGACCAGATCGAACGTATGTACGCCGAGGGAGTGAACCATTTCTGGCTGGATTTGCAGTGGTACCTGTACCAGGCGCTGAGCAAGCAACCGGCGCCGCAGGACAGTTGGGCGGATATCGTCAAGCGTGACCTAGGCATGTTCCTCGAGCGTTTGCCGGGCCTGGAACTGTTGCACTGGAGCGACGGTACTCCCTTCGCCGATGAGACCACCCGTGACTGGATCACCCAGCACGTCAGCGGCAATCGCCCACAACAATGGCTACCCGCGCCACGAGCGGTGCTGACCTCGGCCGACGCCGACATCCTCTCGCTGGAAAGCGAAGCGGTGGCCCAGGCTGACAGTGATGGCGTCGAGGCGGCGCTGGCCTGGCTGGCGGCGCGCCCAGGTGCGCAGACCGGGCGCCAACGCTGGCTGTTGCGGCTGTTGATGGCGCGGGTTGCCGAGCAATACGGCAAGAGCGAGCTGGCGATGCACCTGCTTGGCGAGCTGGATGCCACGGCGCAGCAGCATGGCCTGGCGACCTGGGAGCCGGAACTGAATTTCGAGGTCAAGGCGCGTCTGCTCAAGCTGCTGCGCTTGAAAACCCAACGCAACGATGCCGACAAACCCGGCCTGGCCCGACGCACCGAAGCGTTGCTGGCGGCGCTGGTGACGATCGACCCGGTACGCGCCGCCGTGCTGTGCGGCTAACCCTTATTGAGCGGGAGTGTTTGTGTGAGCATGGATAATTTGACGCTGCGTTACTTTGACGCCGAGATGCGCTACCTGCGCGAAGCCGGCAAGGAGTTCGCGCAGGCGTTCCCCGACCGGGCGGCGCAACTCAACCTGGATAAACCCGGTGCCCAGGACCCTTACGTAGAGCGCCTGTTCGAGGGCTTCGCGTTCCTGATGGGGCGCCTGCGCGAAAAGCTCGACGATGACTTGCCGGAGCTGACCGAGGGGCTGGTCAGCCTGCTGTGGCCGCATTACTTGCGCACTATTCCGTCGCTGTCGATCATCGAGCTGGCGCCGGACCTCAAGCAAATGAAGCACAGCGAACCGATCGCGAAGGGCTTCGAGGTGTTGTCCCAACCCATCGGTGCGCAAGGTACACGCTGCTGCTACACCACCACCCAGGCGCTGACCCTGCAACCTTTGGCGCTGGAGCAGGTGCGCCTGGCCTACGAGCCGGACGGCCGTTCGGTGTTGCGCCTGCGCTTTGCCTGCGGCGCCTTGACCGACTGGGGCGAGATCGACCTGAGCCGCCTGCCGCTGTACCTCAATGCCGACGCGCCACTGGCCAGCGCCTTGCATCAGGCGCTGACCTTGAACACCCAGGCGGTGTATGCGCGCCTGCCAGGGCAAACCGAGCGCCAGGCGCTGCAGGCGCATTTCGCACCCAAGGGCTTTGCCGATGAAGACCGCCTGTGGCCCAAGGGCGACAGCGCCTTCAGCGGATATCAGTTGCTGCTGGAATATTTCACCTTCCGCGAGAAGTTCATGTTCGTGACCCTGTGCGGGCTGGAGCGCCTGGCGTTGGCTGCCGGCACGCCCTGGTTCGAACTGGACGTGGTACTGCGCGAGGCGTGGCCCCACGAATTCAGCCTCAACCACGAGCACATTCGCCTGCATGCGGTGCCGGTGATCAACCTGTTCCCGCTGGAGGCCGACCCCTTGACCCTGGCGCCGTTGCAGACTGACTACCTGCTGCGGCCGATGCGCTTGCAGGACGGCCATACAGAGATCTATTCGGTCGACCGGGTCACCTCGTCGAAAAACGCCGAACGCCATGACTACGTGCCGTTCACCAGCTTCCGCCACAAGGGCGGGATGCTGCGCGACGACGCGCCGGAACGCTACTTCCACACCCGCTTGAAGCGCTCGGCCAAGGGCCTGCACGACACCTGGCTGATCCTGGGGGGCGAGGGCTTCGACGCGGACCGTTTGAACACCACCGAAAGCCTGTCCCTGCGTCTGACTGGCACCAACGGCCTGTTGCCGCGCAAAGCATTGCAAAGCACCTTGCTCGACACCGCCGTGCAATCGACCCAGGCCGGTCTGCGGGTGCGCAACCTGTGTGCGCCGAGCCTGCCGCAGTACCCGCCCAACCGGGATCGTTTCCATTGGCGGGTACTCAGCCACCTGGGCTCCAACTTCCTGCCGATGCTCGACAGTGCCGAGGTGCTGCGTGGCACGCTGGCGCTGTACGACTGGACCGGCAGCGAGTTGAACCGTCGTAGCCTGGAGGCGATTGTCGATGTGCGCCACCATCTGGTTCAGCGCTTCGAAAAGGGCTTTTTACTGCGCGGCGTAGACATCGAAGTCACCCTGGATGCCAACGGGTTTTCGGGGGAGGGCGATATCAGCCTGTTCGGTGAGATGCTCCACCGCTTCTTTGGCCTGTATGCCGACATTCATTTATTCAACCAGCTCACGCTGATCCTGCAACCTACTGGAAAGTGCCTGCGATGGAACGAGAACCACAGTCAGCGTATTCCCGGCTGAAAGCCTCCGGTCTGCTGGACGCACTGGGCGGGCGGGTCGCGGAGGCCAACCTGTACCGGTTCTGCCAGTTGCTGGAACAGGCGTTGCCCGGTCACCCCTTGTTGGGCAGCACCGCCCACCCGGCGGATGACCCGGTGCGCTTTCGCCCCGACCCCGGCATGGGCTTTCCCGCCGGAGAGCTGCGGGCCATCGAAACCGATGAGTACCATCCCGAGCGCCCGGCCACGGTGCGCACGCGCCTGCTGGGGCTGTACGGCGTTGATTCGCCGATGCCCACCAGCTTCCTGGATGACATCGCCCAACGCCGCGAAGGCCATGAAGCCCTGGAGGCGTTTCTGGATATCTTCAATCACCGGATCTTTACCCAGTTCTACCGGATCTGGCGCAAGTACTCCTACCCAGCAGCCTTCGAAAGCGGTGGCCGCGACGCCACTTCGCAATGCCTGCTGGGGTTGGTAGGCCTGGGCATTCCCGGGACGGCGCAACAGGTGGCTACACCGATCTCGCGCTTTTTGGCGCTGCTGGGCGTGATGCGCCTGCCCACGCGCAACGCTGAAGGCATCACCGCGCTGGTCAAGCTGTTGGCGCCCAATACCCAACCCAAGGTGACACCGCACTGGCCGCGCAAGATCCCCTTGGCGCAGCCGGCGAGTCTGTCCTCCAGCCGCCCGGTGGGCTTGTCCCAGGGCACGCCGCTGGGTAGCGCTGGCTTTGATGCCAACAGCCAGTTGCACCTGGCGCTGTACACCGAAGACCTGGACGAAGCCCACGGTTGGCTGCCGGGAGGCCAGTTGTACACCGACCTGTTGGTGTTATTGCGGGTGTACCTGGGCTGGCGCTGCACCGCGAAGTTGCAGTTGTCGCTGCCGGTGCGCAGCTTGCCCAAACCCGTGCTGGGCGGCCCACCGGTGCTGCTGGGCATGACCGGCGTGCTGGGCCTGGGCGGCACGGCTTGGCAGGTCGGCGCCGACGACACCATCACCATCAATCTGGGCCGCTATCAGGGCCTGCAAGGTAACCCCCAGTTCAGAGAGGCACAGCATGTCGCGTACCGTTTTTAATGCAGTAACAGTGGCGGTGCTCGGGGCACTGCTGGGCGGCTGTGGGCTGACTCAGAAGGTGACGGACGCCACCGTGTCCACGACCCAGTCGATCTTTTACAAGCAAGTGACGACCCTGCATCTGGACTTCACTGGCCGGGCGGCGATGAACACCGACGTGACCGACATGAGCGGCCTGTCGGTGCCCACGCTCGTGCGTGTGTATCAGTTGCGTGACGACACGCTGATCAACAAGGCGACTTATGAACGCGTGCTGAGCGATGCGGACAACCTGTTGAGTGCCGATCTGCTGGACCAGCGAGCCCAGGTAGTGAAGCCCGGAGAGGGCGCGCAACTGAACATGCCCATGCATAAGGACGCGAAGTTTGTCACGGTGGTGGCGTTATTTCGCAACCCGGATACCGTCAAAAACACCTGGCGCCTCACCCTGTCCCGCGAAGACTTGGACCCGGACCAGGCGCGGGTGATCGAGTTGGGTAACAACCGATTGACGCTGCAAACGCCGGTGGAGAAATAGCGCATGGGAGAGCTGAACCCCTCGCTCTACGAAATACTCCTGCAGAGCTTCGACGGTGAACTGGACCTGCATCGCGTGCGCGAAGAAGACCAGCAAACCCTGTCGGTGCTGGACAACCTGCAACGCATCCTCAACAGCCGCGCGGGCTCGTTGAGCCACCTGCCGGATTACGGTTTGCCGGACATGGGCCAGATCCTGCAAGGCTTGCCCGCTTCGGCGCACGGGCTGATGAACACCCTGGTGCACACGCTGCTCAAGTACGAGCCTCGTTTGGCGGCGGTGCAGATCGAGCTGCTGCCCCAAGCCGTGCCGGGCCATCTGGAATACGCTCTCGACGTGCAGCTCAAAGCGGGCGAGCAGGTAACTTTTGCTGCCACCCTGGCGCCCGAGGGCAAGGTGTTGGTACGCCATCTGAGGCGGCAGAACTATCTGTCGAACCCATGAACCCTGAAGGAAGCGCAATGACGGAGTTATTGGAAAGACCGCTGCGAGTGGGCGGCGACCCGAGTGGCTTGCGTGAGTTTGCCTTGCTGCGTAATGAGCTGGCCAAATTGACGCATCCGGCCTGTCCGGATGTGGACTGGGCCCAGGTGGAGGAATTAAGCCTGGCCCTGTTCGAAAAAAATGGCGCCGACCTGCAAACCACCGCCTGTTTTGCCCTGGCTTGCAGTCACCTGCGGGGGCTAGAAGGCATGGCCCAAGGCGTAGAGATGATCGATGCCGTGTGCCGCGCAGGCGCAAGTGTGTGGCCTCCCAAGGTGTTGGCACGCCTGGATATATTGGGTTGGTTGTTCGGCCAATGGCAGCGGGTACTGCGCAGCCTGGAAGTCCCACGTTCGGCATTAGCCGCTCTGGCCAATATGGACAAAAAGCTGGAGGGGCTGGCAAGGCTGTTGGTTAGCCAGAGGCATGAGCCTCCGGTCATGCTGCAAGCGTTACGTCAGCAGCTCGGTGGATTGATGCAGCGCTTGGCGCGTCGTACCGAAGCGGATGGACGACCGCCAGTCACCAGCCCAACGCCGGCGTTGCCGCCCTCAGTGCCCGTGGTGATTGTGCCAATTGAACCGCCGCCTGAGGAGATTCCTGAATGTCTACCTGCGGTTTCGCTTGTGCGTAAGCGCACCCTGTTCTGGTGGCTGCTCGGGGTGGGTGCGGTCATTGCCCTGACGTGTGGAGTCGTGTGGTGGATATAGCCGGTATCCACCTTTCTTCTTTTCGTGTTTGAACCCCGTAATGAACAAGTACACCATCAAGTATTCATGCATCGACGTAATCGGATAAATTAAAAAATCAATGAATAAACCATCCAGTGAATGTCTCGTTTTTCGTTTCAGTAAGCTCCACTCGAAAACACTACCATCCACGTTTTCTTAGTACATTTTTTAGTACTGCAGTGCATCTGGTGCCACACAGGGATCTGTCGGCAGAGCAGGCCCGTATGGTCCGTGAGGAATACATGGAGGGTACTGCAGCAACGGTTTTTAACATCCGCGCCCCTATCGCCAAGTATTTAATCCAATCCTTCCGAGCGGCCATCGATCCTGAGCGGGAGAGGGCTCCAGAACATCTGCTCATGGTCTACCGGCCCGAAGAGTTGCCTGCGGTGGCCGATATTCGTCGGTTGTGAGTTGACTGGTGAGCGGGGGAGGTTGGGACGTCTTTTCGGGGGGAGGCATACCCTATGATCCTGTGAAAATGACACTGCCAGCTTGATGATCATTCGTCCATTGGCTATGGGTAGAGTCCAATAGCCTTGCTTAGAGTTACTCCTTTTTCGCTCTTGAAACACCCCGAAAACAAGTCCAGAATTGAGTCTTTTCCTGCTTCGGAAAGAAAAGAAACCCCTTAGATTTCAATGGGTCGGACGCCAGATGCGAGTCTCGTTTCCCGCTCCAATTATTGTTCTACAGGCTTCTATTGAAGTTTGCAGAAACTGAAAAAAGAGGCTTCGGCCTCTTTTTTCGTTCCAGTAAGTTCCACTCGAAAGCACTACCAGCTACGTTTTTTTAGTACATTTTTTAGTACATTAATCCGGTGTTTGGTGGATCATTTTTTCGTGGGACTCGCCTCTCTGAAAACCGTACAAATCTCCTCTATTCAAACGAGACGGAGAATGTACGATGGCTCTCACCAATATGGCAGTCCGGCACGCCAAGCCACTTGCCAAGGACTACGCCCTCCCTGACTACAACGGCCTCGCCCTTTTCGTGAATACGAAAGGCATCAAGTGCTGGCACTTCCGTTTTTCCAGGGCGGGTAAGCAACCCCTTATTTCTCTCGGTGCCTATCCTGAACTTAGCTTACGAGATGCTCGTGCTTTGCGTGATGTTGCGCGGGTACTGATGGCTAGGGGCATTGATCCGCGTGTCCATCGGCAGCTGGAACGTAATGCCAGGCGCCTAGCTACGGAAAACGCCTAAGAAACGGTTGTTCAGCATTGAAAGTGGTACGCAAAGTTGAACGTCGTGTTTCTGGTCATGGGTCTCGAAAGTCCGGTCGGACCCAGAACCTCCCGCTTCAATTGGTCGCCGAGTTGGCTGACAGCCAGGGCACTCAGTTTGAGATGTCGAGGGGGCGCCTTACCTTCGCTGTTCATGGCCGGTTAAGTCTTTAGGCCAGGTCGGTGATCAGTCGTTGGGTAGGTGCAGTTGCACTTCCATGGCGTCATGAAGAAGTCGGACGACCTCGATCACGTCGTCGTTTGCCACACGATAGAACATGATATGCCGTGGGCTTTTGACCGTTCCATGGGTTTGTTTGGTCTGCTGGCGTGAATAGATGAGGTGATAGCTGCGAAGGCCCGGTGCAAGCTCATCGCGGTCGTGGCTGCCAATGCGATAAGGCGTGTCGGCAATCGCTTGCAGCGCCGCGAGGATCAGTGCCTGGTAGCGCTGGCGTGCTGGATCGCCGAACTGCGTCTGGGAGAGCCTGAGGATGTCGACAATGTCGGCGCGCGCCGCGTTGGAAATCCGATACTGCGGCATGCTCAGTGTTTCTCGCTCGCGGGGATGGTTGCCTCAAGGCTCAAGCCCTCGAGGTAGTGCTCCAGATCCCCTTTGTTCAACTGAGCAAAGCGCCCGTGCTCAAGGTCCATGAGGCCGATCGAGGTCGCCTGGCGTAGGGCCTCAATTTTGGCGGTGTCTTCGGCGACGCGTTGCTCCAATAGCCGCAAACCTTCTCGCATCACTTCGCTGGCATTTTGATAGCGGCCGGACTGCACCAGGTCATGGATGACCTGCTCCTGGTGAGGGGTGAGCACAACGTTTCGTGTCGCCATCTTTAGCTCCAGCTCTGGGCAAACAGGTTCTTTCGATCATTGGCATATTATGCCATTTTACCCGCGAACACATAGTTTGTGATTTGTATCTGACGAACTGACCAGGTCGTACCCGCACAAAAGTTTTTGCTCTCACATCGCAGCAACTTAAAGCTGCGAATCAGCGAGAACACGCTGAACAATGCATTGCATCGGATGGGCTATGCCGACCTGCTCACCGAGCATGGCATGCGCGCGACGATCTCCACCGCGCTGCACGAGATTGGTTATCCCAAAAACTGGATTGATGCGCAGCTCTCCCATGCAGATCCGGATCCAGTCAGTGCACCTACAACCACGCCAGATACATCGAACAGCGCCGCACCATGATGCAAGATTGGGCGAATCGGCTGGACCTGTGGGCGCAGGGTAAACATGAGGCCGCGAGTTCGCCGTTGACGATTCGGTTGGAGGGGACAGCTTCGCTGCCGGAGGCGGTAGGTGCGGCTAGCACTTCGTTGGTCTATGACGTGGCGGCTGCGTCGAAAAGGGTGTTGGCACCCTCTAATGCTGAGGCTGTTGCTGCCTGCCTGAGCACGTCGGAGGAGGGGGCGGTAAAGGAGGCGGAACCGGCGATTTCGGATATTCAGCGTGAGCGTCAGGCAATGCTGGCGGCGTATGAGGCTCCGACTAATTTGACGGTGCCAGAGTTTGCGCGGTTGGCGGGTAAGTCGCGGGAACAGGTGAGTCGGGAAATCAAGGCGGGGCAGTTGTTGGCGATAGGGTTGGGGAATCGTGGGTTGAGGGTGCCGGATTGGCAGCTGGATTCTGTGCGCCTGGTACAAGCGCAGACGATCTTGGCCACAGCCAAAGGCCCTTGGGAAGCCTTCTGGGCCCTCTCCACGTCGTAACCAAGCACTTGATCGGGTAGCCTCAGACCGCTCGTCTTGCTGGAAGCGCTACCCGGGTTCCGCCACTTGTACGTTATCCGTCATTTGGCGTATAAATTCGATCAAATGGAGGGAATTCTATGAGTGCTGCACTTCAACCTAAAACCCCAGTGGACACAGTCTTCGGGCGAATGGCGCGTCTGCTGGATATCAAGCTCGCTTCAGAGTCAGATGCCGTGCGTATTGTGGTCAATGGTATTTCCACCCACAGCTACAAACGCGTCGCCAGCAAGTTAAAGTTATCGTCCTCACTGGTCGCGCCAGAAAGCACCATCCGACGCCGGCTGAGCAACAATGCCCGCTTCAGCGAAGCCGAGTCCGAGCGAGTGGTTCGCTTGACGCGGGTGTACGCCGAGGCGGTCGAACTGTTTGGTGGCGACGAAGGCGCAGCATTGCTGTGGCTGAATACTCCGGCCGATTACCTGCCCGGCCAACCCGCAATTTCGCCCATGCAGTTGTCGGTAATGGACTCAGGCGCACGCTTGATCGAGTCTCACATACGTCGTACCGCCCACGGCATCTTCTGATGCAGTTGTGGCGTATTTCAGCCTTTCCTGGTTTGAGCGGGCTGGGTGGTCATCACACTGATGGTCGCTGGCACACCTTGCCACGCTCCGTGATCTACGCGGCTGAACATCCTGCATTGGCGATGGTGGAAGTGCTGGCGCACATGCGCCTGAGCCTGGCAAACATTCCTTCGACGTTGCAGTTGACCCGCATCGACGTTGCTCCGGGAGCGTCGATGGGGGCTTCACCAGCGTTACCAGTTGGATGGCAGGCTAATGAGCCGACTTCGCAGGTGGTGGGTAATCGTTGGCTGGATGGCGGAGGGGAATTGCTGTTGCCAGTGCCGTCTGCGTTGATTCCGCATGCGACTAATTATTTAGTTAACGCGGCGCATCCGCAGGTTCAGACGCATTTACTCGAGACGATTGAGCCGTTCTGGTTTGATAAGCGTTATTTGCGCTAAAGAAGAGTAGGGCGGTGCTGAGATGCCCGTGGCTCGTCCTTCTGGAAGGCTGCTTTCGGCCCAGAGTGTGTAAAAACGTCAGATTGGGTTTTCTGATCTGTACGACTACGTCAAGCACGTGCTTATGCCTGTCGAAGATCGTGTCTCAGGAAGAGATGTAATTCTTGTGTTCACACGTGATCAAGTTAACCGCAGTTACCCGAACGTAATTGCTACCGTTAGCAGACTGGTTCCTGGAATTACCGTTGACGTAAGATAAGCGCCTCGGATTATGGAGAGTGATGGATGAACGCTACGCCCCCCCAACCATTCTCTCTGGCTCTGCGCTCCTATTCTGGTCAGGTCGAGCTTCACGAACACGACTTTCATCAAATAGTCCTGCCCCAGTCCGGTTGTATGGAGATTGAGGTCGATGGACGTGGCGGCAAGGTCGATGCGAGCCAGGGCGTGGTGATCGCCTCCGGGGTCCGGCATACATTCCTGGCCAATACCCATAACAGTTTCCTGGTGCTGGACGTATTGACTCAGCGTGCCGATGGACACAAAAGCACCGTACAGTTACTTGACTCTCTCGATGACAAACGCTTTTTTGCGGTCAGGCCCGATATCCGTCATTTGCTCGATTACGCAAGCAGTAATGGACCACGGTTGATCAGTTCGCCCACGATGGCTGAGTCATGGAGCCGGTTGCTGCTGGGTTCTTTATTGCAGCCAGAGGTTGCACCGAACGATCCCGGGCAGTTTATCCTCGCCAGGGCATTGGCCTACATCGAACAGCACCTGAGTACGCCCATGACAGTGCATGACATTGCCCGTAACGCTGGCACCAGCGAGCGGCGCTTGTATGCCCTGTTCGGGCGGCACCTGAAAATCACCCCGTTTACCCATATAGCGACCTTGCGCCTCAATCTGGCCATCGACCTGTTGCACCAGACCGCTCTGTCGATCACTGATATTGCGCATCGCGCCGGTTACGCCGACCAGAGTGCACTGAGCCATGCCCTGAAGAGAGCCCGCAACCTGACCCCTGCCTCGGTGCGCAAGCAAGCGCGCGACCACTAAAAGCAGCAGACTTGAACAATTTTTTAGCGGGCTCGATCAATACGTCCTCGTACAACCTATCTATTGTCCCCGTATCAGGATTATCCGCAGACGGGCTTGTATGAACACGACTAACGCATCCATCACCATCACCAAAGGCGCCGTAGGTGCCACTCTGATTGGCGTGATTGCGGTGTTCCTGTGGGCGTGCCTGGCGCTACTGACCACCTTGACCGCCGGAATCCCGGCCTTTCAGTTGCTGGCATCGAGTTTCGCCGTCGCGTTCGTGGCCAGTCTCTGCACGCTCGGCTTGCGTGGCGCTGGGGGGTTCAGCAGTTGGCGACAGCCCTGGTATGTATGGGCAACGGGGTTCGCCGGCATCTTTATCTACCACTCGTTGTATTTCTTTGCCCTGAAGACCGCACCGGCGGCTGAGGCCAGCCTGATTGCCTACCTGTGGCCGCTATTGATCGTCCTGCTCTCAGGGTTCTCTACTGGCGAGTCGCTGCGCAAGCGCCAACTGTTGGGAGCCTTGCTCGGCCTGGCGGGGACAGCCTTCATCATGCAACAGCGTGCACAGGGTGAAAGCGTCGGCATGCCGCTTATCGGTTACGCCGCAGCCTTTGCCTGCGCGTGGGTCTGGTCGATCTATTCGGTGGTCAACCGGCGTTTCAGTAATGTCCCAAGCAGTATCATCGGTGGCATTTGCGGCCTGATCGCAGTGGCTGGGCTGCTCTGCCACCTGGCTTTTGAAACCACGGTGCGGCCGGACGCCGGCCAATGGGCAGCAATCATCGCCCTGGGGCTGGGCCCAGTGGGTCTGGCCTTCTTCGCCTGGGATCACGCGACCAAACACGGAAACCTAGCGATGCTTGGCGCCTTGTCTTACCTGGCGCCGCTGTTCTCCACCCTGCTGCTTATTGCCGTGGGGCAAAGCGATGCCAAGCCGATCCTGATAATTCCCGCAGT
>NZ_CVTS01000067.1:3618-8619 GCF_900004755.1 Pseudomonas sp. 25 R 14 | reverse complement strand
TCCTTCGATTCATCACTATGCGCAATGCGAATCAAGGTATGGCTATAAAGAACGTCGAGGGCAGGCCTGATTTTGCTTCGCTGACATCCCACATAATCCCTGATTTTTTCATAACCAATGGCCACCGAATCACTTTCGTTTGGGCGGATGGACACTAGAACCAAATAGATTTTTAGGGCCGTTAGGTACACCTCTCCACGGTTAGAGATTTCCGGCAAATGCTTTCTTACGCGATCAAACGGGATTTTTGCCCAGTACGAATCTCCCGTCTTTTCAGTGAGTTCATACACATGGACATGATTGGTTTTGTCGACCAGGACGATGCCCGCCTCCACCAGCCTGCCCAAACCTCTTATGACCATAGGTCTTGAAAGGCCTGTCAGCTTTTCCAGATCGGACAACGACAATTTAGCCTGACGCGTCCAAAAATCTATCGAGCTCGATAGGGCGATGAGGCATTTCAAGGCTGCAATCCCACAGCCAGATGATTTGCCTCCTATGAACTTGGACAGATTTTGCTCTGGGTCCCTAACCCACCAAGTAGGGCACTTACTGAACTTCCTTGCCATTAATCTTTTCCTTTAGAAACTGCCTTACAAACCTGCCTAACACACTCAGCAACCACCAAAAGGGCAACCACTGAAACCGTCGTTACCAGCACCAAAGGACTGGCACCAGAAACAATCGAGAAAAAAGCACTGACTGTGTCCATTGAGAAACCTCGCATTAACCGTGAAACGAAGCTTAGTGCTCAGTTTTACGTCTATCTAGATACAGTGATAGAAAAAAATGCGACAAAAATTCAAAAAAACACTTATAAATCAGTATCTTAACGTGTTTTTAAATTGGTAATTGTTTTCGCTATATCGGTAAACAGGAATCAAAAAAAACGCGTTTTTTGGTAAACGGTAATCCAGGTGATTTTTCACATCGGTAAATGGCAGCATGATTTTTTCCGCTAAACGGCAAAAAAATCTCCCTGCTAACCATAAAATTTCGGTTCTCCATCTAAAAAGGAAAGGCTTCCGGCTACGTATCTCCCCCCCTTGAGCCGCAGGTGAATGGGCAAGACGTGAAGGGGCCGGTAGGCCCACTTCACCTATCTTGCCCGCCGTCCCTGCGTTGCTCAGGCGTTGCCCTGACCTACCGATCACCGTTGCCCGGTGTTCTTCTGCCGTTGCTTAGCCGTTCTCTACGCGGTCTTTTCCCTCAGCTTCTGCCCGGGCTACCGCTATCACCTGCCTGATCCTGGCGAAGGCGCGCCGATCGTCCTCCCCGCGCTCGCGGACAATGCACAACGGCTCGCCCAAACACTCGCCCTGGTCGTCTCCAAGTTCAATGAAATAAGGCGTGTTATCGGTGTGTTCCATGGTTTGCCCCCCAAGTGTCTATAGCAGCCCCCCAAGTGTCAGGGCCGGTGTGTAAAAGCCACCGTTTCACCGTTTTTACCCCAAAAATGCTTCTCGATGTCGCCTGTTTACGGGCTGTGCCAGGTAAAAAAGTGGCTTTTACACACCGACTACTAACACTTGGGGGGCCGATTGATTAGGTTGTGTTTCAGCGTCACTTTCGCGTCCGTGAAAATGAGCCAGGAGTCACCTGATGAGCTACCCCTAGGTCAAATCTGAACGCTAACGCGCAAATTTGGCCGTTAGCGTTCAGCCTCAACCCAATCAGAGCTGAATTTTTTGTATTTCAGCGTGAATTTCTCGCATGCGAGAAATCCCAGTCTGGGCTCTGGGATTTTTTCAAAAACATGCAAAGTGGGGCTAATGACACGCGCAAACGTGCCTTCTAATGGGTATCCCCAAATCATTGAGGATGCCTCACATGGCTCACTTCAAAGCGTTTTTGTACGACACCCTGGTCAATGTCATGGCCTCCTTGCTGCTCGATCTGCTGCACCTGGTGTTTCATCTGGTGGGCTTGGTACCGGGCTGTCTGGCCGTCTTTGCGCCGCCGCTGTGCGGTTTGGCGTGACTTTCCGATTCGGAAAGATTTCGCATGCGAAATCTTTTCACAGCTCGACGGCAAACCCCTTCACCCCCAGGCTTTCGGCAAAGCGCCCGACGGCCGTCAGGCTGGACCAGGTGCGCAGCGCCTCACGGCGCGAGCGCACCGGCAGCCAACGGCTTCCCGCGCCGCCCAGGCGAATCGCCAAACCCCATTTATCGTCCTGCCGGCTGATCAGCACCTCACGTACAGCGCCGGCTTCAAGCATGGCGCGCAACGTTTCTTCCTGGATTCCTGCTCGCATCGTGACGGCCTCCTATTTTCGCGTCCGCGAAAATGACTTCCAAAGGGAGAGTTTCGCAGTGCGAAACTTTTCGGTGTGAAAGGTACGAATTTCCATGTCACCTCTCCTTGGGACTGCGTCAAACCAGACACGCCTAGAAAGGTACACCAGACCCCCACCCTCTGGTGTCCAGCAGGCGCAAAAAAGCCCACCGGGGTGGGCTTTTCTGTGGGTAGGCATTTAACGAATGTCCCGTTATGCGTTGTCCTGACGAGTGGTTCTAACCTCAAAGGGCTCAGCCTTGACACATCTGACTATCCTCATTAATCTCGTTATCAGATATTCGATATCGAATATCTGATAACTGATAAGGAATTGCCGATGGTGTACAAAAATAACGGTGGGCAGCCACGTGAAAAAGCGATGGTGGCTGCATATGCCTTGGTTACGAAATATGGATCGAAACAAGCTGATGTCGCGAAGGCGCTGGGATGTTCGCAGTCCACAGTGAACGCTTGGGTCAAAGAGATCACCTTCAGATCGCAGATCAGCTCCTTGGAACGCGAACTCGACGACGCTACGACCTACATTGATGATTTACGAAACGAGCTAGCACTGGGCTATGACGGTGACGACAATTAACCAGTGCTCGTTGAATCCAGACCCACGCAGAGGGCGATCTTCAGAAATCTGGTGTACAAACACAAAAAAGCCCGCATTTGCGGGCTTTTTTGTGTTTGGGGTTTAAGGATAACGCCGTTATGCGAATTCCGGATTACCTCCCAACCAGGTGCGTGTCAGTTCGTGCCTGGTGGATAACCACCGGCCTCCCACTTCGCTTTTCGCTTTGCACACCACCAGCGAAGCAACAGCACGGACACAACCAGCACACCAGTGGCTTTGAGGAAGAAAGAGGGCTCGATCATAGCGTTTTACTCCATTACGCAGGCTCTTGCGGCCAGCTCTATATCAAGCATGCGGAGGGAGCAAAGCGGGGCACAACAGGCCAGCGAGACCAATGAAAATAAACCGACGAACGGTCGTTTTTTAAGGTCAATTCCAAATGGCTCAGCACTAAATACAAAGACAATCCAAAAAGGTCTTTACCGTGCCATCCCTAAAAAACCATCTCCAAAACTCACTTCCGCTGAATGGATCCGCCTCGCCTGGCGTATCGGGTCCTTCGTTTATAACCACCAAGACTTGATTCTTTCAGCCCTGCATCACCTGCAATCCCTACCATTGCCGGGGGTGTCTTGACCCCTTCGCACAGGGTCTTTCGTACGTGCGAAGTGAACTGAAAAAGATCAAAACGCAAAACTGTAAACACCATTCGGATAGGCATTGCGCCGATTCAGGCCCCCCAAACCTTGCGTGGGGAGTCATTCACGAATGGAGCGTTAATAGATGTTTAAAAGAATTAAGTTTTTAATTTTTGTGCTCAAGATTTTGATCGATATTTTTTTCAGCGGCCCACCATCCGATGATCCATAGACGATGGTCTGAAGCGAGCTCAACTATAGAGCCCGATGCCAGCCAAAACTGATCCAAAAAACGCACGTCCCAAGGGCAAAAAAACGTTTAATTTTCTTGTATAGAGGCCGCTACAATAAATCCTAAGGATTTATTGTAGCGGCCTTGGTATCGAAAAACAACGAAAGCCAGCAAAATCAAGCTTTTCCTTGACTTGAACGCTCTTTACGGATATACGTCCTTAGGACGTATATCCGTAAAGAGTTGAAACCATGCGAAAAGGCGAACACACATGATATTGCTTGAGGAAGCGCTCATGGCATGGGTGCTAAACGACTACCCTTATTCAGTAATTACGAGGGAGCGAATATCCGAGCAGATATATATATTCTATATAGCGAAGGAATATAAAGGCCAAAAGATCGGGCTTATCAGAAAAGCTCAAGCTTCTGTTAATGATTACAGCAATAACATATCAAAACTAGAAAGGGCTGGGTTGCTCGTCACTCTAGGTGAACTTTCGCCTACAGATTTTTATGCAAAAGATTACTTATATAATAGTTATGTGATTCGCGGTAAGCCCGAGTACAGCCCCCAAGAAATTGCTTGTACTATATATCCGCATGCTTATATTTCTAAAATAAATGCAATGGCATGGTATGGCATAACCGATAGAATACCAAAAGTCATTCGCTTGACTACTTGCTCTCCCGCAGAGTGGCGAAAAAAATCTTTAGATGAGATACGCATTGCCAGTAATATTTTTATAGAGCCAATGCATTTTATACCAAAATTTCCCAAAAATATGCCCATCTTGGGAAAAGAGCTTATCGTCTCTACCGAGACAGATTTTATAGAACCAGTGCAAATAAAAAATAGTCCTATGAAAGTTTCATCCATAGGGAAAACTTTTGTGGATATGCTCAGAGTCCCAAAAGAGTGCGGTGGGATAGATCACGTAATAGATACGTATGTAGAATACGGTAGTAGATATTCATCCCAAATTATAGATTTCCTAAATGAACATGGCAGAAAAATTGACATCGCACGTACAGGATTCGTTTTGCAAAAAATAGTAGGTGTCGATCATCCAAAACTGACCGAATGGCAAATTGAGTCGCAACGCTCTAGAGGTAGCTCGAAAATATTAGTCCCTGGAGAACCATTTTCTCCTATTTTTGACGCTGATTGGTCTCTTTCACTTAACGCGGAAATAGCACAACAATATGGAAATTGATATTGAGCAGTGGGTTCAAGAAGCCCAGCCTGATTACCTATTGGCCAGACAAGCT
>NZ_CVTS01000067.1:1806-3568 GCF_900004755.1 Pseudomonas sp. 25 R 14 | reverse complement strand
GGGTTCAAGAAGCCCAGCCTGATTACCTATTGGCCAGACAAGCTACCCACATCATCCTTAGAGCTATATCTTCAAATGAGTCTCTAAGAACTAGCATGATCATAAAAGGAGGAACACTTCTTGGGATTCGCTATGGGAGCACTCGGTTCACAACGGATATCGATTTTTCTACAGAAAAAAAACTTGCTGAGATAGATCTAGAAGAGTTTGAAAAGTCGTTAAATGAATCCATGGACGTGGTTGAGTCTGGACTAAACTATGGAATAAAATGCCAACTACAATCGTACCAAATAAAGCCAAATCCAAAAGGTACTTTCCCAACGATTAAGATGAAGCTTGCTTATTGCTTGCGAAGCAACGCGGCTCAAATGAAGCGACTTAATGAAAAAAATTGCCCTTTAGTAATTGTAATTGATTACAGCTTCAATGAAAAATCATACAACGTTGAAATGTTACAGCTTGGTGATCATGATGGTGAAATCCAGGCATATGATATATGCGATTTACTTGCTGAAAAAATTAGATCTATACTTCAGCAATCTGAGCGGAAAAGAAATAGAGAGCAGGATATATACGATGTAAACTATTTACTCAGCACAATTTATACTTTAAGCGAAGAAGAAAAAACAAAAATTCACCGCTCCTTACTCAATAAGAGCGAAGGTAAAAACATCGATTATCTTCTAAACGTAAATGGCATAGACGACCCTGAAATAAAAAGACGTTCTTTTGAAGGGTACGCATCCCTAAAGGATACTGTCGTAGAGCTACCAGATTTCGAAGAGTCTTACACCAGAGTGTCCGCGTTCTTTAAATCTCTTCCATGGGATACGGGAAATGCGTAACTAATAGTCGACAGCGGAAGCGGTTCACATCTGAGAGGAACTAGATCTGGGTCTTAGGTTCTGCGTCTGGTGAACCCTGAACCTAAGACAGGCCCCTAAGGGCTAAGTTGCGAGCAAGCAAAGCGCGCAGGGCGGAGCCTGCGCCGTGAAGGAGCGAAGCAGCCCTTCCTCGACGTCAAGGTTGCTCGCGGTGTATGGAGGGCGCACAGCGACTGGAGCGGCGCTATACCTGGAGAACGGATATCTTCCTTCTTTTACATCTTCATTGGCCTATTCCTAGGTGTTGCAGTCAGTTGGCAATCGTCTATAGGTCAACGTTTGGAATTCCTGGCTTTTAAAGCTTGTTTTTCTTGTTTTATCCTTGTTTTAGAATCAATAACTCTTTGTTTTAAAAGGATTTTTTACGATAAAGGGGGAGAGATTCCGGGTTTAAGGGGGAGAGATTCCGGGTTTAAGGGGGAGAGATTCCGGGTTTAAGGGGAGAGATTCCGGCTGTTATCCACAAACACAGATAGCTGTTCCTTCCTCGGGATCAGGGAGAGTATGTTGACTAACTCCCTCTCCCCAAATACCTTAACAGGGAGAGATTCCGGGTAGAGATTTGAAAATGGTTGAGAACAAGGTTACTCAGTCAAACAAGCTTATTGAGGCCTCACATACTCTGACGCTCAACGAGAAACGCTTGGTTCTTTGCGCAGCGTCGCTGATTGATTCGCGCAAACCTCTGCCTAAGGACGGCTATCTGACCGTCCGGGCCGACATCTTTGCTGATGTGTTTGGCATTGATGTGAAACACGCCTATGAGGCACTGGACGATGCAGCTACTAGGTTGTTCAACCGGGACATTCGTCGATACGTAAAGGGCAAGCTAGTGGAGCGTATGCGCTGGGTTTTCCATGTGAAATATAGGGAAGGCC
>NZ_CVTS01000067.1:0-1756 GCF_900004755.1 Pseudomonas sp. 25 R 14 | reverse complement strand
GTTACCAGCTAAAGCAGATCGGCAGCCTGTCTAGCTTCTACTCTGTCCGCCTCTATGAGTTGATGAGTCAATTCATCAAACTCAAACAGCGGGAATGCACGCTCGCCCAGCTGCGCGAAATGCTCGACCTGGGGGAAAAATATCCTAACGTCAAAGATCTGCGTAGGTGGGTCATTGACCCAGCCCTAGCTGAACTGAATAAAAATACTGATTTGACTGTTACGGCAGAGCCTCGCCGGCAGGGTCGAAAAATCATTGGTTTCTCGTTTACGATCACAAAAAGTGACCAGATGACACTGAAGCTTTAATGAGTTTTTCAGGCATAGCCGGAATCCTTCCCCTTTTAGGCAAAATACCTTTCCATGGATTAAGCTTCCTGCCTCTTTGGCACACTTTGGCACAGTCATAATCCATGGCATGGCACACCCTCAACGAAGCCGTAAAACTAACCGGAAGAAGTCGACGCTCAATCTATAGAGATATGGATAGAGGCCTTGTTTCATATGGACTTGACCCTTCCGGATGTCGCCAATTTGAGACCTCGGAACTGATGCGCGCTTACGGTGCCCTGGTTCCTGTGGCACAGCTTGTCACACCTGATGTGGCACACATTGGCACAGATCAACCGTGGGACCAGGTATTGGCTGAACTCCAGGCACTTCGCAAGGAAGTCCAGGAGCTGCGCGCCACCGTTCTGCTCATCGAGCACAAACCAGAACACCCCAAACCCTCAACTCCTGAAAAACCTCAAGAACCCGCCACCTGGGCCAGTTTGTTCAGCGCTCTGGACGAATGAGCCAAAAGTTTCCGAATCGGAAACTCATCCATCAAAGGGGGAAGGATTCCGGCTAGGGATAAAGCCGTTCTAGAGACCAAGAATCGTATAGACGTTATGCCTTTCCTTCGATTCATCACTATGCGCAATGCGAATCAAGGTATGGCTATAAAGAACGTCGAGGGCAGGCCTGATTTTGCTTCGCTGACATCCCACATAATCCCTGATTTTTTCATAACCAATGGCCACCGAATCACTTTCGTTTGGGCGGATGGACACTAGAACCAAATAGATTTTTAGGGCCGTTAGGTACACCTCTCCACGGTTAGAGATTTCCGGCAAATGCTTTCTTACGCGATCAAACGGGATTTTTGCCCAGTACGAATCTCCCGTCTTTTCAGTGAGTTCATACACATGGACATGATTGGTTTTGTCGACCAGGACGATGCCCGCCTCCACCAGCCTGCCCAAACCTCTTATGACCATAGGTCTTGAAAGGCCTGTCAGCTTTTCCAGATCGGACAACGACAATTTAGCCTGACGCGTCCAAAAATCTATCGAGCTCGATAGGGCGATGAGGCATTTCAAGGCTGCAATCCCACAGCCAGATGATTTGCCTCCTATGAACTTGGACAGATTTTGCTCTGGGTCCCTAACCCACCAAGTAGGGCACTTACTGAACTTCCTTGCCATTAATCTTTTCCTTTAGAAACTGCCTTACAAACCTGCCTAACACACTCAGCAACCACCAAAAGGGCAACCACTGAAACCGTCGTTACCAGCACCAAAGGACTGGCACCAGAAACAATCGAGAAAAAAGCACTGACTGTGTCCATTGAGAAACCTCGCATTAACCGTGAAACGAAGCTTAGTGCTCAGTTTTACGTCTATCTAGATACAGTGATAGAAAAAAATGCGACAAAAATTCAAAAAAACACTTATAAATCAGTATCTTAACGTGTTTTTAAATTGGTAATTGTT